>NZ_JAOQKI010000006.1:0-163333 GCF_025567465.1 Roseburia amylophila
TCCCTGGAACTGTCCCTGCTGCGGCTGTCCCTGGAACTGTCCCTGCTGCGGCTGTCCCTGGAACTGTCCCTGCTGCGGCTGGCTCTGGAACTGTCCCTGCTGCGGCTGACTCTGGAACTGTCCCTGCTGCGGCTGCTCCTGTACCGGTGCTGCCTGCTCTGCCGGCTGCTCCTGTACCGGTGCTGCCTGCTCTGCCGGCTGCTCCTGTACTGGTGTTTCCTGCTCTGCCGGCTGCTCCTGTACTGGTGTTTCCTGCTCTGCCGGCTGTTCCTGTACCGGTGCTGCCTGCTCTGCCGGCTGTTCCATCTCCCCCTTTAATTTCTGGCCACAATTCGGGCAAAAATCTGCATCATCACCCACTTGTGTGCCACAATTTCCACAAAATGCCATTTTCATTTTCCTCCTTGGTTTTACTATGATATGTTACTTGCTTTTATACATTAACAAGTTAAACTATTTCAATTCTACACAATATTTTGTGGTTGGTCAATCAATTTTACCAAGAATTTACACTTTAAATCTTATAATTTTCTAGCACAGGCAAGTGCTAATGCTCCCGGTCCGATATGGCAGGATACATTTAAAGAAAGCGGATCCATCATAATGTCTGTAATTCCAAATTCTGCTTCCACTTCTTTGCGGAATTCCATCGCTGCACTTATATCTCCAGTGTATGCAATACAAAGCTGCATCTCATCCTGACACTCCTTAAAGCGGGATGCATAGTCATCTTTTACTGCTTTTATCATAATGCTTTTTGCCTGCTTTACCGTTCTGGCTTTTGCAAAAGCATCCAGCTTTTCACCCTGAATCTGTAATACCGGTTTTAATTTCAACAATGTTCCCAGTGCTGCTGCTGCCGGTGTAATTCTTCCACCTTTTTTCAGATAGTAAAGGGTATCTACCATGATATAAATGCTGGACTGGAATTTTGCATCCTCTAAAATATCTTTAATCTCTTTTCCGCTCTTGCCACTCTCTGACAGCCTGATTGCATCAAATACGGACTGTTTCTGTGTTACAGAAATTCTCTGATTGTTTACTACAAAAACCTTGCCCTCATACTCTTCATCTGAAGATAATGCTGTTGCTGTCTCACAGGAACTGCTCAATCCACTGGATAAAGGAATGTATACTATTTCATCATATTCTTTTAAAAGCTCATCCCAACGGTCTGTAAGGTCTCCTACTGCCGGCATGGATGTTGAAATCTCAGCTCCATCTGTCAGATGCTCATAAAATGTATCCTGTGTCAGATTGATATCCTCAAACAGTGTTTCACCATTTATAAAAAAAGGCATTGGTAATACGCTAATCCCTAACTGCTGCGCTTCTGCCTGACGAATTCCACTGGAACTGTCTGTAAGAATAACTACCCTTCCCATTTTTCTTCCTCCTTGCTATTCAGACTTCATGTTACACAATGAAATAATTGTAACATATTTTGCAAATCAAAACAACTGCCCCCAAAAACTAACATCAGGAAAAAAACTGCATAGCAAAACTCCTGACTGCATTATCCGCAGCCAGGAGCTCTCTATCCTTACTTTTCAGTAATATATTTTATTTTCTTATTACATCATTCCCATACCTGGGTTTCCTGCCGGCATTGCAGGAGCATCTTCTTTGATATTTGCTACAACAGATTCCGTTGTAAGTAATGTAGATGCTACAGATGTTGCATTCTGCAAAGCACTTCTTGTAACCTTAACCGGGTCAAGGATACCAGCTTCTACCATATCTACATATTCTTCTGTTGCTGCATTAAATCCGATACCAGGAGCCGACTCTTTTACTTTATTAATAATAACTGCACCTTCAAGACCTGCATTTGCGGAAATGTAATACAATGGAGCCTCCAATGCTTTTAAGATAACCTTTGCACCGGTCTTCTCATCACCTTCCAATGTCTCAGCAAGCTTTGCAACCTCTTTGGATGCATGGATGTATGCAGAACCGCCACCTGCGATGATTCCTTCTTCGACTGCTGCTCTTGTTGCATTCAAAGCATCTTCCATACGAAGTTTTGCTTCTTTCATTTCTGTCTCTGTTGCAGCACCAACACGGATAACTGCTACGCCGCCTGCCAGTTTTGCAAGTCTTTCCTGTAATTTTTCTTTATCAAATTCAGATGTTGTCTCTTCAAGCTGTGCACGAATCTGGCCGATTCTTGCCTGGATTTCTTCTTTATTTCCTTCACCATCAACGATAACGGTGTTCTCTTTCTTAACCTTAACAGATTTTGCACGGCCAAGCTGTGCCATAGTAGCATCTTTTAATTCCAGGCCAACTTCTTCTGAAATTACCTGACCACCGGTAAGGATAGCGATATCTTTTAACATTTCTTTTCTTCTGTCGCCATATCCTGGAGCTTTTACTGCTACAACGTTAAATGTTCCACGCAGTTTATTTACAATCAATGTAGTTAAAGCTTCACCCTCGATATCTTCAGCAATGATAAGAAGTCTGGAACCGGACTGAACAATCTGTTCTAACAGTGGAAGGATTTCCTGAATGTTGCTGATTTTCTTATCGGTAATTAAGATGTACGGCTCATCTAAAACTGCTTCCATCTTATCCATATCTGTGCACATATATGCGGAAATGTATCCACGGTCAAACTGCATACCTTCTACCAGGTCAAGCTCTGTCTGCATGGTCTTGCTCTCTTCAATGGTAATAACACCATCATTGGAAACTTTTTCCATTGCGTCTGCTACCATGTTGCCAACGCTTTCATCACCTGCGGAAATAGATGCAACTTTTGCAATCTGGTCTTTTCCGGTTACTTTAGAAGACATTGCTGCGATTGTTTCAACTGCTTTTTCAGTTGCTTTCTTCATACCACGTCTTAAAACGATTGGGTTTGCACCAGCCTCTAAGTTCTTCATTCCTTCCTGAATCATTGCCTGTGCAAGAACGGTTGCTGTTGTAGTACCATCACCGGCGACGTCATTGGTCTTGGTTGCTACTTCTTTTACAAGCTGTGCGCCCATATTTTCGAATGCATCTTCCAATTCGATTTCTTTTGCAATGGTAACACCATCGTTTGTGATTAATGGAGCTCCATATGATTTATCCAGTACAACGTTTCTTCCTTTTGGTCCGATTGTTACTCTGACTGTATTTGCCAGTTTATCAACTCCAGCCTCTAATGCTGTTCTGGCTTCTGTTCCATATTTGATTTCCTTTGCCATAATTTCTTACCTCTTTCTTCTATTTTCCTATTTTATTATTTGTTTTATTTACCAATTATCAATTCGATTATTCTACTACTGCAAGAATATCATTCTGCTTTACGATGATATATTCTTCGCCATCCAGTTTTACTTCTGTTCCGGCATATTTAGAATAAATAACCTTCTGTCCTTCTTTTACCTGCATGGTAACTTCTTTGCCATCTACCACTCCGCCAGGACCAACTGCGATTACTTCTGCTTCCTGTGGTTTCTCCTGTGCAGCACTTGCTAAGATAATTCCGGATTTGGTTTTTTCCTCTGCTTTTAACTGTTTTAATACAACTCTGTCTGATAATGGTACTAATTTCATGATTCATTGCCTCCTTGATTCGGTCTCTTTGTTTTCTTTCTTTTTTATTAGCACTCATTCAAGCCGAGTGCTAACCGATAGTCATATAATAGTTTCTGCGTCTCTTTTTCGCAAGCCTGACCATTTTTTATTTTTCTTTTGTTTCCTTATATTTACTCTTAATATCTCGTTTTTTCTCTCGTTTTCTCACTTTCTTCAATTTGTAACGATTTAATACTTTTTTTAGATTTGTTTATGAAATCAGTCCAAAATGCTCCAATCCCTTATAAATGCCGTCTTCGTGCAATGGTGCTGTGATATAATCCGCTGCTTCTTTTGCTGCTTTGGTACCATTTCCCATGGCAATTCCATGCTGCACATGCTTTAACATTTCCACATCATTGATACTGTCTCCAAATGCATAGGTATCTTCTTTCTCAATACCAAGAAGTTCACAGGTTTTTTCGATGCCGGACGCTTTGGAAAATCCTTTTGGAATAAACTCTGCGCATGCCGCATCATGCACCAGCGGTGTGAAATTCTCTTCCAGATGGGAAAGTACCTTAAGATAAGCATCATCCGGTGTGGAGCAGGAAAACTTACTGATTTCCATAATTGCTTCATTTCCCGTTACCGGCAGCAAATCCTCTCCCAATGTCTCTTTTAGTCTCAAGCCATAAGGGTCTTCTTCAAATTCTTCCAGATCCATATACAAATTCCGGCTTCCCTCATATACCGTAGGAATTCCATACTCTTTTAATATATGTATGGTATCCTCTATCAATTCCTGTTCTAATTTTTTATAAAAAAGTGTTTTTCCATCCATCTCTATCCAGGTACCGCAGCCTGCCACAATTCCGTCGAATCCCAGTGCCAGCAATCTTTCATCCTGAATAAATGCTCTGGTTCTTCCGCTGCAGAGAAATGCCAGCTGTCCATTTTCCCGCAGCTTCCGGATTGCTTCCTTTGTGCTCTCCGGTATCACAAAATGCTCGTCCCACAATGTTCCATCAATATCAAAAAATACTGCTTTCCTGCTCATTCTCTTTATGTCCTTTCGCTGTTTTCTTCTCGCTCTTTTTGTCACAAGGGTTATTTTATGCCCCAAAAGCAGAATGTGTCAACCACGAAAAAGCCGCCTGCCACAGTTCACCTTCCGGCGTCACCATAGTCAGACGACTTTCTTCTATCATTATATTGTAATTTTCATTACTGTACAGAAAGATAAGAATATCCCATCAGACTTTCGTCTACTTCACGGGCTGCTTCTCTTCCTTCACGGATTGCCCATACAACCAGGGACTGTCCACGATGCATATCTCCTGCTGTAAAGACATTTTCCACGTTGGTCTTGTAATGACCGGCTTCTGTTGCCACATTGGTTCTGGCATTTAAGTCTACGCCGAATGCTTTGGCAATGTAATCTTCTGTTCCAAGGAAGCCTGCTGCAATCAGAACCAGATCACAATCTAACTTGCTTTCGGAGCCCGGTACTTCCACCATCTGCATCCGTCCGGTCTTTTCATCCTTTTTGCCCTCTAATTTTACGGTTTTTAATCCGCAGAGCTTACCGTTCTTGTCTTTTAAGAACTCTTTTACGGTTGTCTGGTAAATACGAGGGTCGGAACCGAACATGGCAATTGCTTCTTCCTGACCGTAGTCTGTCTTGCAGACTCTTGGCCACTCCGGCCATGGGTTGTTCTCTGCACGCTCATCCGGTGCTTTTGGCATCATTTCAAGCTGGATGACACCGGCTGCGCCGTGACGGATAGAAGTTCCGACACAGTCATTTCCGGTATCTCCACCACCGATGATAACTACTTTCTTTCCCTTGGCAGAAATATATTTGTTATCTTTAAGCTCGGAATCTAAAAGGCTCTTGGTAGTTGCCTTTAAGAAATCTACTGCAAAGTAAATGCCTTCTGCATCTCTGCCCGGAGCTTTGATGTTTCTTGGATTCTTTGCTCCACAGGCTAAGATGACACGGTCATATTCTTTTAAGAGTTTTGCCGGCTTGATGTCTTTTCCAACATTGGCATTGGTAATAAACTCGACACCCTCTTCTTTCATTATATTAATCTTACGGTCAATAACCCATTTTTCCAGCTTCATATTCGGGATCCCATACATCAAAAGTCCACCGACACGGTCATCTCTTTCAAATACAGTAACGGAATGTCCTCTTTTATTCAACTGGTCTGCTGCTGCAAGTCCGGCAGGACCGGAACCGATGATTGCAACCTTCTTTCCAGTACGGACTCTTGGAGGTTTTGCTGCCGCATATCCTTTTTCATAGGCATTTTCAATGATTCCATGCTCATTTGCCTTACAGGTTACCGGGTCTTCCCAGTGTCCACAGGTACAGGCTGCTTCACAAAGTGCCGGACATACTCTTGAGGTAAATTCCGGGAAGTTGTTGGTCTTGGTCAGACGGTTATATGCCTGCTCCCAGTTGTTGGTATACAAAAGGTCATTCCACTCCGGTACCAGATTATGCAGCGGACATCCGCTGGTCATTCCCATGATATTCATACCAGCCTGGCAGAACGGCACGCCGCAGTTCATACAACGTGCTGCCTGTACTCTTTGTTTTTCTTTTGAGAGAGGGGTATGGAACTCGTTAAAGTTCTTGATACGCTCCTTTGGTGCAACCGCTGCTGCATTCTCTCTGTCATATTCCATAAATCCTGTTGGTTTTCCCATTTTGCGTCCCCTCCTTAATTTCTTGTATTCGCATAAAATGCTTCAATCTGTGCCTGTTCGGAAGACAATCCTTTTTCTTCCATCTGAACAATTGCCATTAACATACGATTATAATCGTATGGAATTACTTTCTTGAACTTCGGCAGATACTCACTGAAGTTATCTAAGATTTCTTTTCCCTTTTCAGAATTGGTCAAAGCTACGTGTTCTTTAATCATATCTTTTAATTCCATAACATCGTATTTGTTTCCGACTTCTTCTGAGAATACCATTTCCTTATTGATTCTGGTATAAAGGTCGTTGTCCTCATCTAATACATAAGCGATACCACCGCTCATTCCGGCTGCAAAGTTTTTACCAGTCTTACCAAGGATAACCACACGGCCACCGGTCATGTATTCACATCCATGGTCACCGACACCTTCTACTACTGCAGAAGCTCCGGAATTTCGTACGCAGAAACGTTCTCCTGCCACACCACTGATAAATGCTTTACCACTGGTTGCACCGTAAAGTGCTACGTTACCGATGATGATATTTTCATCCTTCTTATATTTCACACCTGCCGGAGCGTAGACAACCAGTTTTCCACCGGAAAGTCCTTTTCCGAAGTAATCGTTGGAATCTCCTACCAGTTCTAAGGTAAGTCCCTTTGGAATGAATGCGCCAAAGCTCTGTCCGCCGGCACCGGTACATTTTACGATAAAGGTATCTTCCTCTAAAGTATCGTCATATTTCTTTGTAATCTCGGAACCAAAGATGGTGCCAAAGGAACGGTCTGTATTGCTTACTTCTACATCAATGCTTCTCTTCTGTTTCTTATCCAGTGCAGAAGAAAGCTGTTTTAACAGTACAGTTTCGTCCTTGGTCTTCTCCAGTTCGAAATCGTATACATGTTTTGGATCAAATGTAACTTTCTCCTTTGGTCCTGCAAACGGGTTATTCAAAATCTTGGAAAGGTCGATTTCTTTTTCCCGGTCTGTCAAATCCTCTCTTACCCGGAGAAGGTCACTTCTTCCTACCATTTCATCAATGGTACGGCAGCCTAACTTCGCCATGATTTCTCTTAATTCTTCTGCAATAAACCGCATGAAGTTTTCTACATATTCCGGTTTTCCCGCGAAACGTTTCCGAAGCTCCGGATTCTGTGTTGCGATTCCGGCAGGGCAGGTATCCAGATTACATACACGCATCATCACGCATCCCATGGTTACCAGCGGTGCAGTTGCAAATCCGTACTCTTCTGCTCCAAGCAATGCAGCAATTGCTACATCACGGCCGCTCATCAGCTTACCATCTGTCTCGATTCTTACCTTATTACGAAGTCCGTTCATAATCAGAGTCTGGTGTGTCTCTGCAAGTCCAAGTTCCCAAGGAAGTCCTGCATTATGGATAGAACTGCTTGGTGCTGCACCGGTACCACCGTCATATCCGGAAATCAATACTACCTGCGCTCCTGCTTTGGCAACACCGGCTGCGACTGTACCCACACCTGCTTCTGATACCAGTTTTACGGAAATTCTTGCATCACGGTTGGCATTCTTCAAATCATAAATCAACTGCTCCAAATCCTCGATGGAGTAGATATCATGATGAGGTGGCGGCGAAATCAAGGATACACCCGGTGTGGAAAGTCTTGTCTTTGCAATCCAAGGATATACTTTCTTGCCCGGAAGGTGTCCACCTTCACCAGGTTTTGCACCCTGTGCCATCTTAATCTGAATCTCTTCTGCACTGACTAAGTAACGGCTGGTTACACCAAACCGGCCGGACGCTACCTGCTTGATTGCAGAACATCTGTCTAAGCTTGTATGTTTACTTGCGATACGGTCCGGATCTTCTCCACCCTCACCGGTATTGGATTTACCATGTAAATGGTTCATGGCAATTGCCAGTGTTTCATGGGCTTCCTTGGAAATAGAACCATAGGACATCGCACCTGTTTTAAATCTTGTTACAATAGAATCTACGCTTTCTACTTCTTCAATCGGAACACCTTTTTTCGGGAAATTGAAATCCATCAGTCCACGAATATTTGCATCACGCTCTTCGCTGTTTACAAGATCTGTGTACTGTTTGAAAAGGTTGTAATCTCCACGTTTGGTTGATTCCTGTAAAAGGTGGATGGTTGCCGGATTGTAAAGATGGCTGTCTGCGCCACTTCTCATCTTGTGACGTCCCTTGCTGTCTAAAGTAAGGTCTGTCTCTAATCCCAATGGATCATAGGCTGCAGAATGCAGAGTATCTACATCTTTTGCAATGTCTTCCAGTGTAATTCCACCGATACGGCTTACGGTATTTGTGAAATATTTATCAATTACTGCGGAGTCAATACCAATTGCCTCAAAAATCTTAGAACCCTGATAAGACTGAATGGTTGAAATACCCATTTTGGAAGCAATTTTTACGATACCACTGATAATTGCCTGATTGTAATCATGGATTGCTGCATAGTAATCCTTGTCTAACATATGCTCGTCTACTAACTGCTTTACGGTATCCTGTGCCAGATATGGGTTGATTGCACAAGCACCATAACCAAGCAATGTTGCAAAATGATGTACTTCTCTTGGTTCACCGGATTCCAGAATCATGGCAACTGCAGTTCTCTTCTTGGTCTTTACCAGATGCTGCTGCAAACCGGATACTGCCAGAAGGGATGGGATTGCCACATGGTTCTCATCAATGCCACGGTCGGAAAGAATCAGGATATTTGCACCGTCACGGTATGCACGGTCTGCTTCTACAAACAGATGATCCAATGCTTTTTCCAGGCTTGTATTTTTATAATATGTAGTAGGAAGAACCACAACCTTGAAGCCTTCTACTTTCATATTTTTAATTTTCATCAAATCTGTGTTGGTAAGAATCGGGTTATCTACCTTTAATACCTGGCAGTTAATCGCCTTTTCTTCCAGCAGGTTACCATCTTCTCCGATATATACGGTAGTTGATGTTACCACTTTCTCACGAATGGAATCAATTGGCGGGTTTGTTACCTGTGCAAATAACTGTTTGAAATAATTAAACAGTGGCTGATGGTCTCCTGCCAGTGCTGCCAGCGGAGTATCAATACCCATTGCAGAAGTTCCTTCTCCTCCGTTTAATGCCATCGGAAGGATTGCTTCACGCAGTGATTCGTAAGTATAACCGAATGCTTTCTGCATTCTCTGACGCTCTTCTTTGGTATATTCCGGAACACGCTGATTTGGAATCTTTAAATCCTCCAGTTTAATCAGGTTACGGTCAAGCCATTCACCATAAGGCTGTTTGCTTGCGTAATACTCTTTTAATTCATCATCATTGATGACTCTTCCCTGGATGGTATCTACTAAGAGCATTTTACCCGGACGAAGTCTTTCTTTTACAACAATCTTGGTCGGATCAATATCAAGTACTCCGACCTCGGAAGAAAGAATCAGCTGGTCATCATCGGTAATATAATATCTGGAAGGTCTTAATCCATTACGGTCAAGAACAGCTCCCATGACATCTCCATCTGAGAAAAGAATGGAGGCTGGTCCATCCCACGGCTCCATCATGGTTGCATAGTACTGATAGAAGTCTTTCTTCTTCTGGGACATGGTATTGTTATTTGCCCATGGCTCCGGAATCATAATCATAACTGCCAGTGGTAAATCCATTCCACTCATTACTAAGAACTCTAAGGTATTATCTAACATTGCTGAGTCAGAACCTTCGGAATTAATAACCGGAAGGACTTTCTGCAGTTCCCCTTTCAGTTCTTCGGACTCCATGGTCTCTTCACGGGCAAGCATCTTATCTGCATTACCTTTGATGGTATTAATCTCTCCGTTATGTACAATGAAACGGTTCGGATGTGCTCTCTCCCAGCTTGGATTGGTGTTGGTTGAGAATCTGGAATGTACGGTTGCGATTGCAGATTCATAATCTTTATCCTGAAGGTCTGCAAAGAACTGACGCAGCTGGTCTACTAAAAACATTCCCTTATATACGATGGTTCGGCTGGAAAGGGATACTACATAAGTGTCATCATTGGACTGCTCGAATACCCGTCTTGCCACATACAGCCGGCGGTCAAAATCAAGTCCCTTGGCTACTTCAGCTGGACGTTTTACAAATCCCTGCATGATATATGGCATACAGTCTACTGCTTTCTGTCCCAGTTTATCCGGGTCAGTCGGAACTTTTCTCCATCCTAAGAATTTCATTCCTTCCTTTTCCACGATAACCTCAAACATTTTCTTTGCCTGATTCCGTTTCAGTTCATCCTGTGGGAAGAAAAACATTCCGACACCGTAATCTCTTTCTCCACCAAGTTCAATATCTGATTCCTTTGCTACCTTGGAGAAAAATTTGTGTGATACCTGAAGCAGAATACCAACACCGTCACCGGTTTTTCCTTCTGCATCCTTACCAGCTCTGTGCTTTAAGTTCTCTACGATTTTTAAAGCATTTTCTACCGTCGCATGGGATTTGATACCTTTGATGTTTACCACAGCTCCGATACCGCAGTTATCATGTTCAAAATTCGGATTATACATACCCTGTGCTACTGCTGTACTTTCATTCCACTGTTCTGTCATAATCGTTCCCTTTCTGCTTTCTCTTTATTTTCTGTCTTACTTTGTTACCTGCACTCTGCTGCTTTAAAGTGCTTTTATTTTCTGAACTAAGTTTACACCCGGCGTAATATACTTTGCAATAGTTTTTTTCTTGCTATTGTCTGATTATTAGACAATTCATTTTATATTCTTTTATTGTATTTATATTTATCAGTTTTTTGCATATAAAAAAGGCTTATCAAAACAATTCAACGTGTTCTTTGTTGAAAATATTTTTTCATAAGCCTTTTGAATTTGCCCGCTATTTTAAATTGTGTCTGAATTGTTTCTATGTTATTCTGGAATTTCTTAGGAAGGTTTTGAGTGTATCTGCCTTTTCATCGAATACGGATATTACATAAGGACTGTAAGGGGCACTGGGAATTTCGATATACTTTTTTACCTATCCGGCAACCGGTGCAAATTCACATCCATGTTCATATGCACCTCACCGGCACATCCCTGTGCCAGCGTTGCCAGTATATCAAACGAAATTCCCAGTGCCCCTAAACAGCCCTTATTATATATCTGTATTTCGATGAAAAGACAAATAAGCATCAATATCCATAAGATTTACCATGTTTTTAATACCATCTGCAGTAGCTGCATTCCCCTTAAAGGCATCAGAATCATCACTACAGCCATCATACACCCAGGATAAAGCCATATGGGTAATAACATACGCATATGGACGAACATTCTCCTGCAGCATGTTGTACATACCCTTATCACTTTCATATCCCGGTCCACCATATCCATAGTAGGCTACTGCTGAAAGCAGTGCATCATTGGATACGGAAGTTGTATATTGTCCATTGCTCGGATTTGCTTTACTTGGTTCCAGACAACAAACTACGTTTCCATCCGAAAGACTATACTGGTGTGTCTGATAGCCATTGTAATTAATCGTCTTTTCTACAGTTAAATCTACATTAAAATCATAGTTTCCAGAGGCATAAGTTTTAACTACCAATCCCTCATCGGCACTGTTAAGAGCAATCTGCTCCGCTTCATGCTCTTTGTTTTCTTCTGCCGCCTTGCGTACCAGTTCATCAAAGTTATCTGAAAGAATCGATTCTTCCTGCTCCGGTAAACTTTCCGCAAAAGCAGTCAGCGGACTGGCTGCCATACAGACACATAATGCTGCAGCCAGGAACGCTTTTAACTTTTGTTTTACGCTAAATTTCTTCATACTTTCTATTTTCCTCCTTCCATTTGCTAAAAGAAAGCATATCCTTGTGAAAATACTTTTCACAAGATGTTACGGTATTCGTCAAAGTCCTGTACAAGTACAGACTTTTCCTCATTACACGCACAAAAAAAGAACCGATAGCATTATCAGTTCCCAGTTACCTTTATATTTTGTTTTCTATCCTCCCTTCCACTAAGCTATACGTACCGGATTCCGGTACAAGTATCTATAAAAAAAGGACTCAAAGTAAAACTACCTTGAATCCTTCTCTTACCATCTTTATATAAAATCTATTTCATTAATTAATGGATATACCGGAACCTACCGGTCCAATTTCTCCACATCCACTACACTGTGCATAAGGTGCTACATCCTGTACCCATACCTGTTTTGTTTCCGCATCATGATGAACGGTTCCTGTTTGAACCTGTACATAATCTATCCTATAGCTTCTTCCACAAGTATAACCGCTTTCCTGTGCATGTTGGTCAATTATTCCCGTTATATCAGCACCACACTGATTACAAATTGTTTTTGCCTGTGTTTCATATACCGGCTCGTCCCAGGCTTCTTTAACAACCTGTGTCTCATAATGACCGCTGCCCTCATGCAGCACCCAGGTATGAACATGTGCCGGAGCTGCACTATTGTCAGAAGTATTGGTGTTATTACTGCTTCCAGTTGTTCCACTGGCATTACTGGTCGTTGTTCCGGCTGATGCAGTACTGCCTGCACTTGCCTTATTGCCGGAATTGCTGTTGCTCTTATTTGATTTGCTTGTATTATTGTCAGATGGCTGTGCTGCAGTATTCTCTGCACTGGAAGTATTGCTCTCCAGTTTTCCAGTGGTCTCCTGCTCTGCAACTGCCTCTGTTTCCGGCTCTTCTGTCTCTGTAGCTGCTTCCAATTCTTCCGTTGCCGGCTCTTCTGCCTCTGCTACCTCTTCGGTAGCTTCTGTATTTATAACAGATTCCTTATCAGCGGTAGTATCTTTTTTCCCGCCGCAGGCTGCCATACTTACTGTTACCATCAACATTGTTACAATCATCGCTAATCTTTTCTTCATAATGATTCCTCCCATCAGCTTTTCTTTTTTGTCAATTATAATATAACAAATACTACAGCTTAACCATATTGTCGATTGCCTCTTCCACCGCAGCATTTAAACTTTTTCCATGCTCCATAGCATAGATTGCAATAGTTCTATGCAATTCCGGACTAATTCTTACATTAAAAGTCCCCTTATAAGGTTGCTCTGGCTCAATATTTCTCTCCTTACAATCCTCAAGATATTCATCCACTGCATTATGGAAATCCTGCTCTAATTCCTTTACGGATGCCCCTTCATAGGAAATCAGCGATTTAATACCGATTACTTTACCAAATAAACAATTATCTTCTTTCGAAAACTCTACTGTACCATTATAATTTTTGTATGATAGTAAGTCACTCATAATACGCCATCCTTTCTTAGTTTTTCAATCACCTGGTCTAAAATATAGCGTTTTAATGTCCCATTAGGATGAGGTCTATGAAAATTTATCACTTCATTAGAACCATCCTTTATAAATTTTACCCCTGAACCAGTGCCTCCCTGTTTTAATTCATATCCCAAATAGGAAAGTAATGATACCATTTCATCAAAGGTAAAATCTTTTGGCTTCTGCAAAAGTTTCTCTAATAATTTATCCTTTCTGCTCATAAATTTCTTCTCCTTTTATATTATACTCCCTGCTCACAGCAGATGCAACTAAAATTAGTTGCACTCACATATATGCCTTTTATACCTTGCCATTAAAAACATTCTGTTCTGACATCATCCCAGCAAAACTCTGGATGTATTATTTTCTGATGTTCATCTATTTCACATATTCTTGAATAGATTTTATTACATACCTCGGCTATAAGTGTATTAATATTCTTTTCTAATGGATATTTGTTTTGCGTATCCGAAAGATATGCTGTTTCATTATTAAATATCGGGCAATATAAATAACATCCATCCTCTTTCCGAATTAACGAAATATCGAAAAAATTTCGGTTCACATTTAATGTATAAATATTTAATTCCAATAAAAAAGTTAAATACTTTCCAAAATCATCCAATCTTGTAATACTTTTTACATCATCCACAAATTTTTCTATTCTATTGGACCTCTGCAACATCTTTCCCCGGTTCTTCATACTTAGAAAGTCTCTCCTCCAACTCCTTTACTCTTTTCTCAAGATGAAGTATACAACTCATCATTTCCGGAATATATGGAGCTGGCGTATTTTCTTTCTGTTCCCATTTTTGATACGTTCTTGTTGGTATTCCAAAGTATGCTGCAAACCGGCTCTGACTTAATCCAGTTTCCTTTCTCATCTTTGTTATTTCCACCAGTATTGTATCTTCTTTCATAATATAGTGTACCTTCCAGTTCTAATAATTTTTCTACCCATACTATACCCTATTAGGGTACAGGTGTCAACAAGCAATCCAGGATAGTTGTCATATCTATCAGCGAATACCTTCTACCTTTTTAGCTTCTCATGTTTCCAGTTTCTCTCCATTTTTTCAAAAAAATTCCCCTTAAGTAGACTAAGAACATTTACCTTATCTACCAAAGGGGAATTTTATCAAAATTAGATTCCTTTTATTTTTACAATTTATTCAATTAACCAGATTTTACTTCTCTTTTCCACCACGGAAAGCCAGCACAAGCAACACCACTATCAGCACGCTCTCCACCACGGTGCATATGACGCTTCCCGTCATGGATGCATCCATGAAATGAAACAGCTTTGTCTCGCTTCGAAGTACCGATACCAGATTCGTTACCATATGGGCTGCCATGGCTGCGCCAAGCCCTTCCTGTTCCATGATGACTGCCAGCAAGAGTCCTACCGCTGTGGCATAAAGGAACTGCACCAGATTAAAATGCATGGCTCCAAATATTACTGCCGATAATACAATTGCTGTCTTCACTCCCAAAAACGCTTTCAAACGCTGGTAAACGATGCCACGGTAAAGAAGTTCCTCTAAGAACGGAATTATGATACAGGTTCCAAGGATTTCTAATGCCAGAGTACTTCCGTAAAAAGCAGCACTTACATCCTGATAGCTCTGCGATGTTTCTTTTAAGCCGGTATATTCGATAAGATTATTTAACACTACGCCAAATAAGCCTGCGGCTGCTGCAAATAAAATGGTTCGTGGCAGATTTGCCATTTTCCCGCCATCTTCTTTCCGATAGAAAGCATAGATAAAGGGAAATGCTATCACCGTTGCAATAATCTGATAAATCATATAATTTTCATTGGTCATTGTATGCATGAGATTTAACACAAACATCACAACATTTGTTACTACAAAATAAATACCGATGGGATAAATCACTTCCCAGATGCGAAGTAGCTTATAATCTTTCAATATATTCTGCCGCCTCCTCAATACTGTCACAGATTGCTTTTGCACCAGCCTCCTGCAACTCTTCTTTCGTTCCGAATCCATAAGTGATACCGATGCAGTCCATATGTGCTTCTTTGGCTCCTGACACATCAAATCTGGTATCTCCAATCAATACTGCCTCGGTAGTATCATAAATATGCATCCGCTTTATCGTTTCCTGCAACACCTCATATTTGCTGTCTATTCTGCCATCCATTGTGGCTCCCACCACTTCATCAAAATAGGACAGGATATGGAAATGCTCCAAAATACGCCGGCAGGATTCTTCCGGCTTACTGGATGCCAGTCCGATACGATAGCCTTTTCGCTTGAGAGATTTCAAAGCATCCTCAACGCCATCAAAAAGGCTGCATTCAAAGATACCGGTTGGATGATAGCGTTCCCGGTACTTGGCTACTGCCGCTACTGCGGTCTCTTCATCCATGCCATAATGTTCCATAAAAGTATTTTTAAGTGGCGGTCCGATAAAGAATTCAAGCTTATCTGCATCCGGTTCGTCAATACCATATGCCTTTAGGGCATACTGGGCACACTTTGTTATTCCTTCCTTGGAATTGGTAATGGTTCCATCCAAATCAAATAAAACAATGTCTTTTCTGCCCTTCAGTTCCTGTTTCATCTGAAGCACCGTCTTTTTTAACACCGGATGCCAGAGATATGGTGCGATTTCACACAGCGGTTCTAACACAAACAGGCGGTTTGCCATATCAATATGCGGAATCGTAAGTTCCGGGGTAGATATCACTTCATCATCATAAAATAAAATATCAAGGTCTATCGTTCTTGAGCCCCAGCGCATCTTACGCTCCCGGTTGCCATGAGCTTCTATGGCATGAAGCTTCTCCAATAATTCTTCCGGTGTATACAGGGTATGAAGTTCCAGACATCCATTGAAAAATGCGCCTTCTGCCACGCCGCCATAAGGTTCTGTCTCGAGGATATCAGATACCTTTCCTACCTTGCAGTCTTCTAAGTTCCGCAGTTCTTCAACGGCATCTTCAATATATTTTCTCCGGTCGCCCATATTAGAACCAAAGGCAAGATATACCTTATGCCAGCCCCGTTCTATTTCCACTGCCACATCTGATAAAGGCAGTCCCACCGGTGCCCATGGTTTATGTATGGAAAATTTTAATTTCTGAATCAACGGAAAATGCAATAACACTGCCCGTGCTGTCTGCTCTGCTGCAGCTTCAATCAGCTTATAGGTATGTGTCGTCAGAAATTCTGTTACAAAATGGCTGACTTCTCCATAATTTACCGATTCTGTCAAATCATCCGAATATCCTGCTTTTCTGGTTGGTAAATAAAGTTCCATATTGATTAGAAACTTCTGTCCAAGCTTTGTCTCCTCCGGAAACACTCCATGATTTGCAAATAGCTCAAGATTTTCTATAATAATCTTATCCATGTAATCCTCCATCCCTGATTGCTTCTGCCATCTTAATTGCCTCTGCATTGGCACGCACATTGTGTACGCGGACAAATCCGCAATGTGCCCATACGGCATAAGCACTGGTTACTGCTGTAGCTGTATCACGTTCCTTTGCCGGAACATCCAGTGTCAGACCGATTACCGACTTCCGGGATGTGCCAAGCAGCACCGGATAGCCCAGTTCATTCAGTTCTCCCACGCATCGGATAGCTTCTAAATTATTCTCATAAGTCTTGCCAAATCCTACACCCGGGTCTGTCATAATACCATCTTCACGAATCCCCGCTTCCTTTGCAAGACGTAATGTTTCCCGTAAATCATTTTTCATATCTTCCATAAAGTTCTTATAATCTGCTTCGTTGCGGTTGTGCATCAGACAGCATGCGGCATCATATTTTGCAATCACGCCAGCCATTTTATCATCTGCTTTCAGTCCCCAGATGTCATTTAAAAGATGTGCTCCTGCCGCAAGGTTAGCCTCTGCCACCTTACTTTTATAGGTATCTACTGAAACCGGCACATCAAAACGGCTTACAATTGCTTCTACCACCGGAACAGTACGCTCAATTTCTTCTTCATCAGAAATCTTTGTATAACCCGGTCTTGTGGATTCTCCACCCACATCGATGATATCTGCCCCCTGTGCCATCATTTCTTCTACATGCTTTAATGCAAGGTCTAACTGGTTATAACTTCCCCCATCCGAAAAAGAATCCGGTGTTACATTTAAGATTCCCATTACATAAGTATGATTTGCTGTGTCAAATGTCCGATTGCCTATTCTCATTTTTCTTCTCCTTTTATGCTGTCTGTAGAACCTGCTACCAACAGCTTCTTACGGATTCCTGACAGCTTAAAACCAGGTCTCCGGTTTATTTTTCTCTTCTTCACTCCACTTGCAGCTGTCTGCTGCTTCACAGGCAAAGCACATACGGGATGCCTTATCCGCCCATTTCATAAGCTGTGTAAATGCTGTCTGCCATAATTTCTCCCCATGCAGCTCACTGCAGGTCTCTCTGCGGTGAGCCAGAATTGCCTGGCAGATGATATCTCCTTTTTCCTTCGGATAGCCTATAGTTGCAAAAATCTCTCCTGCAAATTCGGCAGATGCCGCTGCATGAGAGATTCCCTGTTCATATTCTTTCATACGACCAATATCATGAAGCAGGGCATAAAGATATATCATCTCTTCATCCAAACCAAGCTGCTCCTTTAAATTGCGAATCTGTGCCAGACGTGCCACATCCATAAAGTGTTCCATATTATGTCTGCAATAGATTCTGTCCGCTTCCAGACGGGCAATTTTCTTTACGGTTTTCCGGTATTGCTCCTGATGCAAAAGTCTCGCTACATATTCCATTTCATCACCATATCTAACGCACCATCTGAAAAAATTTATTTACCAGACGCTCATCCTCATTAAAGATACCACGGGTCACATAAGTAACCGTCCTGCTGCCCGGCTTCTTAATACCACGCATCGTCATACACATATGCTCTGCTTCCATCATGACCATGACACCCTTCGGCTTTAACTGCTCCATCAGTGCATCTGCCACCTGTGCCGTAAGCTGCTCCTGAATCTGAAGCCGTCTTGCATAGATTTCCACGGTTCTTGCCAGCTTGCTGATGCCGACTACTTCTCCATTTGGAATATAAGCAACGTGGGCTTTTCCATAAAATGGAAGCATATGATGCTCACAGGTAGAATAAAAAGTAATATCCTTTTCTACTACCATCTCATTATTGCTGGCATGAAATCTTTTCTTTAAAGGCTCTGCGGCATCCATGTCCATTCCGCCAAAGATTTCTTCATACATCCGTGCAATACGATCCGGAGTCTCAAGTAAACCCTCCCGGTTCACATCTTCGCCAATGCCTTCTAATATCAGCCGTACACCTGCTTCCACTTTCTCTTTATCTATCATTCTTCTGTCCTTCCCGATACTGTATGACAGCCTGCTTTGCCTCTGCAAGATATGACAGGGAGCCAAATATCAGCACCACATCTTCTCTCGAGCTCTCAGCAATTGCATGTCTTACCGCATCTTCAATCAAAGGTTCTGTTATTACTGTTTGATAGCCTGCTGCCTTCGCTTCCTCCGACAGCTTCTCTGCCGGAAGTGCCCTGCCATTATGCGGCGTTACCGCATATACAGTTTCCGAATAAGGACGCATTATCTTTAAAATCTTCTCATGTGCCTTATCAGCAAGCACCCCTATTATATAGGTTATCTTACGATTTGTAAAACAGTTTTCCAGCGTTTTTGCAAGTTGCAGTGCTGCGCCCTCATTATGGGCACCATCCAGAATGCATAATGGTTCCTCTAAAACACGTTCAAAACGCCCATTCCAGCAGACTTTCTGGAAGCCATTTTGTATCACCGATAAGGTAAGCTGCGGAAATGTTTTCTCTTTCAATACTTCTATTACTTTAAGCGCACAGGCTGCATTGGCTGCCTGATAGGCACCGGTCAACGGGAATCTTATCTTCCACTGTGAATTATCTTCTCTTACATAATCAAACTGCATTCCATTCATATCATACAAAAGATTTCTTATGGCATCCTTCTTCGGCTGGTACAGCTGTGCTTTAAGCCGCTCTGCCTCCTTGACAAGAACCTCTTTCACAGCATCTTCCTGCCAGGCAGATACCACCGGGCAGTTCTCTTTTATGATTCCAGCCTTTGCAAATGCAATCTCTGATAACGTATTTCCCAGGAACTGCATATGATCCATGCTGATAGAAGTAATGACACTGCAAATGGGATGGGTAATCAGATTGGTTGCATCCTCTCTTCCCCCCATGCCGGTTTCCAATAACACCACATCACAGGCTTCTTCTTTAAAATATAAAAACGCTGCGGCAGTCTCTACCTCAAAGGAGGTCGGATGCGGAAGTCCTTTTTCTGTCAGTGTAAGACAGGCTGTCTTTACTTTTTCCATCAAGGCAGCGTATGCTTCTTCGGAAACTGCTTTTCCGTTTATCTGCCAGATTTCCCGATAAGAAAAGACTGCCGGGGAACTATATCTGCCTACCTTTAAGCCGGCTTCTTCCAATACTGCCTGAAGCATTGCTCCAACGGAACCTTTTCCGTTAGTTCCTGCAATGTGAATGGTAGATAAGTCTTCCTGCACATCGCCCAATTCTTTCATCAGTGCCCGAATACTGTCCAGTCCTAATATACTGCCATATTTTTTTGTTTCTTCTACAAATGCAAGTGCCTGCTGATATGTCAATTTATTTCTTTACTCCTTTGGTTGCACGGTTTCCAATATGAAGCCGGTTCAATGCAATTTCTTTATCTTTTACCATGACCACTGGCGGTTCTTCCTCACCCAGTGCATAGATGTTGGTCAGTTCATCCCCTGCTGCAAGCTTCATTCCGCAGACTCCGATCGCCCCCTTCTTCTTCTCCGGAATCGTATCTGCTGCGATTCTAAGGAACATGTCCTTTGCCGACTGCATAACAATAGTCATATTTTCTTCTACCGGTGCTACGAATATAACTGCATCATCATCTGCAAGCTTCGTGGCAGCTGTGGTACGTTTTGCTACGTCAAATTCTTTTCCATCCACCTGTTTTAACATGGCTGTCTTAGTTCCAAATAAAAGCTTCTGCGTACACAGTGCTGCCAGATCCGTGATATAAATCAACTGCTCTTTAGAGCTGTCATAATTACTTACATTATCAATCGGCTGTCCCTTGTCACGGAATTTTCCAAACGGCAAATCGACTACCTTCAGCAGATGCATCTGTCCGGTATTGGTAAAGATGCAGATTTTTCCAGTATTCATACAATGAAGTACATAACGGTTCTCACTGTCTGCTGCTTCTTTGTTACGCTCATAAGCCGCCACATCAATGGTTTTCGCATAGCCAAAACGATCCATCAAGAAGACCACTTCCATCTCTTCCATCTTCTTTTCTTCATAAACAGCAGCTTCCACATTGTCGATACGGGTACGGCGTTCTCTGGAATAGTTTTTCTTAAGACCATCCAATTCCTTCATAATTACCTTCGCCATTGTACTGCGGTTGGTAAGAATATCTTCGTATTCTGCGATATTCTTTAATGTGGTATTATGCTCATCCATCAATGCTTCCACTTCCAGACCAATCAGCTTATAGAGGCGCATCTCTAAAATTGCTGTTGCCTGACGTTCTGTAAAGTTTAACTTTGAAGCTTTCTTTTCGGATTCTTTTGTCTTGAATTTAATATTTTCTGTTACACCGTTCATCAGGCAGTTTTTCGCATCCTTGATATTACGGCTTCCTCTTAAGATTTCAATAATTAAATCAATGACATCGCAGGCACGGATTAAACCTTCCTGAATCTCTTTCTTATCCAGTTCCTTTGCCAGTAAAGTCTTATATTTTCTGGTAGCAAGTTCATACTGGAACTTTACATGGTGACGGATAATCGGAACCAGTCCCAGAGTCTCCGGTCTTCCGTCTGCTACAGCCAGCATATTGACACCAAAAGTATCTTCTAATTTTGTCTTCTTATAAAGAAGATTGCAAAGGTTCTGTGCATCTGCTCCCTTTCGAAGCTCAATGACAATACGGATTCCCTCTTTGGATGACTGGTTGGAAATATCCACAATATCATTTGTCTTCTTAGTCTCCACCAGACTGTAGACATCATTTAAGAATTTTCCAATATTGGCTCCAATCATGGTGTATGGAATTTCCGTAATAATCAGGCGCTCTTTTCCGCCTTTTACTGCTTCAATCTCTACTTTTCCCCGAACCTTAATCTTACCAATTCCAGTCTCATAAATGGAAAGCAGTTCATCCTGGTTGGTCACAATTCCACCGGTCGGGAAATCCGGTCCCTTGATATATTTCATTATTTCTTCCGTTGTAATATCCGGATTCTTCATATATGCTTTGACACCATCAATGACTTCGCCAAAATTATGTGGTGGAATGCTGGTTGCCATACCAACGGCAATACCCTCTGCTCCGTTTACCAAAAGGTTCGGCACCTTTACCGGAAGTACTTCCGGCTCTTTTTCTGTTTCGTCAAAGTTTGGCACAAAATCTACTACATCTTTATCCAGATCCGCAAGGTATGCTTCCTGGGTAATCTTCTGCAGGCGAGCCTCGGTATATCGCATCGCCGCCGCTCCATCTCCCTCGATGGAACCAAAGTTACCATGGCCATCTACCAGTGGCAGGCCTTTCTTAAATTCCTGAGCCATTACCACCAGTGCATCATAAATGGAGCTGTCACCGTGCGGATGATATTTACCCATGGTATCTCCCACGATACGGGCACATTTACGGTAAGGTTTATCATAACGGATGCCAAGTTCGTGCATATCATAAAGTGTTCTTCGCTGTACCGGCTTCAGACCATCTCTGACATCCGGCAATGCTCTTGCGATAATAACGCTCATGGCATAATCGATATAAGATTTCTGCATTACTTCCGAATACTCGGTGCGGATAATCTGTTCTTTCGTTTCCATAATCTATCCAATTCCTTCCTGATTTTCTGTTTCTATCATTTCCCATACATCCATAAAAATATGCCGTCAGCAATTCCTTACGGATTCATAGAAATTTATATGTCAAGTTCTGCATCCTTTGCATTATCATAGATGAATTTACGACGCGGCGGTACATCCGTTCCCATCAGCATCTCTGTTACATCCGATGCCATTCTGGCATCTTCGATTTCTACCTGTTTTAACATTCTTGTTTCCGGATTTAAGGTTGTCTCCCAAAGCTGCTGTGCGTCCATCTCTCCAAGACCTTTGTAACGCTGCAGTGTAAAGGAGCCTTTGTGTGTCTTACGGTAGCGGGCAAGGGCGGCATCATCATAAAGATATTCCTCTTCTCCCTTAGTTGGCATCGCCTTATACAAAGGCGGCATCGCAATATAGACATGTCCTTCGTAAATCAGTTCCGGCATAAACCGGTAAAACAAAGTCAGAAGCAGCGTTGAAATATGTGCTCCATCCACATCCGCATCTGCCATGATAATTATCTTATCATAACGAAGCTTGCTGATATCGAAGTCATTTCCATATCCTTCGGAAAATCCGCAGCCAAATGCATAAATCATGGTTTTTATCTCTGCATTAGCCAATACTTTATCAATACTTGCTTTCTCTACATTTAATATCTTTCCACGAATCGGAAGAATTGCCTGGAACATCCGGTTTCTTGCAGTCTTAGCAGAACCACCCGCAGAATCTCCCTCAACGATAAAGATTTCACATTTGGAGGCATCACGGCTTTCGCAGTTGGCCAGTTTTCCATTGGAATCAAAGGAGAATTTCTGCTTGGTTAAAAGATTGGTTTTCGCTTTCTCTTCTGTCTTACGGATTTTTGCTGCTTTTTCTGCACATCCGATAATTGCCTTTAAAGTATCCAGGTTACGGTCAAAGTACATCTGAATTTCATCATTGGTTACTTTTCCGGTGGCTCTTGCCGCATCCTGGTTATCAAGCTTGGTTTTCGTCTGCCCCTCAAATCTTGGGTCCGGATGTTTCACAGAAATAACGGCAGTCATTCCATTTCTTACATCTGTTCCGGTAAAGTTTGCATCCTTTTCCTTTAAAATGCCAAGCTCTCTTGCATAGGAATTAATCACCTGGGTAAAGGTTGTCTTAAAACCGGTCAGATGTGTTCCGCCCTCTGCATTATAAATATTATTACAGAAGCCCAGCACATTCTCATGAAATTCTGTTGTATACTGGAATGCCACTTCAACAGAAATGCCCTCAGATTCTCCTTTATAATAAATGACATCATGGAGACATTCATTATTCTGATTCATCTCTTTTACAAATCCAATGATTCCATCCGGCTCATGATATTCAATATGTTCTACTTCTTCCCCACGCCTATCTTCATAAATAATAGTTAAAGCAGGATTTAAATATGCAGTCTCATGGAGACGGCTCTTTACTTCATCCTCTTTAAATCTTGTCTTTTCAAAGATTTCCGGGTCCGGCAGGAAATTAATCTTTGTTCCGGTCTTTTTCGTCTTTCCAATTGTCGGCAGCAGTCCGTTTACCAGCTCTACCGTTGGCACGCCACGCTCATAGCGGTCATGATGCACATAACCATCTCTGCTTATTTCTACATCCATATAAGTAGAAAGTGCATTTACAACGGAAGAACCTACTCCATGAAGACCACCGCTGGTCTTATATGCTGCATTATCAAACTTTCCGCCGGCATGCAGAGTAGAAAATACCACACGGGCTGCCGATACGCCCTTCTTATGCATTCCCACCGGAATTCCCCGTCCGTTATCTTCTACGGTACAGGAGCCATCTGCCTCTAATGTAACACGGATGGTATCACATACACCAGCAAGATGCTCATCTACCGAGTTATCCACGATTTCATATATTAAATGGTTCAATCCTTTTCTTGAGACGCTTCCAATATACATTCCCGGTCTCTTCCGGACAGCTTCCAGTCCTTCCAGTACGGAAATACTGCTTGCATCATATGTTTCCTGTTTCGCCATTGTTCCATTCCTTTCTTTCTAAAAACTGCTTCAAAAGAAGCCCTGCGGCTAGTATAACACATGGAGATTTTTTTGGCAAACATGTGTTTTCTTATTTCTATCTGCGGAGCGTTTTTTACTTTACAGGAAAACAATTTCCTGCAAAGCAAAAAACAACTACCAAGAATATCTCAGTAGTTGTTTTGAACTGCCAATAACAGATTCCGTCTTAACTAAACAGATTCTTAAAGAAATCTGCAATAGATGAAAACAGATTTGAGAAGAAGCTTCCAATCTTATCAAAGATTCCATCTGCACCAAGGTTTTCAATCTTATCATAAATGGATTTTGCCTGATTTACAAGACTGTCCACATCAAGGTCCAGATCACCGATTTTCTTCAAAAGCTCTAATAACTGTGCTTTCTGGTCTTCGGTCAGTGTCACATCAAATTTATCTGCAGCTTCATCAATGGCTTTGCGAATGCTGTCATCATCGGTGAGGCCATTCTCTGCAATCTGCTGTTTTAAGTATGCTACCAGACCTTCTACCGACTCAGCATCTGCTCCGGTGCTGCTTTCAAGCTGTCCGGTTAATACCAGCTCATTTAATGCGGTATCCACATTTTCCTGTGGAAGCTCTTTACCAGTCATTTCCTGATATGCTTTAAATACGCCAACCAACGCAGCAGTTCCGGAAATATTTTTCGGTCCTGCTACAATGATATCTGCATCTTCAATCCCTGCTGTTACCAGTGCATTTTTATACATACCAACGGTACAATAAGAAATATTCTTTGTGGAAATGTTGATTCCATTTCCTTTCTCCTTCTTTACAATCACAACGGAGGACCAGGACTTGCTTCCAATCTGGGAAGATGGAATATAAGCGTCCAGATACTGATGCTCCTCAGAGTTGCTTACTGTTACTACGTCATAGTTACCAAGCTGTGCCGGGTCAATTCCCATCAGGCTTAAAACAGTGTTCTTCTGGTCTTCGGATAAGTCTGCGCCCAATGCCAGATATGGTTTGTCGCTTTCCTTGATTACAACATTGTCATCTGCTTTGTCATTGGCTGCTGCCGGGTTATCTGCAGCTGCTCCGGCATCCGGCGTGCTGCTGTCTGCTCCACTGTCCGGATTTGCTGCTGCATCGGAACTGTTATCCGCTCCGTCTGCCGCACCATCTTCCCCGGATGTCTCTGTCGATAAGGTACCGGTCACTTCTGCTGCGGATGCCTGAAATGGCACTCCAAGAAACAGCATACATGCCAATCCCATTCCCATTATTTTTTTGATATGTTTTTTCATTTTTTCCTCCTTTTTCAGGCAAGGTGAACATTCATCCATGCCCGAATATCATGATATACAACATCACGGTCTGTCTCATTTAAGATTTCGTGACGGTCGTTGTCATATAATTTCCAGGTAATATCCTCTTTGCCGGCTGCGTCAAATTTATTATATACCTTCTTTACGCCGCTGCCGCAGCCTCCCACCGGATCCATTGCTCCCGATACAAAGAATAACGGAAGACTCTTTGGAACTGCTTCAATATTTTCCTTCTGGTTGTCAAATAGAACTGCCTCAAACAGTCCCATATAAGCATTTACTGTAAATACAAACGTGCATTTCGGGTCTGCATAATAGGTTTTTACTATTTCTTCATCCTTGGTCAGCCAGCTATTGGAAGCATCTTTTCCTGTCAGGTCAAACTGATGATAGTATTTATCATAAGATAATTTCTGTAATAATTTACTTCTGTGATGCCAGCCGAAAAATGCTGCCTGCAGCTTTGCAATAAACATGGCAAGCTTTGTGGTATTGTCCGGAATACAGCCGGTTCCCATAATTATAGCACCGGTAAGCCCCTCTCCATGTATCGCCAGATATTTCCGAAGCATATAAGAACCCATGCTGTGTCCTAACATAAAATAAGGCACACCCGGATGCTCTTTCCGTGTTATCTCCCGGAGTGTATGCATATCGGCAACCACCGTATCGCTGGGATGCTCTGCAAAAAATCCCCATTCATCCTTAGATACAACGGATTCGCCGTGTCCGATATGATCATGACCTACCACCAGAAAACCATTGTCATTTAAAAATTCTGCAAAAGCCCGGTAGCGCTCAATATATTCCACCATACCATGTGTTATCTGTAAAACTGCACGATACTTTCCATCTTCCGGAGTCCATCGTACTGCATGAACTGTGGTTCGCCCATCTGCGGAAGGGAAAGAAAACACTTCCTCTTTCGTCATATAATATACCCCCTGTATGTTATAAATCCCTTATATTTTACAATGATTCTGCCCTTTTTACAACCGAAGCGTCCTGCAAAAACCATAATACTCTATTAAATTTTTCTTAAATTCCTAAAGTTTCACCTACAGAACCCGCCTCTGAAAGCTTCCTGTGTATGCCGGACTATCGAAAACGCCGTATTATTGCCTGTACACTTTCTCTTCCACTGTAAGTGTCCACTGCCGGCTCATAAACGGCTGCAAACTGTATGCTGTTTTCTTTTCCATGCATAGCTGCATCCACTTCTTCACTGCCAAACTTTTCACTGAGAAATGTAAGAAATTTTTCCACTTCTCCAAAATAAACTCCTGCCACCGGATTCCCCTTTGAATCCAACAAATGAAGCTTTAACACATTCCGGTTTACGCCCACTATACCGGCTCTCGTAATCTTAATATTACGGTCTGCAAATACCGGTTTGGTATTGGACTTTCCGCAAGGCTCCAGCACACTTAACTGCCGGATGGTATCTACCGTAAAATAGGACATCGGAAGCACCGCATCCAGCCTTACCACCTCTGCCATATCTTCTTCAGAAAGTTCTGCCTTCTGATTAATCTGTTCCCGCAATTTATCAATATCTTCTTCCCGCATGGAAAGTCCTGCTGCCATAGGATGTCCGCCGTATTTTGTAAACAGCTCCGCCACTTCTGTCATTTTATCAAACATGGAATAGGCTTCGATGGAACGACCGGAGCCTTTGACTCCTTCTTCTCCTCTGGTCAGTACAAATACCGGTCTCTGATAGGCTTCCCGGATTCTTCCGGCAATGATTCCCGCAAGACTCTCATGGCATTCCGGCAGGTAAACCACTAATACTTTATCTTTTTCCCGGCCTTCCTTTTCAATCTGTTCCAATGCCTTCTGTGTCTCCTGCTGTGTCATATATTTCCGGCTTTCGTTAAGCTCCACTAATTCGCCTGCCAGTGCAGAAGCCTTTACTTCATCCCGCTCAAGCAGCAGCTCCAGGGAACGTTTTGCCGTATCCAGTCTGCCGCTGGCATTGATACATGGTCCCAATACAAAGCCGATATGATATGCACTCAACGGCTTGTCAGAAAGCTTGTTTTTTGCAATCAACGCTTTCATTCCGGGATTCTTCGTATGCTCTAACGCTTTTAACCCAAGCTTTACCAAAATACGGTTCTCTCCGGTTAAGTCCATGACATCCCCCACCGTTGCAAAGCCTGCATTTTCAATAAAAATATCTGCTTCTTCCACCGGAATATCCATTCTCTCATAAAGCACCTGCACCAGCTTCCACGCCACTACTGCTCCGCAGATTCCTTTGCAGGGATACGGACAATCCGCCTGCTTGGGATTTACAATGGCATCCGCATTGCTCCGTAGAAATTCCTTTCCCTGTTCTGTATTACGATAAGGAATCTCATGGTGGTCTGTTACCACAACGGTCATTCCTTTTTCCTTTGCAAAATTAATCTCGTTGATTGCAGCAATTCCATTGTCACAGGTAATCAAAAGTTCTTTTCCATCGGACAATGCCTGCTCGATTAAATGCTCATTGATTCCATAACCATCTTTCATCCGGTCCGGGATTGCAGCATCCACATTGCCGCCGCACCGGCGGATTCCATCTAATAAAATATAGGTTGCATTGACACCATCAATATCATAATCACCAATGATACGCATGGTCTTTTTCTCTGCAATGCCCTCTGCAATAATTTCTGCAGCTTTATCCACATCCTTTAATAAATGAGGATTATGTAATGTCTCTTTTCCACCATACAAATATTCTGTAATTTCTTTTTCATCTATTATATCCCGGTTTCTTATAATCCGGGCAATCAGTGGGTCAATTCCATATTTCTTTGCCATTTCCATGAAATTGCCGCCTTTTCTGATTTCAATCCATTTCTCCATGAAGCTTTCTCTGCCTTATCTATTCATATTCCACATTTATGAGCACCAGTCCCTTTGCTGCTGCCATTGGTCCTGCCAGACTGCGGTTTCTGCCCTCTAATATTTCTTTCATCTCACGAACTTCCCGCTTTCCCGTTCCAACTTCTAACAGTGTTCCGGTAAGGATTCGCACCATGTTCTGTAAAAATCCATTTCCGGTAAAAGAAATGTCAAGTTCATCCTTTTTCTCTTCTATCCGAATCTCATAAATCGTCCGTACTGCCGATTTTTTGAAATGACGGTTGCCGCAAAAAGAAGTAAAATCGTGGGTTCCAAGCAGCACTTCCGCCGCTGCCTTCATTTTGTTAATATTCAGGTTTTCTGCCACCGGTGTTACATATTTTCTCCGGAATACATCCGGCTTCTCCCCTAAGAAAATGCGGTAGCAATAAGTCTTTTTTACTGCGTTTAATCTGCTGTGAAACCGAAGCGGTACTTCGGATACCTCTAATACCACAATATCCTCCGGCAGATACTGGTTACAGTACCGCTTTATCTCTTCCGGTTCATATGCGCTCTGAAGTTTAAAATTTGCCACCTGTCCCATGGCATGCACGCCCGCATCCGTTCTTCCGGAGCCATGTATCTCTATTTCTTCTCCTGTCATTTTCTCCAATACCGACTGCAGCTTTCCCTGAATGGTCTGCTCTGTATTTCCCTGAACCTGCCATCCGCTGTATCTGCTGCCATCGTATTGCAATATCATTTTATAATTTATCATGTTTTCTCTCCATTCATTCTGCAACAGTATAACACGTTTTCCCGCTTTCCGGCATATACTTTATGGAATAAATATCATGAGGTTTCCATATGTCAAACCTTTCTTATATGCAAAAAGCCACAGACAGAGGACAACTGAAGATTCATGTCACCACAGAGCGTGGCTTTTTCCCCATTAAAGATGCCTCCATCCGTCTCTCCTATACGGGAAATCCTACTGAAATTATTGAAGAACTATCAACTGACATTTCCGGTCAGACTGCAGCAGTTGAACTGCCGGCTCCCCCCTTAGAATATAGTATGGAGCCTTCTGAATTCCAGCCTTACTCGGAATATACCATTCAGGTAAATGCGTCCGGCTACCGTCCCATCAATATTTCCGGTATCTCCGTTCTGCCGGATAAAACTTCCATCCAAAATGTCCGGATGGAAACTGCCACCATAGAAAATCCACTGGAACGAAATATTGTTATAACAGCCAACACTCTCTATGGGAATTTTCCGCCGAAAATCCCAGAGGATGAAATCAAGCCGATGACTGAAAGCGGCGAGATTGTCTTAAGCCGTGTTGTCATCCCGGAATATGTCATTGTCCATGACGGCCCGCCAAGTGATTCTTCCGCCAACGACTACTATGTCCGTTACCGGGATTACATCAAAAATGTTGCCTCCAGCGAAATCTATGCTACCTGGCCGGATGCTGCTCTCCGTGCAAATATTTTAGCGATTATGTCCTTTACCCTGAACCGGGTGTATACGGAGTGGTACCGGAACAAAGGCTATGATTTTACCATTACTTCTTCTACCGCCTTTGACCACAAATTTGTCTACGGCAGAAACATTTTTTCCAACATTTCCAATATCGTTGATGAGATGTTTAATAGCTACCTTTCCCGCCCGAACGTCCGCCAGCCGATTCTGACCCAGTACTGTGACGGGCAGCGGGTAAGCTGCCCGAACTGGATGCCCTTTTTGGTTTTGCGTATGGGGGAAATTCTTATAAAAATAATCACAATCACTCATTTAATTAGTGATTGTGATTATTTTTATTTTCTTTCACTTTTATTTTCTGACTTATATTGTCCAATTCAAGATTAATTCTATTATACTTATCCATTCTTATTTTTATGCAATTTCAGTATTTTTCATTCATTTTCCAAACTTCTCATTTTTCCTTGTAGAAAAGCAAAAAAAATTAAGGTGATTCGTACATATTGTATGTGCAATTCTTATTTACCAAAGCCAATAACACATAATTTTTCAATTACCAAAAGAGGAGGATTTAATATGAAAAAAGATACTATTTTAGCAATTTCCATTTACGCAATCCTAGAATTCCTTAATTATTATTATGACACATTTCCTACATATGTGCTCTGCGAGGTCTTCAAAGCCTCCTATCCTAGGATAACACGTTTTCTTCTCGAACAGACTGTAGAAAAAAATTTTTTCTTTTTATGTCCATTGCACAACTCCAATATTCTATAAGAGTTTGTAGAATTCCTCAGAGGGGGGTGTGGGTATACATATCCCCCTCTGTTTCAATTCTATTTAAATAGATCGGCAACAATTCCACCTTTCTTAATACTATTCAGCTAATTTCTATATCTTGCACTTTCCTATTGACCATCATCCAAAAGAAAAGTAATATCTATATATAGCATTTCTAATTGCTCAAAAATCATCTGATTATAATAAAAAATATAATTTCTAGATTCAAATTTAACACCAAAACACAGGGAGGAACACGAGCTATGTATAACAACAACTCAACAACTACATTTCATCATAAAACAAATTCCATAAGCTATCCTTTTGAGGCAGATCCTTATCTATCTGCTGCCGGTCAGATATTAATTGAACACGGTCGCGGTTCAATTGGTACTATACAACGTTATTTAAAAATTGGCTTTAACCGCGCTGCCAGAATCATGGACCAATTAGAAGAAATAGGTGTAGTAGGACCCGATTGTGAGACAAAACCTCGTAAGATTCTTATGAATATAGAGGAGTTTAACGATTACATAAAAAACTTTGACTATCGGGAAAATACCACTACTTCTGATTGCTATCCTGCTACACCACCAATAGCTAATGAATCTGCAAATAATATTCCTTTGGAAGAATCTATTCTTCAACAACAATTTAATATTTCTGCAGATTTTACATCTGATGGTGCGTTACTAAATAATATGCAAAATTCGTTCATCTACAATTGTAGCGAAAAAGTGCAGCACGAAATGATAGATTGTCTGATTTCATCAAATTCATCTAATACTATGCGCTTAATTATTTTTGATAAAAATAACTTATCTTATTTCAGCTATGAGGATTTACCACAACTTTTTATTCCTGTCGTTTCCGATGACGTCAAATTATCTACCGTTTTCGATTGGTTAATGAAAGAAATGTCAGAACGGTTACATACATTTGCCGCCCATAAATTAAAAAACTACAATGATTTTAATAAAAACGGTTTTGAACATTTTCCGGCAATAGTTTTTATTGTTTCAGAATTTCATTTAGTAGAAAACTATTTTTCAAATAACAACACGATTCTTCAACTTTTAATGCGCGGAAATAATGCAGGCATTTACTTCCTGTTCTTTTCCCAATTTGAAACCAAACATTTATCCATCGATTTATTGGAAGACTTAGTCCATACCTATACACCATCCCAGGCTAAGCAGATTCTATTAAATTCGGGTGAAAATTCTTCTAATAATTTATTAGATTTGAATTCCATTGATGATATGGATGGAAAACAATTTGAAAACTATTGTATCTCTCTCTTACAACAAAATGGGTTTTCTAAAATAGAAACTACACAAGCCTATGGCAATCACGGAATAGATATTTTAGCCGAAAAGGATGATATCACCTATGCCATTCTATGTAAATGTTCCTCTGTTAATATTGGAAATTCCATTATTCAACAGGTTTATACCGGAAAAAGTATTTATCACAAAGATATTGCTGTCGTTATTACCAATCAATTTTTCACCCAACAGGCAATAGATGACTCCACCATACTTGGTGTTAAATTATGGGATAGAAATAAATTAGAGACAATGAGAAGTCTTATATCTTAGATTCCTTTTAGTTCTTGGTAAAGAAAATAGCCGTCCTGCTCTCGGAAAAGTTTAGGAACGGCTATCTCTTGATAAAAATAGTAAATTTATTACCGGCAACTAGGCTTCATCTAGCTCTCGGTTCTCTTGTCAAATATATTATATGTGATTTTAGTATTTTTGCAATACACTTTTTTATAATCATAAAATTATCTGGAAATTTTTAACTTTATTCCAAATAGAACAAGCACCTTCAGAAAGATATTTCTTTCTATCGATGCTTTTTTCTTAGCGAATTCCAGCATAATGCGCCCACATTCTGATTATTTTTACCGTTCCCTCATATGCAATTCCATCTACTTGGACAGGTTCAGTGTAAACCTGATAAACCAGCCTATGCTGTATATTGATTCTTCGTGAATAAACGCCTTCCAAATTTCCAACAAGTGCTTCATAAGGTGGTGGATTTTGAAAAGGATTTTTCTTTACAACTTCAATCAATTTCTTCGCTTTTTGGTCGAGCCTGACACTCTTTAAATTTTTAATATCTTTCACAGCCTGCTTAGTATAGACAATTCTGTACATAAAATTACCAATCTACATCTTCTTCTGATACACAATCTTCTATCGGCGTTTCCATTCCTTTTTTTATAGATTCAACCATTCCAGGTATTGAATTAAGGTATACCGTTTCCTGAATTGCATTCCAATCATTTTCAGAAACAAGAACTGCATTCCCCTTCTTACTTACAATCAAAGTCGGTTCACTATAGAGATTGACTTCTTCTACCAGATTGTAGAGTTCCTTTCTTGCGTTTGTTATATTAATTGCTGACATAATAAATCTCCTTTTCTATTTCTGTATTTCCTTACACTAATTTTTCATCTAAAATTTTTTGTAAATTCCTTAGTAAAACTTCTCGAACATTCCTGTGTATCTATATCTGTATTTTGATTAGTACCGTATCCTAAATTTGTATCTTTTACACTGTAATATCATTTTCTTTATATTCTATATTATTATGAATGGACGAGATTTTTTATGTCATAATTATTATAGCGTACGTTTTTGCGTACGTCAAGTAAATATATTTACAATATTCACCAAATGCTATCTCAAGTGTCTTATATATAGAAGTCAGTTGTTTAAAATTAATTACCTATATAAAACCTATTTATCATCCATATCAAGTCTTCCATCTTCAAAAAATTTTTTCAACCTTTGAATTACTTTTTCATCATCCACCTGAATATATGTTCCATAATCAATATCATACACCAAGCAGAATGACCAATCTGACCATTTGCATTTGTATAAGTCTTCCGACGGGCCTATTTGTTTTCTGCCTATTTCAATTTCTTTACAACTTTCTAATTTTGTCAAAATATTTTGAAACAGAATTTCTTCCTCTATCCTATTAGAATTGGAGAAATATAAACGCTTAGGTTCACTGTCTATCTGAAATGTTCTCATCCTTTTTTCCTTTTCCTCATACATATATCAATACTGCATATAATATATACAGGAGGTATTCACATGATTGCTTGGTTTTGTTATTTATATCTAAACCTTAAGGGTTAGGCAAGCCGGAACTCTCTGGTTTACCTACTGGCATATTGCATTCTGTTTTTTCTAAATTGTATTGTATATTTTCATCACACCGTCTTTGGTACTAAAACAATTTTTTCTGCTGCCTGCCGATTTAATTTATCTCCGACGCATTTCTTTTCTTCCTCTGTTAATGCATCGACATTCCGATAATTCTCATTCTCACCAAACCGAATATAAACAGTTACCTTCATACTTTCACCCCGATATATCATATGATGAAATGCATGTACTTTATCTTATTTTTTATATAAAAACTATACTATTCTCTCTATTTACTTATTTTCTTTTTATAGTCCATACTTACTCTTTCTATTTAATGAATACCCCATTATTGCTCCTATGACTCCGCCCATAATATGTGCCATATTCGAAATATTATCCTGCATGCTAATTCCTTCGTATATCTGCTGCCCTATAAAAATAGCTGCTACCAAGAGAAATGTTAGTGGAATTTCACCCTCTCTGAATCCTGTAAACGATGCAAGAACAATAAACGCAAATACCACTCCGCTCGCTCCACACAATCCAATATTCACAAAGAAAATGTAATTTACCACCCCGGTAACTAACGCAGTAATTCCAATAACTTCTATCAGTTCTTTTGAACCATGCTTTTCCTCAAGCATTGGTCCAAGAAGTAAAAGATATGATGCATTTCCAATAAAATGTGTCCATCCTTCATGACCAAATACATGTGTTACAAACCTTATATATGTCATTGGCTTCATCAACGATGAATGATATGTCATAAAAATTATTTTTGTAATTCTTCCATTCGAAAGAACTCCTAGTAATGTTGCAATAAAACAAATCATTGTAAAACTTAACGTCACTGGTGAATTAAATGTAATCCTTATTTTTTTTTTCAAATTATCTCACCCTCTCAAAATGGGAAGATCATCTAACTGTCTTCCCATTCTATTTCTCATTATTTTCGTTTTATTCCAGTTTCAAGCATAGCCTGTTTTAAATCATCTTCTATTTTAACTAATTCCTCTTGTACCTTGGCTCGTTGTACTTCTCCCTGCTCATGAACTTTTACCACCTCATTTATTGAAGCAATCAAATCTCTATTACACTGTTTCAATGTATCAACATCGACAATTGGTCTTTCTGATTGTTTAGCCGTCTCTATCGTTGCCAACTTTAATGTCTCCGAATTTTTCTTCAAAAGCTCATTAGTTTTATCTGCCAATGTTCCCTGTGCGGCCAACGCTCTACTGGTATGCTCTATTCCCAAAGAAAGTACTAATTGATTTCTCCAAAGAGGTATTGTATTTGCTAATGATGACTGTAATTTATCCATCATTTCGCGATCATTATTTTGGAGCATCCGAACTTGCGGAGCAGATTGAATGGAAATGACTCTTGTAATTTCCAAATCAGATAATTTTTTTTCAAATCTATGGCATAAATCTTCATAGTCCCGATATGCCTGAACATCTTCTTGCTTATCACTATTTTCCGCAATATCTTTTAACTGTTTAAGCTTTGTTGTTTTTGCATGATCCAACGCCTTTTTTCCTGCAATAATATACATTGTCAATTCTTTATAATACTGTACATTTAACTCATACATTTGTTGATACATCGAAATATCCTGCCCCAGAATATCTCTATGCTTTATCAAATCTTTTTCAATTCTATCAACATTACTCTCAGCTTTTGCATAATTAGCTCTTATAGAACCAATACCTCTTTTAGCTTTTTGAAATATTCCTAGAATACCCTTCTTTTCTGATTCTGTTGTTGCATCTAGAGCTATCGTTAACTCTTTTAACGAATCGCCAATTTCTCCTAAATCATATGTTTTTACTTTTTTTAATATTGTAGTAGAAAAATCAGATATATTTGTTTGCGCTTTTATTCCATAATTTATAATCTGATTCACATTTTCAATATTAATTTCACTTACCAATTGATCTACCATTGTTCTTTCTTCTTCGGAAAGCATACTTTCATTAATGGTTCCAACCGAGTAATTTGTTACACCATTCTCAGTTATATTTTTCATTGTAGGAATATGATTCATTTCCCCTCTAATTACTTTATCTGACTCTAATGTTAAATCTACCTTTTCTTCTTCCATAGTGAAATCCTCCATCACAATATTATCCTAATAAATTACTAAATTCCAACCTGATATCATCATTATTTTTTTCAACAGAATCAATCTCGTCAATCACTTTTTTTAGTGATTCATTTGTTTGCAACAACTTTTCGACACTAACTTCTTTATTGTTCTTATCCGCTTTACTTCTACTAACCAAGCTCTGTGTTATTTCTGCCAATTTACTTTGAATCATCATATTACGACTCATCCGCTCTATTCCTAACAAAATAGAAATTTGATTTCTCCATATAGGTATAGTTCCAGATACCGCCCCCAAAATCTTATCTACCAGTTTAGTATTATTTTCTAACATAAGTTCCATTTGTGCTTGACATTGCAGAGCAACCGTATGTGATATTTCTAAATCCTGTATCTTTTTTTCAAGTCTTTCGTACCAATTCTCTGTTTCTTTTGAATCGCATACGTTTGATTGTTGGTTTATCACTTTCTTGCCATATAAAATTGTATTTTCCAAATTTGATAATACATCTACTATATTTTTACTTAGTTCTTCATATAGCTTTAACTCTTTCACTATTTGGGCTTCTTGCAATTTTAACGCAATTTCCATTTTATCAATACTAACAAGTATCTCACCGTATTTTTTTATTAGTAAACTTCTTTTTTTATCTGTTTTTCCAATTGAAAAAAAAGTATTTTTCCTAATTAGCCCTTGAAAATCATCCATTTTCTTCAAAATATCATGAATAAGATATTCCACATCACCATTTTCATTAAACAACTGACATGAAATTAATTTAGAAAAATCACGTAATTGTTGCTGTGCAGTACAGCCAAATAGTAATATACTGTCCTGATTTCCCACTTGTAACTCACTCTCGGATACCAGACAATAACCATTATATTGCTTTTGCAAATGCCCCACTCCTTTAAGAATCTTATTCTATAAGTCCATCTTGTTTCATAAGAATTTCCATTGCCGAGATATCCGTTGCTATATCTAATTCTTTTTCTTGATAAAATTTATCCAATATTCCTTCAAAAGAATCTATAATTTTATCAATAGATTCCTCTATGTCTTTCTTTACTTTTTGCAAAGTTTTACCCTTCACTTGTTTTTCATCAATTTCTATATAAGCTTCCAGCAACTTTTCTGTAGTTGGTAAATAGTAATTCATAAACATTCCCAATTTGTCTGCATGTTGTGGATTTATATCTACTTCATGGAATATCATTGAAACTACACTTTCCATTCTGTCAAGCTTTTGAGAAATAATTTTATCCTTAATAATGTCATTGCTCTCATGAATTTTTTCTACATATCGTTGTCCCTGATTCAAAATTTCTTGCATTTCCCTAGTACGTTCTTCCATCCTCAACCGCTCCTCCATCTGCTTTCTATAATACCGATCATATACAGCTTGCTTATCTTTATATTCATTATATACTTCATTTGAAATAATAAAAATCAAGTCGTCGCAGCACAGATGCCCTTGTGGTATAAGTTTTAATCTTATTGCCCTTTTTAAATCCTTTATTACTTTTTCAGGATTTACCTTTGAATACGCAGCTAAATCATCAATTATTTCTATATTTTTAAATCGGAGATTCTTTATATATGTATCATAACGCTTATTAAAACGCATTTGAATAATCATATTTGCAATAACTATAATATTAAAAATGATAATTGCTAATATTATTATAATTCCTGCAATTGCAGTTACATTATATATGTCAGAATATATTAATGTTCTGATTAAAATTGGAAGAAACCATATAAATCCCATAAGAAAAATAGTACATACTATAATACTCCATCCACATATTGATGAACTACCAACTTCAAAAATGAACTTTTCTCTACTAATCCCTATATTAGGTAACCTGCCTAGTTGTTCTGTCACTCCAGAAAAAGAACCTTTTTCAACACCATCCCTAACAATATCATTTACTTCCTTTGCCTCTTGCAAGCATTCATCTTTGCTACTATCCTCTTGTTCTTCTGATTTTTCTTCTGAAAAGAATTTATTCATTATTTCCATTAAGTTCTCTCCTAACTAAATCACTCAATTTTTTCAGTTGCTGACGGTTGATGTAATTTTCCTGCATCAATTTTCGTTCCTATACTTGATGCCGGCACCGCTAATGATGGCATAATGCTTGATGTTGGAGTACCATTTGGTAATTCAATATTTTGATTTACATCTGGTAACTTAAATGTATCTGCTGTTGCTGTCACTGCTGGTGTTTGAATAGCCGGCACAGAAGATGCGGCTGGTGCACTATATGTAACATCTCCCTCCGAACTATATGATGAATTCGAATGGGATGATGTATTTGAATGTGATGTATGACTAGCGTGGCTTGAATGAGTATTTGAATGCGATGTATGGCTTGAATGACTCTCATGACTACTATGACTGCCATGTCCTCCAGAACCTGATCTGTGCGAACTATGTGAACTATGTGAACTATGTGATCTATGACCCGCAAACACATCCATAGCCATTAAACTTCCTAATACCACAATCATTGTTCCTAATACCAGCAGTTTTCTACCTGGAATATTTCCTTCCTCATCCTCTATTAAATTTTCTATACCCTTTTGAAACCTTGGAAATAACTCATCTTTTTTATTCATATATTTTCACACACTTTCCATTCGACCAATCTGTTTGATAATAAGTTGACGAATCTGTATAATACTGACATTCTCCGCTTGGTTTGCCATCCTCAAATGACCCAGCAAGTTTATATCCACTCTCATTTGTGGGATAAAAATATGTTCCACTCCCATTCATTTGATCCTCTGACCATTTACCTTCATACGAAGCGCCACTTATCCATGTATATGTCCCTTGGCCTGATTTTTGTCCATTTAAAACATTTCCATCATACTGGTCGCCATTACTATATTTAATTTGCGCTTGTCCAGACAGTTCTCCATCACTCATAGCACCACTATAGGCAGTTCCACTAACTAAAGACATTTCAACTGCAGTTGGTTCTCCTTCAGTTATTGTAAATGTATAACTCCCAAAATCATTTTCAACATGATAGCTTCCATCCGTAAATGTATTTTTATCAAATGTTCCACTTGCATAACTTCCATCAGAATAGGTATATGTTCCAGACCCACTCATCTGATCATCCATCCACTCTCCATCATATTTATCCCCAGATGCCCATATATATACACCTTGTCCACTCCTATATCCATCGGAAAAGGCGCCTTCATAGGTATCTCCACTAACAAATGTCATTGTCCCCGACCCTGTTAGTCCTTCAATATCACATGTACCTAAATATGTAGACCCATCTGCATATTCTATCGACGCTATATCTATATTACCCGATTTATAAGTTAACGTATACTTTCCTGTACTATTTTCAAATGTGCAAGTACCATCTTGAAATGCATTATTATTAAATGTTCCAACATAAACAATTCCATCCGGTGTTGTATATGTTCCTTGCCCACACATCTGATCATTTTTCCACTCCCCTTGATAAACAACCCCATCATTCCAGTAAAAAGTTCCCTCCCCACTTTTTTGCGATGCCGAAAACTCCCCCTGATATGTACCTTCACTTGGGACTTTAAGCGTTCCATTTCCATTTAACTGATTTTGTTTCCAATCCCCTATATACTCTGTCCCTGTTTTAAATGAAAATTGCCCTTGTCCAGAGAAATATCCAAAATCAGTTGCACCAGTATATATCCCTTCTGTTAATTGAATTTGTCCTGCTGAACGCATCGCATATTCTCTTACTACTCTCTTTTGTAAATCCTCAGAATTTATTTTTTGACCTAAACTAGCAATTACTATTCCCTCAATAACAATTAACAGCCCAAACCCCCATCCTGCTAGTTTTCTTCTTTTTTTAATTGCCTTTTCATATTCTTCTTCCGGGGTCACTATATCTTCTACTGCTTTATCTATTTCCAATTCCTTAACATCTTCTTGTGGTTCATTTACCTCTTTCAAACTTATCACCTCAATCTCGCCATGAACTTAATATTCGCATTGTTTCACTATTATTTTCATAAAACTTTGAAAATAAATAATCTAATATCCCGGAATATACTCTACACTTATACCCCCTTGGTTGTTTTTCAATTACATCACTTTCTAGAGCATAATTTACAACCGGACACGTTCCACAATATGACTGATACACACAATCACAACATGTGGGAACAGACTCTAATATACTGGAAGCACATACCGTTTTACATACACTGTTATTTATCAAATCTGTAAATGTACTCCTATATACATCTCCCAATTGAAATGTACTTTGTCCCATTTCATGTAACATTCTTCCTTCATCACAGGTGAAAATTTTTCCATCCGCATAATATGCTAATTGCCCCACACCTGCCCCACACGGAGAACGTAATTCCATATAGTTCATGAAATCACCTCTTATTCTCCTTAATAAAATAGTTGCATGATCTTCTTTAATAAATCTTCCTTTTTTGTTTATTTCAATCAATTCATTTAATGCCTGCCTATAAAACTCTACAAACTCCTCAGCTGTATATCCTATTTCATTCCAATGCTTTGCCGCTTTCCCCAATGGAGTTAATGGTCTTATAAAAATACTATCAAATCCATTATCTATATATGCATGAATGATTTCCTTAGGATAATTAAGAGAATGTCTGGTAGTAGTTTCTATTGCCCCTACCTGTAAACCAGCTTTTCTTATACGATCTACAGATTCAAGTACTTTCAGAAACGTTCCTTTTCCACCAATATATGGTCTATTACTATTATGTACCAGTTCATTTCCATCCAACGAAGTAGATATACCAAAATTATAACGTATAAAAAAATCTAATATTTCATCATCCAGTAATGTCAGATTAGTTACCACTGTATATGCTATGTCATGCTTTTCCTTATGTTCTTCGGCATACTCTACAATATGTTTTATAATTTTAAAATTAACTAACGGTTCTCCACCTTGAAACTCAAAACACAAAGATTGTTCCGGAGACTGCAAAGCAATATCAACTGCTTTTTCAGCCATTTCTTTACCCATAATGAGATGCGAGCATTCTGTACCATTATTTGCCTGACAATACACACATCCCATATTACATACTGTCGTTACCACAAAAATATGCAATGCTGTTGCCGTATTTACATGCCCCTTTATCTCTCTCAGTAAATATTTGTTTATTGATGAATACTCAAGATTCGACTCATCATATATCATTTTTTCATCAATAAGCTTTTTATAAAGTGCTGAGTCCTTTATAATTTGTTTCAAAATTATTTTTTGAAAATCCTCTTTGCTAACAAATACATATTTTCCAAAATCATTAGTCAATAAAACGCTGTTCCCAAACTGTTTAAAATTAAAATAATTTAATTTCATATAATTGCCCTTAATTCTCCCTTTTCCATAGAAATTGTTCCAGAAAAAAGACCGCCACATGCTTTTTTCAATTTACAAGTATCACAAATTTCAGCATATCGAACCTTGTCTGGTGAAATACTCTTCTCACATAATGTCCAGAATTCTCTCTTAACCGTACATAATGGGAAATTATATAGTTTTACATCAATCTCATTTTCAAGTAATAACATTACTGCTTCCTCTATTTTTTTTGCTGCTTCTCTATATGTAATCCATACCTTTTCAACATTTATTCTTGCACTTCCCGTCATTTCCATTGCCATAATACTCACATAGTCTATTCCAGAAAGTTCATCACAAATCAATCTTGCAATATTACATATATCATTTTCATTCATCTTACTAACAACTATACGTAACTCAATATGTATTCCAGCCTTCAATAAATTTTTAATTCCTCTAATTGTCTGTTCAAAACTACCTCTTGTCTGAGTTATAGAATCATGAATTTTTTCCCTCGAACCATGAATTGGAATTGCTACAATACTACTTGCAGGCACTGTTTCAACAAATCTTTGAACATAAGACTCTAGTGCAAAAATTCTACCATTGGTAAGGAACAAAAATTCTGTATATTCAAATTTATCTCTTAGGTATGCAATAAATCTAAATATATCTTTTCCTATCATAAATGGTTCCCCACCTGTAATCGTAAGATGTGGCGTATCCGTAGGTATATGTTTTGCTATCTCTATCAATGTATCAACACTTGTACTTCCACCTTTCTGTCTAGAAGCATCTGGAGATGGACACATGATGCAGTTAGAATTACATTTAGCTGTCACAAAAAAATAATTATCCACTGAACTATCATCATAATATTCCGAAAACCTTCCATTTTCCCACAGCTCGTATACATCATAATTATGAGCATTCTGCAACTTATCGATTATTTTCTTGTCTTCAGAAATAACCATATTCTCAGGATAAATGCGTATATCATTATCCGTAATAAATACGAAATCTATATCTTCTTTTAACAACTCTTCCTTTGTTGATTGATCTAAAGCCAAAGATACAATCCTATATTTTCCATTGTATTTTTCAAGCTTACCAATCATCTAACCACTCTCCATATAATAAAATAACTTAAAAATCCACCAAATATAAAAATTGCAAATGGAATTTTACGTACTACTGTTACACTCACAATATTTCTACTACCAGCCCATCTTCCAATGCTTGCTATCTGTTCTTCTGTCAGCCTGCTTTTCAAATCCTCCGAAGATACTGGTGGTAAGCCTCGAACTCTTGAATTCTGCATAATCATTGAAGAAACGCTCGATAAAATCATTCCTTTTTTTAAATCAGTTATCTGCACTTCATCATAAAGACTTGTTCTTATCATCATTTGACACAACAGTAATATCATTACTAAAATATAATTTTCCAGATTAAAAGAAAATGGTATATAACCCAACAATATTCCAACTATTATATCTATGATATAAATTCCAAATACCATTGACCATTTTTTTAGTATAGTACTCTTTCCAATAAGCCATGCCGTCATCATACATACTATTCTAGGAATCCACTTATTAACGTATATTCCATATATTCCAATCCCCATAAATAGTAAATTAAGTGCACATATATATCCCGTAGCTGATATAAACGATTTGAAAAAAGATGCAAAATATCCTTTTACATACTCCTTAGTAATTTTTATTCTTCCTTTTACCACAGCATATATTGAAAATCCTAACAAATAAAAATATCCATATAAGATTGCTATACATAATGCAAAATACAAGGTCATCTCCACTTTTCCATATACCAAATAGTAATTTGCTGGGTATAACATTGCCATTACTATAGTTAATTTGCAATCCCCACCTGCAAATGAATGTGTATAAAATAAAATCATACCTATAAAAGTTATAATTCCCAAATTCATCACAAATAGCCATAGCAAATCTCTAGCAAAATATCCATAATAAATTATCTCCAATACTATCGCAATCATAGCAAAAAACAATAATGTTTTGTTATAAATATATCCATCTTTTACATCTGATATTGAGACAATTATTCCCAAAGATATTAATGCAACCATAAATAAACATTCTATAATAATCATTTTTTCAAATTCTCTACATTTATTAAATAATTTTCAAACTCTTTTATTGTAATATTCGGATCATATTTGCACTTATCAAACCTCAATTCAACATAGGGTTTTTTCCATTTAATTTTGATTCTTGCATACTCTTTATAAATATTGCAAGTTTCTCTTATATTTTTTTCTGAATAAATATCTGTGTTTAAAAGTAATTTAATTGTTTGCATCAAACCAATCCTTCAATATTTCATCTTCACTAAATTCTTTTTCTATTACAGTATCTACTTCGTTTTTTTCATTCTGGGGTGCAACTACACTCGTAGCAACTGCTCTTGCAAGCATAAGTTCACGTATGTTTTTTGTTTGTAAATAAACCTCATGTCGAACACTTTGTGCTAACATTTCGTTTTCAAACTCATTATCTAAAATTTCTTTCTGTCCTTCTTTACTCGTTAGCAATACATAATAATAATCTCTATCTGCATCAAGATGTATATACGCCCTATCTGTAAAATTATACGCTGCCTTAATCAGTGCAACCTTGGAATAAAGTTCTCTATTATATTTTAATTGTTTCATAAACACAGTACCTCGTTATTTATTTTCTACGATTTACGCCAGTTTTTATACTCACCCGTAGTAATTCTACTATCTATTGGCTTATCTGAATTTACCGGAATAGCCCATGCTCTTCCAAATTTAGTTACTCCTTCTATTTTTCCCTCTGCGCACATAATTTGTACTGTTCTCGGTCTAACTCCCCACTTCTTTGCAATTTCTGCAACTGTAGTATATCCCTCGATCATTGTTAACCTCGCATTTTTTGAATTAAAAAGAATATAACCATATTAGCAATGCCTGTCCTTCTACACAAAAAATATTTTTTGCATTGTGCATAAGCATTATAATTAATTTTACTCGTCTTTGCGAAAAATGTCAATTTATGTATTCATCGCTATTTCCAAACGCTGGCTGTTATTTTTGTACCCATTTTTTCATACACTTAACAAAGGAGTGATAACATGACCAACAACACCTCCATGCGTACCGGTGCCCTCTACATCCGGGTATCGACCGGCAAGCAGGAAGAACTATCCCCGGACGCTCAAAGGCGGCTGCTCTTAGATTATGCTTCCAAGAACAATATCATTATCTCCAATCAGTATATCTATGAAGAAGATGGCATATCCGGACGTAAAGCAGATAAACGTCCGCAGTTCCAGAATATGATTGCCCATGCCAAATCAAAAGAACATCCCTTTGATGTAATTCTTGTATGGAAGTATTCGAGATTTGCCAGAAATCAGGAAGAATCCATTGTCTATAAGTCCATGCTCCGGAAAGACCATGTGGAAGTCATTTCCGTGTCCGAGCCGCTGGTGGATGGTCCTTTTGGTTCATTGATTGAGCGAATCATAGAATGGATGGATGAATATTATTCTATCCGTCTGTCCGGTGAGGTTGTGCGAGGTATGACGGAGAACGCTTTAAGAGGGCGAAATCAGGCTCGACCGCCTTTAGGCTATAAAGTACCGCATGCCAAAGAAACTCCCGTTATTGTGCCAGAAGAAGCTCTTATCATACATACGATATTCGACATGTATACCGAGAATGGTGCCAGTATGTTTGCAATTGCAAAACACTTAAATAACCTCGGCTATCTTACCTCACATAAGAAGCCATTTGAGCGGCGGAGTATCGGCTACATTTTAAGCAACCCTACTTATATTGGAAAATCTGTCTGGAACCGTCATTCTAACGATAACAAGGCATTAAAGGATGAATCCGAATGGATTATAAGAGATGGCAGCCATGAGCCGATTATCAGTGTGGAACAGTATGAAAAGGCACAGCAGCGTATCAAGGCAGAATACACTCCCAAATATGCCAAGCCACCGGAACTGCACCGGCACTGGTTATCCGGCATGGTAAAGTGCCACACCTGCGGACGCTCTCTCTCCACTTCCATTCATAAGGATAAACGATACGGACGGACATACACGAATTTTCAATGCTATGGATATTTAAAGGGGAAATGCAACGTGTCCCATCAGATTTCCGCCCGGAAATTAAAACCGGCTGTATTAGAAGGTCTGCAAGAAATTATGGAAGGTGTGCGACCGCTCCAGTTTAAAATCATCAAGTCAGAAGAACCAACCGCCCAGTCCGCCCATGAGATACTCACCGAAAGACTGCATGACATTGAGAAAAAAGAAGAACGTATCCGGCAGGCTTACCGGGATGGCATTGATACCATAGAAGAATACCGGGACAATAAAGCCATTCTTTTCAAAGAACGGGCAGAAATAGAAAGCCGGCTGGAAGAATTAACCCCTGCTCCTGTTCCATCTGAGACAGATACAAGGGAACTCATGCGCAACCGGCTTAAGAATGTATATGAGATACTTTCCAGTGAGGATGTCTCTACCGTCACCAAAAGCAATGCGCTAAAATCCATTGTAGATAAAATTGTCTATGACAGTGAAAAGAAAGAATTAAGCATTTATCTCTACTGCTCCGACACCCTCTAAACCCGCATAAAATAAGGCTTTAGACGTACTACATACGCAAATGGGAAAAGGTTGACTCAGTGGGGTTCGAAATACTTAGCCGACCAAGGGTATTCCACCATTGAAATTCTGCGCTATTATTACGGCAGCAGTATGTATATCAACACGGCGGATGAAATCAGTGGTGTGCCTGCTTCCTGGCCGGGCAGCAACCTTGAGGTTGGTTCTACCGGGGATAAGGTGCGGATGCTGCAGGAGCAGCTGAACCGGATTGCACGTAACTACCCTGCGCTTCCGACTATTGCCGTGGATGGCATTTATGGTTCTGCAACCAAAGCTGCCGTAGAAAAATTCCAGTCCATCTTTGGGCTTCCGGTTACCGGAATTGTAGATTTCCGTACCTGGTACCGTATTTCCGAAATTTATGTGGCTGTTTCAAGAATTGCAGAATTATATCAATAAATTTCATAACTTAAACCTTTTCGGGAATTCTTTTTACCACAAATCCATAGTAATTATGAAAATACAATGCTATACTAAATTCATATTACGAATTTACTGGAGGGAAAAATAATGCATACATTTCAACCATATCCAATTGACCTTATGGAAATGAATCCATTTACTAAAATCGGCAAAGAATGGATGTTAATCACAGCAGGTGATGAGAAGAAAGCAAATACAATGACTGCAAGCTGGGGCGGTGTTGGTGTCCTCTGGGGCAAAAATGTTGTCTACATCTTTGTAAGAGATACACGCTATACCAAAGAATTTATTGATAATGGAGAGACATTTTCACTGACCTTTTTAGATGAGTCCAATAAAGGAGCTTTAAAATATCTTGGAGCTGTTTCCGGACGTGATGAAAATAAAATTGAAAATGCAAGAATGCATCTTGATTACTGCAAGGACACACCTTATATTGACGAAGGAAATCTGGTATTTATCTGCCGTAAATTATCTGCTACAAAGATGACTCCGGACCAGTTTATTGATTCTTCTATCGAAAGCAGCTGGTATGCCGATGGCAACCTTCACACCATGTATGTAGGTGAAATCTTAGAAGTACTTGCCCGCTAAGCTACTCGCGTAACCATGGGAAACATGCTTTGCAAGTTTCTACAGTTATCGCGATGCTCGCCAAAGTCTGGCAGAAAAGAAGGAGCCAAGTTCGCTCAAGCAAACTTGGCTCCTTCTTTTCTGCCAGACTTTTTTTACCATCATTTTACTTATGAATAATATCATAATGTGCCTGTACGGCAGCATCGATTTTTCTCTGGTCTCCCGTTTCGATTGCTTCTGCAATTTCTACATGAAGCTTCCACATTTTTTCAAATTTCTCGGCATCTGCATTTTCCCAGCCTTTTCGGATACTTTCCTTATAAATTTCTGAAAATACCTGCATAATCGTAATCATGAAACGGTTGCCGGAACCTAATATTAATTTCTGATGAAACTCCCGGTCAATCTCATAACTTCTCTGCTGGTCAGCATTCTGCATAGATTCTGCCAGTGCTTTTAACTCCGCAAAATCCTGTTTACCCATGTTTTTAGCCGCAAGAAGACCTATTGTGTATTCTAAAAGGCAGCGTGCCTCTGCAAGCTCATCCTTATCTATCTGCTGCAATAGCAGCATCATATTAATTACTTCTGAAAGGCTTTTTTCCATGTTGCAGCAGATATAATTGCCGGAGCCCTGCTGACTTTCAATCAATCCGATATTCTCCATACTCTTTAATGCTTCCCGAATAGATGGACGTGACATACCAAGTGTTTCTGCCATTTCACGTTCTGTTGGCAGCTTGCTGCCTACCCGAAACTCCCCGCTCCGTATTCCATCTTTTACGAATGCCATTACCCTCTTATACTCTCTGTCCTTCATCTGAATCTCCTTTCATCCCTTGCAAAATTATTGCATCATAGATACATCAATAAAAATTAGCAAATACAGTTGCTGCTGCTACCGTCAGAAGTCCTGCTACTGCAATGGCAAGACTGCTCATTGCTCCTTCTACTTCTCCCATTTCCATGGCACGGGCGGTTCCGATTGCATGGGCGGAAGTACCAAGTGCCAGTCCCTTTGCCACCGGCTCTTCTATATGAACTACACGGCATACCACTTCTGCAATCATATTTCCCAAGACTCCGGTAATGATAATTACTGCCACCGTAATCGTTACGATTCCTCCAAGTTCTTCAGATACTCCCATTCCAATTGCTGTGGTAATGGATTTTGGCAGAAGGGTTACATATTCCTCATGATTCAGATGGAATATCACCGCAAAAAGAAGCACACTTCCCATACTTGCAATGACACCGGATATAATTCCTGCTACAATGGCACTTTTATGTTTCTTTAACAATTCCAGCTGCTCATACAACGGAACAGCAAGACATACCGTTGCCGGGGTTAAAAGATAGCTTAAATACTTTGCTCCTTCATAATAACTGTCATAGTCAATTCTGCCTACACTTAATACAACCATAACAAAAATAATAGAAATCAAAAGTGGATTAAACAGCGCCAGCTTTAATTTACGCTTTAACAGTGCTCCGATTTCATATCCAATGAGACTGATTACTACACCAAAGAAAAGGGTATCTCCTGCAAAATTATTCATTTTCTTCTTTCTCCCTTCCCTTTCGTATCACATTCTGTGTCACTCTTCCGGTCACGACCATAACAATAATCGTCGTAAGTACTGTAATGACAATCACCGGCACAATAGTCGGACGCAGAACGCTCCAGGAGTCCAGAAGTCCTACTGCTGCCGGAATAAACATCACCGGCATAATTTCAATTAAGAATACCGCAGTGTCCTTCACCTGTTCTATCTTAACGATACCCGTTACCAGAGCAAGCAGCATTAACACCAGTCCGTAAATGCTTGCAGGAACCGGTAATGGCAGCACCATATGCAGAATTTCTCCAGCAAAAGAAATTGCCAGAATTAAAAAAAACTGTCTAAAATACTTCATTTCTAAATCCTCCGATTGGTATTACCAATCAAAGAGTATAATACAAAAGAAGTAAAAAGACAAGTTTTATTTAATGATTTTTCAAAATTTTATTCATTTTCTAATTCTATAAAATCTGAATACTGTTTCCCTCTGTATGCTTTGCCGCTTTTTTCTTTTTTACCAGTTCGCCCGAAAATTCACTCATATTTCGAAAGGTATAATTCCTATTACTTATCATAGCAATAGAAAGTGTTACCAGTGGAAAATACTCTTCACCACCTTTCTTTTAAATATAATAATACTTAAGCTGTCTATAAAGAGCATTTTTCTAAGAATTAGAACCTGCGATTAACTCATCCAGAGTACCAAAATGGTACCCCATCTCTTCCCACTTTGTAAGTAGTTCATCTAATATTTCACCATTGGTCTTTGAAGTATTGTGCAGCAGCACTATAGCTCCCGGATGAATACGTCCGGTGAGTTTTTCAAAGGCCTCTTCTTTTGTTGGCTGATTATCCGGATCCCAGTCCACATAGGCAAGACTCCAGAAAAAAGTATAATAACCTAATTCTTTTGCCATTTTCAGATTTGATTCACTGTATTTCCCCTGAGGCGGCCGGTAAAATTTAACCATCTCCTTGTCTGTAATCTCTTCATAAAGTAACTTGACATCTTCAACTTCCTTTTGAAATGACGATACATCTGCAATTTCTGACATATCCGGATGATGATAAGTATGGTTTCCTACGGTATGACCTTCTTCCACCATTTTCCTTACCAGATCCGGGCTGGTCTCTAAGAAATGCCCTACTACAAAGAAGGTTGCCTTTACATCATGCTTTTTCAATGCTTCCAGTATCTTCTCCGTATTTCCATTCTCATAGCCGCAGTCAAAGGTCAGGTAAATCACCTTATCATCGCCATTACCAATAAAATATGTATTATATTTCCGCAATTCTTCCGGTGTGGCATTTCCGGTTGGCTGTGTCCCCGATTCACCAAATCCAAGTCCCCAGTTCTCTGTTGTAGATGCCACTGCATTTACTCCCAGTAAGCCGCCATTCTGCCAGCTTTTTACCAGCACTGCACTCCCACGGCCTGCACAAAATACCAATGCCAGCATTACCGCCACTGCCAGTATCCTTTTCCATTTTTTCATAAAAAAAGCCTCATATACTCTTTCTAAAGTATATGAGACTTCTTTTATCTCATGCTTTTCATTTTAGTTCTTTCAGTCATTTACTCTACTGCCTTGAATGCTTCCTCTAAGTCTTCAATAATATCGTCGATATTTTCTGTTCCGATTGAAAGGCGGATGGTATTCGGTTTGATTCCCTGCTCTTCTAATTCTTCTGCACTAAGCTGGGAATGCGTGGTTGATGCTGGATGAATCACCAGAGATTTTACATCTGCAACATTTGCCAGTAAGGAGAAGATTTCCAGATTGTCGATGAAATCTTTTGCCTTTCTGTCATCACCTTTGATTTCAAAGGTAAAAATAGAACCGCCACCGTTCGGGAAGTATTTCTTATATAATTCCTGCTGCTTTGGATCTGTACTTACTGCAGGATGATTTACACGCTCCACCTGTGGATGGTTATTTAAGAACTCTACTACCTTCAATGCATTCTGTACATGACGTTCTACTCTTAAGGATAATGTCTCTAATCCCTGTAAGAAGATAAATGCATGGAACGGAGATAAAGTTGCTCCGGTATCACGGAGTAAGATTGCACGAATCTTGGTTACAAATGCTGCCGGTCCTACTGCCTTGGTAAAGCTGATGCCATGATAACTTGGATTTGGCTCAGTTAAAGATGCAAATTTTCCACTTGCCTCCCAGTCAAATTTTCCGCTGTCTACGATAACTCCACCAATTGTTGTTCCGTGTCCACCAATGAATTTTGTTGCAGAATGTACCACGATGTCTGCGCCATATTCAATCGGACGAACCAGATAAGGTGTTGCAAAAGTGTTATCTACGACTAATGGAATCTTGTGTGCATGTGCTACTTTTGCGATGGCTTCAATATCAGCTACGTCTGAGTTAGGATTTCCTAATGTCTCAATATATAATGCTTTTGTATTGTCTTTGATTGCTGCTTCAAATGCTTCCGGCTCCGGCTCAACGAAGGTTGTTGTAATGCCGTACTGTGGAAGTGTATGCTCCAACAGGTTATAAGAACCACCATAGATATTCTTTGCAGCTACAATATGGTCACCATTCTGTGCAAGATTTTCAATCGTATAAGTAATTGCTGCTGCTCCGGATGCTACTGCCAACGCTGCAACTCCACCCTCTAATGCTGCAATTCTCTTCTCAAATACATCTTCTGTCGGATTCGTAAGTCTTCCATAAATATTTCCTGCATCTGCAAGACCAAATCTTGCTTCCGCATGGTCGCTGTTGCGGAATACATAGGATGATGTCTGATAAATAGGTACTGCTCTTGCATCTGTCACCGGATCCGGATTTTCCTGTCCTACATGTAACTGTAAAGTTTCAAATTTTAAATTACGTTCTGCTCTGCTTTTCTTTGTGCTCATCTTCTTTTTCTCCGTTCTGTTATTTATTTCTGTCACTCTGATGTTACATCAGATTTTTTCCATTCTACTGCAAATTACTCTGTAAATAAAGCTGTTGAATAATATCTGTCTCCATTGTCCGGTAATAAAGCTACAATTGTTTTTCCTTTATTTTCAGGTCTCTTTGCCAGTTCAATTGCTGCATAAGCTGCTGCTCCGGAAGAAATTCCTACTAATACGCCCTCTTTGTGTGCAATTTCTTTTGCCACACGGAAAGCATCTTCGTTCTCTACCGGAAATACCTCATCATATACTCTGGTGTTTAATACATCCGGTACGAATCCTGCACCGATACCCTGAATCTTATGTGCTCCACTCTTACCTTCGGATAATACCGGTGAAGATGCCGGCTCTACTGCTACAACTTTAACATCTGCTTTCTGCTCTTTTAAGTATTCACCGGTTCCTGTTACGGTTCCACCTGTACCAACTCCTGCTACAAAGATGTCTACTGCTCCGTCCGTATCTTTCCAGATTTCCGGTCCTGTTGTCTCTTTGTGTACTTTTGGATTCGCAGGGTTTACAAACTGTCCAGGGATAAAGCTGTTTGGAATCTCTTTTGCAAGTTCATCCGCTTTTGCAATTGCACCTTTCATTCCTTTGCTTGCTTCTGTCAGAACAATTTCTGCACCGTAAGCCTTTAAGATGTTTCTACGTTCAACACTCATGGATTCCGGCATAGTAAGAATGATACGGTATCCTTTGGCTGCCGCAAGTGCTGCAAGACCAATTCCTGTATTTCCGGATGTCGGCTCGATAATAACAGAACCTTCTTTTAACTGTCCTTTTGCTTCTGCATCTTCAATCATTGCTTTTGCGATACGGTCCTTTACGCTTCCTGCCGGATTGAAATATTCCAGTTTGAAAAGTAATTTTGCTTCTAAGTTATACGCCTTTTCTAAATTAACTGCCTCGATTAATGGTGTATTTCCAATCAGTCCTAATGTTCCTTTATAAATGTTTGCCATGATAATAATCTCCTTTTCCCTAAATTCATATATTTCCTATCTGTTTGATATGGATTAAGTATAATATAAAACGATGTGTACCAATTGTCAAGACTTTTTTCAAATAAATTATTTAAAATATTTTGTTTCATTGGTACACATCGACCTCGTCCATTTAAATGACATAATCGCTGCTGATATCCTGCTGCCATTCCATCAAATCCTCTAACGTATACCTGTCTACTACACTCTTAATCGCATCGTTTAATTCTTTCCAGATACGAAGTGTTACACATTCTGACTGACGCTCACAGGTGTTCACCTCATCCTCAAGACACGATACCGGTGCAAGACTTCCTTCTACCTGACGTAATATCATCCCTATCGTATATTCCTTCGGTGTCTTTGATAAACGATATCCTCCCTGGGGGCCTCTGATGCTCTTAACAAACCCTGCCCGTACCAGTGTAGAAATAATCTGTTCCAAGTATTTCATGGAAATATCCTGACGTTCCGCAACATCTTTAAGACGTACCGGTTCAACTTCATCATTCATTGCTATATCAAGAAGAAGTCGGACAGCATAACGTCCCTTTGTTGAAATCTTCATACTGTACCTCCATTTCTATTTGTCTATGGGTACAGTATATTCCTTTTTTCCTACTATGTCAATAGGGATATGTTGTTTTAATATTCTTCCTCTTCTTCACCCTCAGAGATGTCGTTCTTCGGCTTCTTTAAGCCTTCAATGACAATGCCATTCTTCTCAGCATAATCCCAAAGTGCAGCATGAATACCTTCTTCTGCCAGAAGGGAACAATGCACTTTAACCGGTGGAAGTCCGTCTAATGCTTCCATTACTGCTTTATTGGTTACAAGTAATGCTTCCTGTACGGTCTTTCCCTTTACCAGTTCTGTTGCCATACTACTGGTTGCAACTGCAGCACCACAGCCAAAGGTCTTAAACTTACAGTCCTGAATCACACCATTATCATCAATATCTAGATAGATTCGCATGATATCACCGCATTTTGCATTTCCTACTGTTCCTACTCCGCTGGCATTTTCAATCTCCCCTACATTTCTCGGATTCTGAAAATGATCCATAACTTTTTCACTATACATAATCGTTACTCCTTTTCTTCTCTATTACTGCTGGTTCTTTACAAAATCTTCGTATAACGGTGACATGCTGCGTAAATGTGCAACAATCTCTTTGATTGCGTCTACCGTGGTGTCAATCTGCTCTTTGGTGGTATCTGCGCCTAAAGTCAGGCGGAGTGAGCCATGTGCAATCTCATGTGGCAGACCAATTGCCAGCAATACATGAGACGGATCTAAGGAACCGGAAGTACATGCTGAACCGGAGGATGCACAAATCCCCTTCATATCTAACATAATCAGCATGGATTCTCCCTCCACAAAACGGAAGCATGCATTGACATTATTGGCAAGACGATGCTCTCTGTCTCCATTGATTTTCACATATGGGATTTCCTTTTCAAAACGGGAAATCATATAATCTCTCAATTCTCTTTCTCTTGCAGTACGCTCTTCCATGGAAGCAAATGCCAGTTCTGCAGCTTTACCGAAGCCTACGATTCCCGGTACATTTTCCGTTCCGGCTCTTCTCTTTCTCTCCTGTGCACCACCATGTACAAAGGAGCGGATTTTTACACCTTTTCTGATATAGAGGAAACCGATTCCCTTTGGTCCGTTTAATTTATGGCCACTGCTGCTTAACATATCAATATTCATTTCATCTACCTGGATTGGCTCCTGACCAAATGCCTGTACTGCATCAGTATGGAATAAAACTCCATGTGCCCTGGCAATTGCACCAATCTCTGCAATCGGCTCGATGGTACCAATCTCATTGTTGGCAAACATAATAGAAATCAGAATGGTATCCGGACGGATTGCAGCTTCTACATCTGCCGGATTGATACATCCATTCTCATCCACATCAAGATAAGTTACCTCAAAGCCCTGTCTTTCCAACCATTCACAGGTATGAAGAATTGCATGATGCTCAATCTTACTGGTGATGATATGTTTTCCTTTTTCTTTATAAGCTTCTGCTGTTGCTTTCAGTGCCCAGTTATCAGATTCACTTCCACCTGCCGTAAAATATATTTCTTCCGGTTTTGCACCGATTCCTGCTGCAATAATATCTCTGGCCCTTGTTACTGCCTTGCGGCTTTCCTCACCTAATGCATAAATGGTAGATGCATTTCCATAATACTGGGTAAAATAAGGAAGCATTGCCTCCACTACCCGCTCGTCCGTTCTTGTTGTTGCCGCATTGTCCAGATAGATTAATTCCATCGGTTTTCCTCCTTTATCAATTTGCTTTATCAGCTATTTTCGTCCTATTTCCAAGTAATTCAGTCGGAACTAAGAATAACACCTTAGGAATAGTATGTCAATCTTCTGCCTGGATTTATTCCTTTTGTACTTTTATTTATCCAAGAGGGTTAAAAGGGGAAAGGGCAGCTTTCGCTGCCCTTTCCATCTATCCTCTTATTTCAGACGATATACATTATAAAAACTAAACTCTCCTGTTTGCAGTTTTGCTCTGCTTAGACTCTTTTACGTCTTCTGTAAAGTACAACTACCGCTGCTCCTGCAACGAATAACAATACTACCATGCATGCAATCGGAGTATTATCTCCTGTCTTAACCTGCTTCTCTGCTGTTACAGCAGGTGTTGCATTCGGAGTTGTAGATGCTGCTGGTTTCATATCTGTATTGCTAAGTACAATAACATACTCAGATGCATGTGAGAATTTGAAATCAACGGTTCCGTCTGCATTTACCTTTACAGCCTGAACATATTCTAATGCTCCGGTCTTTTCATTATAATAGTAAAGGTTTGCATATTTTCCACTGTTCTCTGCACCAACGTTGACACGAAGTGTAGCATCAAATCCAAATGCTCCGTCATGTGCCAGTGAAAGTTCAATGGTCTTGTTGTCTCCAGCTAATGCTTTAATCTTATCAGCCGGGATGCTGCTCTTACCTACGGTTACACCGAGGTCTATTGCATCTTTTAATTTACTTACAATGTTCTTTCCGTTTACAATCCAGCTTACGTTGTCGTTCAGCTTGAAGGTAATGGTAATATCTTTTCCAATCATGCCATTGAATACTTCTGCCGGAACTTTTGTGGTATCTGGCATTGTAACATTAATCTTTGCTGTATCTCCTACAGCATCAATGGTATCAATTACTTCCTGGAAATCTTTACCCGGAACAGTAATGTCAAGATTAATCTTTTTATCTGCTCTCAGCACTACAGTACCGCCATCCTTTGCTGCCGGAATGGTAACTGTTACTGTCTTATCAGAAGAAACAGTATATGTTTTACCATCATAAAGATTTACAACTGTATTTCCTGCATTTGCATTAACCGGAACTTTTACTTCTTTTGCGGTATCCTTGATATTCATACCAACATATAAGGTTGTTCCTCCATAGGATCTTGAAACTACATCATAGCCTTCCTCATCAGAACTTGCCACAACCTTTCTGCTTCCTCTTGCAAATACATCTGTGTATGCATTACGGATGCTCAGCAGATTCTTATAATGCTGATAAGTTACATTGTCCTCTGTTGCCAGAGAGAAATCCATGTCATATCTATTAGTCTGGTATGGATAATTATTTAATCCGCTTAAACCAACTTCTTCACCATAATAGATAACCGGAATACCCTTTGCAGTAAGCTGTAAGGTAGCTGCAACTAACGCTGCTGATGTTGCCTCATCCTCGGTATATCCTTTTCCGTTCATTAAGGACGCCTTAAATCCATCTTCATCATGACTGCTTAAAAACTGACCTGTCATGTATGCGTTATTAAGTGCTGCATTTCTGGAAGAAAGGAAGCTTTCTACAGAAGAAATATTACCACTGACAAAGCTTGTTGCCTGATCATTAAAATCAAAATCAAGGTCTGCATCCATCTGACCGGTACCTAAGGTACTACCATTTGACGCATATCCTGCGCCATAATATTCTCCAATCATCTTGAAGGATGGATTTACTTCTGTTGTAGAATTCTTAAGTGCTGCCCATGTTGTACTGTCAACATGCTTTACTGTATCTACACGGAAATAGTCAACACCATAATCCTTCATCCATGATGTCTGCCATTCTACTAATTTTGCCCTGACATCTGCTTTTTCTGTTGCAAAATCCGGCAAGCCAGACTGCCATGATTTAATATCGCCTTCACTGACGCTCTTATCCCTAAGCATATCAGCAAATGTTGATTCTGTACCATATCCAGCATGGTTTACAACAATATCAACCATAATACGCATGCCACGTTTATGTGCTTCGCTAATCATAGTTTCAAATTCTTCTGTTGTACCAAGTGTCGGATTCAATTTTGTAAAATCACTTGCCCAGTATCCATGGTATGCTGCATTATAAGGAACATCTTCTGAACCCTCATCTGTTACAGCTACACCTTTCACATTTTCTACAATTGGTGTAATCCAGATTGTATTTACACCTAAATCCTGTAAGTAATCTAACTTGGTTGTTACACCTGCAAAATCTCCACCATGATACAGTCCCGGATTGTCTCCGTATGTATCTGCACCACTTGCTGTATTGTTAGATTCATTACCATCAAAGAAACGGTCTGTCACCATAAAGTAGACAACAGATTCATCCCAGTCGAAATCATTTTTGTTTTCCTTCACACGGTCTGTAATTTCAACATCCACTGTAGTACTGAATTTATTACCGTACTGGTCTGTTACAGTAATTGGTAATGTCTTAATTCCTAATGTTGTATCTGTTGTAGCAGAAATGGTAACTGCCTGCAATTCCGGTTCAATCGGCATTGCATTGCTTCCGCCAAGGGAAGAAACATCGATACTTGCGCTAGCTACTTCTAATGTTTTAGCATCTGAACTATCCTGTTCAACCTTAAACTTAACAACATCATTTTCATTGTAGTTAAAGGATTTATTCATAACTTCTGCTGTAACTGTTGCATTTAATTTATAGTATTCAAAATATGAGTAATCTGCTTTCTTGTACTCTTCACTGTTTGAATTGAATGCATCTACAACATAAGTTCCATTTGCTTTGTAACGATAATGTGTTTTACCATCTGTCAAGCCGCTCTTTACATACTCAAAACGCTTTGTTGTATCATTGTATGTCATTGGATACTCTGTTCCGTCTACATCAACAGATACTGTCATATCCTTTAAGGTGCCATCTACAAATGCAGCATCATCACGATAGTAATATGATACCTGTTGATTTTCTGCATCTACTTCATAGCCAGTATTATATGGCATAGCAATTTCCGGCTCACTGCCGGCTTTCATGCTGGCATAGATAACCTTCTGGTCAGAAGGGAATGTAACGGAATGGTCTCCACCATCTTTAATCCACGGATCAACTGTTGAATCTAATGCGATACAAAAATCAACCTTTGTACAAGATGGTTTTGCTGGAATTGTTATTGTCCATTTATCTCCACCTACGTATGTAAAATCGGTTAATGCTGAAGCATATCCTGATGACCATGTATAGAACTGTGGTGTAATTCCTTTTTCTTTTAATCCTGGATTCTCATAATCCAATACAAGGTATCTCTTTTCCGTTGGTACGATTGTCGGTTTCTCATGAACCGGATCTGAACCATCCACATAATATAATACCTCATTCTCATCACCGCTTATTGTAAAAGAACGGTCTGCGGTATCAGAGCCGCCATCCCATCCCTGTGTTATGTCATAACGTGCCTTTAATCCTACTGTTTTTCCCACATTACTGCCGGCAACTGTAATGGTCTTTTTAAACCATGTCACATTATTTGCAGCATCATATTCTGTTTCATCAAAAACATATGATCCATTTAATCCGGCATTCCACATCCACATATCAACTTTTCCCATGTCTGTGTCTGTTGATAAATCTTCATTGTAATAATACATTGTAAATGTGTGGTCTGGAACCGGTGCCTCCCAGCTGTCCGGTGCTGTTTTATATACGGTTGTATCACCACCACCTTTGGTTCCGGTAACCCAGAGTTCAGTACTTGTTGATGTTACAGAAACATCAATATTATCCGTCTGTGCTCCATTGTTATTATTAAAAATACAGCTGAAATTCTGTTTTACATCCTGTGTATATACTACATCATACCATCCGGAATGGTCAGCATTTTCTGAAATCTGTCCACCTGGCCATTCTTTTCCAACACCTGCTCCTGTTGCAGAGGCATCTGCTCCCCACATATGATTGTAAATAGTGCTTCCCATTCCTGAAGCAAGATAATGAATGGTTGTTACATATTTCCAATCAGCAGGTTTTGTCTCTGACAAAGAACCATCGAACCAGTACTCTGCTTCTGCCTTTCCTTTTGTAGAAAGTGTTACTCCGTCTAACTGGTTTCCATGTCCATCATCATTTAAAATGAGATCATAATCTGTGCTGTTATCTAATGTCAGATGCATTGTATACCAGCCTTCATGACCTTCTGCTGCAGTCATGGTTTTTCCCGGCCATTCACCTGCCGGCTTATTGGTCTCATGATATATATATGCAGCAACATCATTGCCTAATGTGCTCTTATAATTAATAGTCAGATCACATTCTGTTGGTACAGACTCCGGAATCAATGTTTCATTCTTTGAAGCATCCTTATACCACTGATATTTTCCATTATCATCCAATAAACAATAAATGCTTGTATCAGAAGTAAAAGTCTTAATCTGCTCAATTGCAGCTCCTTCTGTCTTTATCTCTGGTGCAGCCTTCTCAGTAGAACCTGCATCAACAAACTGAAAACCTGTCCACTCACTGCTCTGTACATCTACATAATAGAGTCCAGAACTTTCCTCATATGCAAGCTTTGGTTTTTCCTGATCCCCCCATTGTGAAATGGCGGCATTTCCTGCGTCATGGTTATCTACCGTAGCACCGGCAGCCCAGACATTGACAACCGGTGTATTCCATGTACTTGGTTTGTCCAGGTACAACCGGATTGTCGGGCTCGCAGCATATGCAGTGGTTGCACCACCGATTGCCGGAACCATGGTCACAATCATAGCAAGTGCAAGTACCATACTAAAGATACGGCTTACAATGCCATGTTTCCTGTGAAAGCGTTCTTTTAACTTTCTCATCTTTCCCTCTCCTTTTCATCGTTTTATTTTATATTTCCCTGCGATTACGTTTTCCCTCCGATTACGTTTTCGCAGTTTTTCGATAATTAATTATATTCTAATTTTTTTACTTTCGCTATCCGCAAATAAACTAAAAAAGAAATTCTTTTTTGTGCATTTTAACTAATTTCTGTCTTGAAGCTCATTTTTACAATTCATTTTACACAATTTCCGCATGATAATTTTTTCGAAAAAAGGACAGCACCGATTGGTACTGTCCCATATAATTTACATAATTAAATTTTCATAGTTCCGCAAAACCTGGCAGCTAATTCTGGTAATCCATATGTGCAATGACCATCATGGCAATCTTAAAAGTCATGGCATCCTCGAATTTGCGGATATCAAGTCCAATCATCTTTTCCAGACGTTCTAAACGGTATACCAGCGTATTCCGGTGGATGTATAGCTGCCTTGCTGTTTCTGAAATATTCAGGCTGTTCTCAAAAAATTTCTGGATTGTCACCATCGTTTCATCATCTAAATCAATATTCCGCTCACCAAAAATCTCTTTGATAAACATTTCGCAAAGGCTCATCGGAAGCTGGTAAATCAGTCTGCCGATGCCAAGCTTTCCGTAGGAAATGGTTTCCTCTTCTACATTAAAGATTCTTCCTACTTCCAGTGCCATCTTGGCTTCCTGATAAGATTTGGCAATATCCTGCAGGGTATTTACCGTATTACCATAACCCACACGGACACGCACCATTGCTTCTGCATGCAGATTGTCTACAATTGTTTTCGCCAGATGCAATGCATCCTCTTCTGTTTTCAAATCTGTTGCATCCTTAATCAGGATAATGTTCTGCTCGTCTAACTCTGTTACAAAATCCCGGTTGCGGTCTGCAAAAAGATTCTTCACCATTTCTACAATAACAGAATCTTTTCTGCCATCCACTTCTATGACATAAACCAGACGCTTTGCCTGCTCAATATGCAGCTTCTTTGCCTTATTATACATATCTACAACCAGCATATTTCCAAGAAGGATATTCTGCATAAAGTTATTCTTATCCGACTGTTCCCGGTTGGAGGCAATCAGATTCCGAATCTGGCATACGGCAAGTCTTCCCACCATATATGCTTCATCATTAGTGGAACGCGCCAGAAGAATATATTCTACTTCCTGTTCTGCAATTACTTTAAAGAAATGAAAGCCCGACAACATCTGGCTTTCTGCCATGGATGCTGCAAAATTCACAACCTCTGCATGCATATCTGTTTCAATCTGAAATGTTGCTGCAACCTGCTTTCCGTTTTCGTCATAAAGGGCAAGTCCGATTTTGGATATATCACTGATTTCTTCTAATGTTGTCTGTAGCTTATGATTTGAAAGCATTCTGCGTACTCCTTACTTATATATAATATGAGAAAAGACTTTTACTGAGAACAAAGAATGTGCCTTGGCACATTCTCGCGCCTGCGGCGGTCGCTTGCGACATCTACCTTATACGCCGCAGTGCGCATCCTCGCGGAGCGTGTTTTACTTTACAGGAAATTACTTTCCTGTAAAGTAAAACACCCGGATGCATATAGCACCCGGGTTATTGCACTATATTCAGTTCGATTGTACCGAATTAGTTAGTAATTGTCAATTCAGTCTCTTTGTCGAATACATGAACCTTCTCAGGATCGATAGCAAGTTTGATATGGTCGCCTAAACGAGCCGGTGTTCTGGAATCAACCTTAGCTGTCATCTGAACTCCTGCAGCTTCGAAGTATAATAATACTTCAGAACCAAGTAACTCATATCCGGTTACATCTGTCTCAATGATGCTGTCTTTGAAGGTTTCGATTGTAATCTGGGAATCATCGATATCTTCTGGTCTGACACCCATAACAACTGTCTTTCCGTTGTAGTTGCCTTCAATTAATTTCTTAGCTTTTGCTGGTGGTAATACAACAGTTGTATTGTCAAATGTAAGGGAAACCTTCTCACCTTCAATATTACATTTAGCATCTACGAAGTTCATCTGTGGTGATCCGATGAATCCAGCTACGAATAAGTTATCTGGCTCATTGTATAATTTCTGTGGAGAATCAACCTGCATGATAACACCATCTTTTAATACAACGATTCTGGTTCCTAATGTCATAGCCTCTGTCTGGTCATGTGTTACATAGATGATTGTAGCACCTAATCTATGATGCAGAGCGGAAATTTCAGAACGCATCTGTACTCTTAATTTTGCATCCAGGTTTGATAAAGGCTCATCCATAAGGAATACCTTAGGATTACGAACGATTGCACGACCCATAGCAACACGCTGTCTCTGTCCACCGGAAAGAGCCTTTGGTTTACGGTCTAATAATTTCTCAAGGTCAAGGATCTTAGCTGCTTCTTCAACTTTTCTCTTGATTTCATCCTTCGGAACTTTTCTTAATTTTAATCCGAATGCCATATTGTCAAATACAGTCATATGTGGATACAGAGCGTAGTTCTGGAATACCATTGCGATATCTCTGTCTTTTGGCTCTACATCGTTAACGAGTTTTCCGTCGATGTATAATTCTCCGGAAGAAATCTCCTCAAGACCTGCAATCATACGAAGTGTAGTAGATTTACCACATCCAGATGGTCCTACGAAGATGATGAATTCCTTATCTTCTACTTCAAGGCTGAAATCCTTAACAGCTTCAAAGCCGTTTGGATATACTTTACAAATGTTTTTTAATGATAAACTTGCCATTGGTTTAACCTCCTAATGTTTTGTTCGTTTTTAACTGTCCTTATCATACAGGATATTGCGCACTTTGGCTATGCGAGGATTCCACAAAGATTTTTCTTTTTTTTGTATGTTCTGACTGATATTCTGTGCATTTTTTTATCTCTTCGTCAGAGTGACGAAAACCCATCTCTTTCTTGTACAATCCGACGAAAGAAATGGGTTTTCACTTTAGAAAATGTTTATCTTTTCTTTATAATTTAGAGTATCCGTAACCATTTACCATGGCCTCTAACTTCATGCCTTTTGCACAATACGGACAGTCATGCTGCTCATATGCCTGATAGCCCGGTACATCTTTCTCGGTAAAGAGACTTTCTACTCTGTGACCGTCTACTTCCTTAACAGTGGAGAAAATTGCTACTACATCTTCAATAATTCCACCGTAATACCGGATGCACTCTAAGCATCTTCTGATTGTCTCACCGGTTGTTGTTGTATCCAGCAAAAGCACGATATGTTTTCCGGTAATCATATTTTTGGTATTATCACGGAAAATCATCTGACCGCTGCTGTTCATCTCCGGAGAAATAACATAAATAGTCTCATGCAGATTGGTTGACATAAAATCTCCCTGTTCAAAACGCTCTGCTAAAAATCCGCCAATCATTTCTGTTCTGTCCATACATACAATGGTATCTACATAGGATGGATTACCGGTCTTCTGGTAAAGCACTTTTGCAGCTTCTTTTGCCTCTTTCACGCGGGCTTTTATACTGGTTACATCAATATAGTAATTGATGTGCGAATGACTGGTGGCAAAATGCCCCGGTATTGCATGTAATGCAAGATTGTTGTTTTCCTGTGAATAAAATTTGACCATACGTTCTTCCATTTGATTTACCCCCTGTTTGATAATTTACTGGATTCCGGTACTTCCGAAACCACCTCTGTCCTGGTTGCCCAGGCTTTCTACTTCTTCAAAATGAATCTGCGGCTGATTCTCTACAATACGGAACTGTGCGATACGGTCATTAACATGAATCACGGTATCACGCATTGCAATTGCAGGCAGTCTCCACATATCATTGTCTCCACAGTAGGAACCGTCTACGATTCCGCAGCTGTTTGCCTGAATAATTCCGAAATTCTTATAAGAAGAACTTCTTGGCATAATGTGTGCTTCATATCCCTTTGGCAGCTCCATTGCCACACCAAGAGGAATCAGTTTAAATTCTCCTGCTTTCATTTCGACTTCTTCGGATGCACGAAGATCAATCCAGTCGGATTTGCCATCGATATATGTAAGCTTTTCGATTTTATCTGTAAAATATTTGATACGAATCTTTTCCATTCTGCTAAAAACTCCTTTTCTCCTACTGCCATTCCAGGTCGTCATGCTCTACCTTTTTATCTCTGAGCATCAGTTCTTTTACTGCATCTTTCGCAGGTTTATTTTCAAATAATACTTCATTGACCTGTTCAATAATCGGCATATCTACATGATATTTCTTCGCTAAAGCAATTGCTGCTTTGGCAGAATAGACACCCTCAACTACCATCTTTACTTCATCCATTGCCTGCTGCATGGTATATCCCTGCCCCATCAGATATCCGGCACGACGGTTTCTGCTGTGCTTACTGGCACAGGTTACGATTAAATCACCCATTCCGGTCAGTCCGCTTAAGGTCTCATATTTCGCTCCCATGGCAAGGGCAAGTCTTCCCATCTCTGAAATTCCACGGGTAATCAGTGCTGCCTTGGTATTATCTCCATAACCAAGTCCGTCTGCCATACCTGCTGCCAGTGCAATGACATTCTTTAAGGATGCTCCGATTTCCATTCCCAGTACATCCGGGCTGGTATAAACACGTAATACTTCACTCATAAAGGTGTTCTGGACCAGTTCTGCTGTGGCACGCTTCTTTGCTCCTGCTACCAGACTGGTCGGAATTTCTTTTCCTACTTCTTCCGCATGGCTTGGTCCACATAAAACCGCCACCTCACATTGTGGAATCTCTTCCATAATGATTTCAGATAAAGTCATTAACGTATTCTCTTCAATTCCCTTTGCCACGCTGACAATAAGCTGTCCCTCTGCTACGAACGGGCTCATTGCTTTTGCTGTGCTTCTGGTAAATGGAGAAGGCACTGCTAAGACGAGCATGTCTTTTCCCTCGATTGCTTCTTTTAAATCTGTTGTGAACATAATATCATCCGGTAAAATAACGCCCGGAAGTTTTTCTGCCTGCTCATGCTTTTCCTTTAACATTTCAATTTCCGGTGCAAGTGCAGACCAGATTGTAATCTTATGACCGTTTTTATGTAATACCACCGATAAAGCAGTTCCCCAGCTTCCGGCTCCAATGATACTGATATCAGACATTTGTTTTTTCCTTTCCTATGCTTCCTGTTTCTTTGAATGGAAACTGAATTTGTTCTCGGTTCCCTTAAGAAGTCTTCCGATGTTGGCATGATGTAAAATGATTGCCAGTCCCGCCACAAAACCGAATACAATATACACCTCCGTCAGATACTGCTCCGGTACGGAAAGCAGTCCCATCTGGCCAAATACGATAATCTGTATTTCAAGACTGATTACACCAAGTATGGAACCCAAGGAAACATACCGTGTGATTGCTACCACAAGAATAAAAATTCCAAGGCTTATTGGCACTGCCAGCGGACAGAAGCCAATCAGAAGACCACCAGTACAGGCAATTCCCTTTCCGCCTTTAAATTTCATATAAGCCGGAAAATCGTGACCTAAAATGCAGCCCACACCAGCATAAAGCTCTAAGACCTTCACACTGTCCGGATAACGGTTCCGGAAAATGAGCCATACAATGACCATTGCCATAAATACCTTGCACACATCACCGATCAAGGTAAGAATGCCTGCCTTCACGCCGAGGTTACGCATGGTGTTGGTAGTTCCTACATTTCCACTGCCCACCTTACGTAAATCCACATTTTCTTTCTTTCCATATAAGAAGCCGGATAAAAACATACCGCATAAATATCCGATTCCTACTGATATTACACGTCCGAATAACATTTTATTAATCTTCCTTTCTTTCCCTTATAATGAATTTCAGGGAAGTACCCTTAAAGCCAAATGCTTCCCGAATCTTATTTTCCAGATATCTTGTATAAGAAAAATGCATCAGGTTCTTGTCATTTACAAAGATAACAAAAGTTGGCGGTTTTACCGCTGCCTGTGTAATATAATATAATTTTAAGCGTTTTCCCTTATCCGTTGGTGGCTGCTGCATGGCAACTGCCTCTGCCATAATCTCATTTAATACACCGGTTGCCACACGCATGCTGTTATTTTCAAGCACTACATCAATGGTCTCAAAAATCCTGCCGGTACGCTGTCCGGTCTTGGCTGAAATAAATAAAATCTCTGCATATGGCATGAAGCTTAAAATCTGACGGATTTTCTCTGTATGCTTGTAAATGGTCTTATCATCCTTTTCAATGGCATCCCATTTATTCACTGCAATGATAATTCCTTTGCCTCTTTCATGGGCAATTCCAGCAATCTTGGCATCCTGCTCCGTTACGCCTTCTGTAGCATCAATTACAATAATGACCACATCTGCACGTTCCACTGCTGTTACTGCCCGGATGATACTGTAACGCTCTAATTCTTCTTTAATCTTATTCTTTCTCCGGAGTCCTGCCGTATCAATAAATACATATTCTCTGCCATTATATTTTATATCGGTATCAATGGCATCTCTTGTAGTTCCGGCAATATCAGAAACAATCACACGGTTTTCACCTGTCAGCTTGTTAATCAGTGATGACTTACCTACGTTCGGCTTACCTACAATGGCAATACGCGGTCTGTCATCTTCTGCTTCTTCTAACATTTCCTGGGTAAAATGCTTTGCCACTTCATCTAACAAATCACCGATTCCAAGTCTGGATGCTGCAGATACCGGAACCGGGTCACCAATTCCAAGATTATAAAATTCATAAACATCCGGCATATATTTTTTAAAATCATCTACTTTATTTACTGCAAGAATAATTGGCTTCTTGGAACGGCGCAGCATGTCAGCTACTTTCTGGTCTGCATCTACAAGCCCCTGTCTTACATCCGTAATAAAAATAATGACATCTGCGGTATCAATGGCTATCTGTGCCTGCTCCCGCATCTGGGATAAAATAATATCTCCGCTGTCCGGCTCAATACCGCCGGTATCAATTAAGGTAAAGTTATAGTCAAGCCAGGATACTTCGGCATATATACGGTCACGGGTTACACCCGGAGTATCCTGTACGATAGAAATTCTTTCACCTGCCAACACGTTAAAAAGTGTTGATTTTCCTACGTTTGGTCTGCCTACAATAGCTACTACTGGTTTACTCATTCTGTCTCCTTCCAAGGACTGCATTCAGCAAATCCTGCCCGCTTGATTTTACAATATCTGCCTGTACTTGTAAAGTTCTTTTCAGCTCCGTCAATGTGATGTCATCTAAGAAAACATCCTCTCCCATACGCAATACATTGCATGGCAGCAGTATCTCATCTCCCAAATCTTCGTCCTTAAGCTGTGCGATAATATCCTGTCCGGTCAGAAGTCCTGCAACGGTAATCCGTTCTCCGAAGAAATCGTTTCGGATCACGCGGACCCGTATCTTTACATTTGGAAACTTCTCCTTCATTTCTCCTGTCAGTTCCTCCAAAATCGGTCCTGCCAGCTTTCCGGTTACCAGCGTAACTGTCCTTTTCAGATTGGCATCACCTTTTTCTGCTGCAAGTGCCTCCCGGAATTCATCCCGCAGCAGTGTAATCATTCCCACGCCATTTTCCAGCTGGATATACCCATCATAGTTTTCTGCAGACGGAAGAGGCTGCTCTGCCAGAAGATACCACTCGTCTCCTCCATGCACAAAGTGTGTACCGAAATGCTCCATGCAATAATCCTGCCAGCGGTGAATCTGCTCTAAGACTTTTCCTGCATCCTCTTTTTCAAAAGCTTCCAAAGGATATAAGCCCTCCCGGTATTTTGTCAGGCCGACCGGTACAATAGAAAGGCTCTGCATATTTGGAATGTATTCTGTCAGATCACGGATGGTCCGCTCTAACTCTTCGCCATCATTGACGCCCTTGCAGAGTACAACCTGTCCATTCATTTCAATTCCGGCATCTGATAAGCGTTTGATTTTCTTTAAGGCTTCTCCAGCGAAACGGTTGTGCAACATGGTACAGCGAAGCTTCGGATTCGTGGTATGCACCGACACATTAATCGGTCCAAGATTGTAGTATATGATACGTTCAATATCCTTATCCTTCATATTGGTCAGCGTTACATAATTCCCCTGTAAGAAGGAAAGTCTGGAGTCATCATCTTTAAAATAAAGTGTCTCACGCATGCCCGGCGGCATCTGGTCAATAAAACAGAACATACACTTATTGGAACAGGATTTGTAATCGTCCATCAGTCCGTTTTCAAATTCGATTCCAAGGTCTTCATCATAATCTTTTTCAATTTCCAGTTCCCACTCTTCGCCATTATTCTTTCTTACTACCACCAGAAGATACTCGTCCTCTGTCAGGAACTGATAGTCAAATACATCTTCTATTTCTTTGCCATTAATGGAAATCAGCTCATCTCCCGGCTCCAGCTCAAGCTCCATGGCAATGCTGTCCGGTTTAACTCCACTGATGACATGTTTCTTTGTATGCATAAATTATTTTCTCAATCTTTCTATATTATAATACCTCTTTAGTTTACAATAAAAAGGGCAGAATAACAACAGTTATTCCACCCTTCCATTTATTCCTGCTCCATACTCATGCTTCTGTCTTCCATTTCCTGTAACGTCATCAGTTCATCCTCCGACTCAATGATATGTAACTCCAGCAGTTTGTTAATCGTGTATACACAACGATCATTCAAATTCAAATCGAAATAATAATCTTTACTGTTTTCCATTCCCCACATCCGTTGTTCCCCTCTGGTAAGCCGGATTCCCTGGCTGTTATAGACATGCAGATACAGTCCATTGATATACGTATGTTTATAGTAGTTATCATTTACTGTATTCAGATAAATATGACCTGCCCGGATGTCCTTAAGATAAGCATCATATATTTCCTGCGCCCGCTCATCAGGTATATTAATGCTGCCATATTCTAAATTCTGGTCATAGGTATCAAACTCCATTGAAATAATATGATTATTCGGGTCATCATAATTCACCATCAGATTCCCCTTGAGATAATTCTCCGGATCCATAGACATAGCATAGATTCTTGAAACAACCGAATCTGCATTTTCATAATAATTTTTAGCAGCCGGTACATCATAGCTTCTCACCATAATGCTTCCATCTGCAAGCTGATAATCAATCTCTACCCACTGCAATGCCTTATCTAAATCAGACGAGCCCTGATATGCCTGAAATTCCTTCTTCGAATCAATAATCTGCTGATGAATACTCATAATTTCATCAATTCCGCTTTCTGAATTTTCTTCTATTTCAAAATAGCAGTTAATATTTGCTGCGACAATTTCCTTCTTATCCGGGATTTTATTTTCCAGTCCGAACGCATTCCATTTGATACAAAGAAGAAATACGACGGAAATTCCTAACATGACGCCACATTCTAACAATCTCTTTTTGGTCACTACACGCAGTTTCTTCGTCAAAATCATTTCCGCAACGAAAAATGCCAGAAAGCCTGCAATCAATGTGGTAAATAAAACCATCAGGAAATTGCCCAGTGATGTATGTACCAGCACGCCAAACAGTCCGTTCAGCAGAATTGCAGTAAGAAAAGCCACACAAAAAGCCATTCCCCAGCGGAACACCGGGCGGGTTGCCGGAATTGTAAGCACATCTCCCGTGGCTTCCAGTTTACGTTTCTGATAAAGCAGACAGGATATCACTATCAGCACCACACCCACCAGCACATAGATCCCTACAACCGAAAGGCCAAACATATGGTATTCTATCCTGTCCTCTAAATAGTCATACTCTACTCCCACCTTATTTGAAAGATATATCACCGGTGATAAAATACTATTCATACGGTCAGCATAAGAATTCGCCATACCATAGCCAATTGTACTAATCATACATGTAATCACATAGCGGCATCCTATATATAATACGTTCAGAATAATCGTGAATACCGGCATTGCCAATAACTGACCGCTAAACATGCCAACGAAAATTGCCATACTGTAGAAGAAAAAGCTCTCTCCCGTCAGCATCAGTGCCCACGCCAGCAGATACTGCAGACTTGTAATTCCCTGCATAATGCAGCATACTGTTCCAAGAATAAACGCCAATAGTACAGGAACCACCAGCATGCAAATTCCTGACAGGAAATTACTGATAAAAAGTTCCGTTCTTTTCAACGGCAGTGAATGAAACAGATGTGAGCTTCTGTTATTATAAAGATAATAAAATACTGCCATTGCTACAATAATTCCAATTGCCAGACTAAGGAGTGCTATAAGCGCACCACTTCCATCCGAAAACAGGATCTGCATAAAATTATTCATTTTTATTTCTTTAATTTCCTGTGCTGAATAACCTTCATAAGAAATCCCGGAATTCACTAACAGCCGCAGAGGAAGCATACATAGCAGCAATATCGTATAAATCAGCCAGACAGGCCAGAAATGCGTAATATTTTTCCAAAATACCGTCTCATTAAAGTAAGATGTCTTTGACCGCATAATCCGCACCTCCTAATTCGTAAATAAAAATTTCTTCCAATGTCAGAGGCAGCACATCAATCAGCATCGGCGAAGTCTGTTCTAACCGCAGCTTTGCCTCTTTGGGATTGCCTTTTACAATCATGGTATATACCCTTCCGGTACTGGACATATGTAACACTTCAAAATCAGCCGGAAGCTTCGGCATTCTTTCCTGATATGCCACCTGAATCTTACAGACACTTCCCTGTAGTTCGCTTAAGGAACGTTCTAACATTACTTTTCCATGATGCATAATGCCCACATGGTCGCAGACATCCTCCAGCTCTCTTAAGTTATGGGAAGATACTAACACCGTAGTTCCATGTTCTGCCACATCAGACATGATGATGCTCCAGATCTGCCTTCTCATTACCGGGTCTAGTCCATCTACCGGCTCATCTAAAATCATAAGCTCCGGTCTGCAGCTGATTGCCAGCCAGAAAGCCGCCTGCTTCTGCATTCCCTTTGACATTCTCCGAATGGTCATCTTCGGATCAATGTTGGAAAATGCATCCCGGATCCGGAAAAACAAATCTTCATCAAAAGTCTTATAGATTCCCTTATAAAAGCGTTTCATTTCCATGACATCTGCCTGCTGGAAATAGAAAAGATCATCCGGAATATATGCAAATCTGGCCTTTGCCTGAGGATTCTCATACACCGGCATCCCGGCTATTTCTATGTTGCCGGCATCCGGCTTATAGATTCCGGTAATATGTCTTATTATCGTAGATTTCCCGGCTCCGTTCGGTCCTACCAGTCCATAAATTGCTCCATCCCTTACATGCAGGTTTACACCGTCTAACGCCCGGAAATCCCCAAATGTTTTCACTACATTATTTACCCGTATCATGAATATCTTCTTCTCCTTCCAGTTCCGTTATCCGATGTTTCAACTGCTCCGGCTCTACTGCCAGATACAGCAATTCTGATACAATTTCATCAAAATGTCCTTTTAATTCCACTGTTCTTGCATCCTTTACATGCTTCTGGGCAGCCACGAATGTTCCTTTCCCGGAAATGGTATAGACATATCCTTCTTTCTCCAGATCACGGTACGCCCGCTGGATGGTATTCGGATTAATTGCCAGTGTTGCTGCCAGTTCACGCACAGATGGCAGTTTTTCATCCGCTGTCAATGCATTGGAAATCACAAGATGACGCATTCCATCTTTAATCTGTTCGTAAATAGGCTTTGCATCCCTGTAATTAAGCTGTATCACTTCGCTTCCTCCTTTTGGAATATCGTAGGTGTATTATCCGTATTACTTCAATTGATACGCACACTATAACATCCCAGCAGATGAGACACAAGAAAAATATCTGTATGATTTTATTAATAATTCCTTAATGCTGCTCGCGTAAAAAAGCGGAACCAGTTTACACTGATTCCGTCTCTTTACACTACTCTATCTTCCTTTCATCAGGAAATATTATTCACATTTTTCAATTGCTGCAATTACTTCATTTAACTTCTGTAATTCATCTTTGATTTCGCGGTTGTTATTACCAAAGTCTGTTGCCAGTGCAGATACATTGGTTGCAACAATTGCGAATCCTTTTCCAGCCTCTCCTGCACGAGCAGCCTCAATAGAAGCGTTTAATGCAAGAATCTTCTGGTTCTTTTCAATCTTGTCCAGCTGTTTGGTAATATCATTAATCTTCTGGATGTATTCTGAGGTCTTCTGTACATTCTCATGAATATCAGAATTCTTCTTCTCTTCATCCATTCTCTTCTCTTCAGATGCTGCAAGCTGTGTCAGAACGATAGTCAGCGCTGCTATCTTAGCTTTAGCTTCGTTTTCATCCTCTGCGTCTTCCTTCTTCGCATAAGAAAGATATCCAACAATTTCAATTCCGGCTTTGATCACATCTCTGTATTCAGATGCTTCACCTTCCCCGATTGCTACACTTCCATCAGAATCCAGAAGTAATGGTTTTACTCCTGTTACGTTTTCCCATTGTGCAAAAAGTACCTCTATATCTTCTGCATTAAATATCTTATTCAACTGCATATTTCTGCCCTCCTAAATTATTTATCCTAATTATATCACATGTTTGCTTTGTGAACAAAAAAATTTTTCATTTTTTGACATTTTTCTATTTAATGCACAAAAATGCCCCAAGATTTCCTCTTCTTCCATGACTTGCTCTGTGCGAAAACAACAGTTCACTGTTACAGCAGGTACACACATTCGGCAAGATTAGTTTTTCCGGCAGGATTCCCGCATCTAAAAGCACTCTTTCATTGGCTTTCCAGAGATTTAACTGATACTTTCCATTTTCTTTCCGGTACATAATTTCACTGCCATGACCGGAAAACTCCTGTTCAAATTCCAGTGCCACATCTTCACTTACTTCATAACAGTCCTGGCAGATAGATGGGCCTATCGCACACCATACATCCTCCGGTACTGTTCCATATGCTTCTGCCATTGCTTTCAGCGTGGCTCTTCCCATTCTGTTAACCGTGCCCCTCCAGCCGGAATGGCTCAGTCCGATTGCCCTATGCTTTGTATCCACAAAGTAAAGCGGCACACAGTCTGCATAAAAGGTTGCAAGCATCAGCCCCGGCACATCGGTAATCAATCCATCCACATCATGATACGGCCGTTCCTTTGTCAGTCCGCTTCCTGCATCCTCTGCTGTTACTTTTCTTACATTGGTGGTATGGGTCTGGTCAGAGCAGACAATCTGCCCTGCCGGAACTTCCATTGCCTCAGCTACCCTGCGGAAATTTTCCTTTACTGCCTCTATGTCATCTCCACGGTTAAAGCTTAAATCCAGCGAAGAAAATTCATTCTTACTTACTCCACCCATTCTTGTGGTAAAGCAGTGTTTTACCATATCAAGTGCCTGCAACTGTGGATACTGCAGTAACACTAATTCTTTTTTCCCCGCATGGGAAAATACGGACGGTATCATGGTTCGTCCATCCTCTTTTATCTGAAATTCTGTCATTTTTCTTTTCCTGTTCTTATTTTTCCAGTTCCAACTCCATGCTGTAACGGATTCCATGCTGTAACTGGTTCAATTCTCCAGCATTCTTTTTCCTGTATCAAGTCTCATCTGTCACTAATAAGGCTCTATATAGGGGAAAGCATCCTTCAGCCACTGTATGTCCTCTCCTAATATTGCAATCACATCAAACCTGCAGGGCAGTCCCATCATATGTTTACACATCAGGTAATAATCTGCCACTCTTGATATTTTCCTTTGTTTACGGTAATCTACCGCTTCCTGTGGAAGTCCCTTTCCGGTATCACTGCGGTATTTTACTTCTGCAAAAACAAGATATTTTCCATCTCTTGCAATCATATCAATTTCTCCGAACCTGCAGCGGTAATTCATCTCACAGATACTGCAGCCGGATGCCTTTAAATACTCTGCCGCCTTTTTTTCATACTCACTGCCCATGCTGCGTTTATTTTCCATCCCTGCTCCCCTTTCTGTTATTCCTGCTATTTGGATTTCCACTATTTGGATTCCTGCTATTTGGATTCCTGCTATTTGGATTTCCACTATCCCGTTTGCCGTTACAGCTATTTTTATTCCAATTTACTGCGCAGCTTATCCATATCATCGACAAAGACAAGTATCTCTGCCACTACTTCATATAATTCCGGCGGAATCATATCTCCAATTTCAAGCCTGGATAAGGTATTTGCCAGCTGATTATCCTGATACAGCGGAACATCTTCCTCTTTGGCTTTCTCAATAATTTTATCCGCAAGATACCCCTTGCCGGTTGCCAGTATCTTTGGTGCCCTCTCTCCCGGCTCATATGCGATGGCAACTGCTGTTTTTTCTTTTGTTTTCTCTTCTCCGGCATTTTTCCCATCAAAGTCTGCCGGATGCCAGATTCCATTTTTCATAAATTACGCCCTCATATCAAAGGAATACCGATGCAGGATTCCGACTGACGGATGCTCCTGCTGCATAAAATCTTCAACCAGATTTTTCTTTCTGGACTGGTTCTCCACCTGTACCGTACAGGAATATCCTTTCTCCTGCAGCCGCTGCATCAGCTCAGCCATATGTTCTTCGATTAAATCATAGGATTTCTCATCCTCCAGATAAAAATTCGTATGCACCTTTCTATCCTTCATCCGCACAGACACATCCGTTGCACCAAGGTTATCCATATCAAGATGTAAAAAAGCACTCAGTTCGCCATCCGGTCTGTCCACACCACTCTTATTAGTATAGACAAATAAATCTCCGTGGGCATTCTGATTTGACATCCGAAGGGGAATCTGCACATAATGATAGGCATTATTAATCTGATTCATAAATTCAATATTCCCCTGCAGATTACTTACTGCTTTCGCAAGGGAAGTATTGCTCTGACCGGATTCTTGCACCAGCTCCTGCATCTTCTGCATCTGATTTTCCATCTTCTCATAAAGATGCTTAACAGCATCCCCTTTGATTTCTTCCGGTTTTAGTGTCCACTGCTGTTTTACCTCATATTCCAGCACTTTCTGATACTCTTTACCGGAAAACAGTTTCTTTGCAGAACCTCCGGTTAAACCCATTATCTCATCCAGTGCCTGATGCAGTTCTTTTAGAAATGCACCTGTAGAAAGATTTCCGTTTAAAGTCCCCTCTGCGGTAAATAATTTACTGCCTGCAAGCTGTGGAAATTCTTTCAGAAGATTTGAAAAATCCTTCATCTGCCCCTCTGTAAACAATGCGCCGACACTGCCCCTGGCATAATACTGCACGCCATCTAATGTTTCTTCTATGGATCCTGCTATCGTTTCAGTTTCTGCTAATTCCGTTCCTGTGATTTCTGTGGCAGCAAATTCTGACGCTCCTTCCAGTATGGCTCCTTCCTGAAGTTCCACCGGACTCCAGCTTCCTTTCTGTACTCCCTCTTTTACAATTACAGACATATCCAAAGAACCATCCTGCTTCAACACCTGATAGATTCGGCTTCCCAGTTCCAATGCCTCTGTCTCGGAAAGGTTTTCGTTCTGATATAATTTTCCGATGCTTTCCAAGACATCATCAAACTGTGAAGTGATTGCCGCCTGATCAGATTTATAATTTTCAAACTGCCGGATAAATTCTTCTGACATCGGAATATCAAGCTTATGCATCAATACCAGTGACTTAATATCCGCATCCGGATATGCAGAAATACTGCGTGCCATATCCATAAGGCTTTCCCTGCCAATGGACATCTGCTCTTCCATCATGGAATTGACCATATCTATCATTCTTGGTTCTGCCGGAATGCCTGCTGCATCCAGTGCCTTTAACAACGTCGGATTATTGAGATTTCCATTGGTATAAGGTCGAATTTCAACGGTAGTTCCATCATTGGATTTCACCTGGAAAAACATCGCCTGACCAACGGCTAACTGTACGCCTGCTGCTATTCTCGCCTGAACAGTCTGGCCATTTGCCAGTCCAAGCGTAACCGTTCCGTTTTTGATATCATTTACGGTTCCTTCAAATACATTTCCTACCGTCATTTCCCGTACGGCTGATACCAGCTGCTGAACCCCTTGCTGCGGGGCTGTTGCTGTAGCTCCGGTAGCCGAACTTCTGTTGTATTGTGCTAACATGTCTGAAATCTGCATATCAATCACTCCACTCTGCATCGCCAATTTCTTTGGAATTATTCACTGTAAAAATTCTTAATAAAGGTTCTCCGGTGAATTGGTGTTGGTCCATATTCTTTGATTGCTGCAATATGGGCTGCGGAGCCATAACCCTTGTTATCCGCAAATCCATATTCCGGCATAATTTTCGCATATTCAACCATCATGCGATCCCTTGTTACCTTTGCAATGATACTGGCTGCTCCAATGGAAATGCTCTTTGCATCTCCTTTGATAATCGGAACCTGACGGATATCTACTCCCGGTATTGTCACCGCATCATTTAATAATATATCGGGTTTTACTTTCAAATTCGTTATAGCCTGTCGCATAGCTTCATAAGTAGCCTGCAAAATATTAATTTCATCAATCCGCCCCGGACCTGCCATTCCAATTCCTGTTGCCACTGCCTTCTCCATAATTTCATCATAGAGTTTTTCACGCATGGATGCACTGAGTTTCTTGGAATCATTGATATATAAAATGTCACAATCCTTTGGCAGAATCACAGCTCCTGCCACAACCGGCCCCGCCAGCGGACCTCTTCCCACTTCATCTATACCGCAGATATAACCGGCATCCGCATATTCTTTTTCATACTTTTTCAGATTTTCAATCCGGACATACTCTGCCTCAAGCCTCTGTATCCGCTTTCCTGCTTTTTCCACAAGGCTCTTTACGCCGCTTCGTTCATCTTTTTCATATCTTGCTATAAAATCAGGCAGCATACTGTCTTCTGCTGCCTGTAACTCTTCTTTGATTGCTCCGATTTTCTTTTCTTCTGCCATAATTACTTTACCCTCTAACTGCTCTTCCGATTTTATTACTGGTGCCGGATAAATCCAATTTTATCAAATGGATAGATTCTAAGCCATGCTTTTCCTATGATATCCGCCCGCTTGATATTTCCAACATCCGGAAACCTGCTGTCCTTGCTGTAATTACGGTTATCTCCCATCACAAAATATTCATCCTCACCTAATGTAATCGGGTCAGATGCAAGTCCCGGGTCTTTAATAACCTCTCTTCCATAAGATTCCACCAGTTCTTCTCCGTTAATCAATATCTCTCCCTTATCGGTAATCTGTACCGTTTCTCCCGGCATTCCGATAATCCGTTTGATAAAATAAGTGTCTTCCTTATACTGATACGGAAATACAATAATATCAAAACGTTCCGGTTCATGAAACCGATAGGATATCTTATCTACAATCAGATTATCTCCATTGGTAAGGGTATTTTCCATGGACGAACCATCCACTCTGGTCCGCTGTCCAACATAACGTATCATCAAAAATGTCAGTACCACAATCACAATGAGATATAGTATGAAACTGACACTTTCCCTTACCGCCTTTCCTCTTTTGCCGCGTTCTTCTTCCTTCATATCTCCGTCTTGCTCCAACTCTTTTTGATTCCTATTCTTATTTTTATCTTATGCTTCCACTTCCGGTTTTTCAAGTGAAATTTTACCGAGCTTTCCAGTACGGAATTCATCCAGCACCAGTGCAGCGGCTTTGGCATAATCTACTTCATTTCCTTTTTTGATACAGCCACGGTTTAAGGCAATTTTCTCCAACATCTCTGCCGGTGTTCCCTCTTCTTCCATTCCATATCTTTCCTTTAATACACCCGGATACTCTTCCCGCAGAATCTGAATCAGTTCCAGTGAAAGTTCATCAATATTTAAAATATCATCTTTGATAGAACCTATCAGTGCCAGTCTTAACCCAACGCTCTGGTCTTCAAACTTTGGCCATAAAATACCCGGTGTATCCAAAAGTTCTACATTCTTATTCAGGCGAATCCACTGCTTGCCCTTGGTTACACCCGGCTTATTTCCGGTCTTGGCGCAGGCTTTTCCTGCAAAAGTATTGATAAAGGTGGATTTTCCCACATTCGGGATTCCCACTACCATAGCCCGCACCGGACGGTTCTTGATTCCTCTTCGTAAATCACGCTCCGTCTTTTCCTTGCAGGCTTCTGCTATAATTGCAGACACCTGCTTCATGCTTCCTTTATTTCTGGCATCCATGCGTACTACATAATAGCCCTTTTTCTTAAAAAACTCTGTCCAGCCTTCATTTTTTCTTTCATCTGCAAGGTCAGATTTGTTCAACAAAATCAGACGGGCTTTTCCTTTTCCCAGGGTATCTATATCCGGATTTCTGCTGCTCACCGGAATTCTTGCATCCACCAGCTCTATTACTAAATCTACCAGTTTTATATCTTCCTGCATCTGACGTTTTGCTTTCGTCATATGTCCCGGATACCATTGAAACTGCATCTTATTTTCCTCTCTTCCCTTACTGTCCTTCTATTTGATAAAACCGATTTTCCGGAGCGGAGAAATCCGGAACCATGCTTTTCCTATAATATATTCCCGTTTTACATTTCCAATATTGGCATAACGGCTGTCCTCACTGCTGTTGCGATTGTCTCCCAATACAAAATACTCATCTTCCCCTACCGTAATCTCTTCGGATGCCAGTCCTGCATCTTCAATGGCAGCTGTATCTGCTTTTTCATCAAACAGTTCTCCATTTACATAGACTGCTCCATTCTTTATCTGTATCTTATCTCCCGGCACCCCAATGACACGCTTTACATAATAATGCGACTTTTCATTTCCATTTGGAAGAAATACAATAACATCATTTGCTTTTGGTTTCTTCAGTTTATAAACAAAACGATTAACCAGAATCTCTTCTCCGTTCTCTATCGTAGGGTTCATGGACTGTCCTACCACAGTGGTCCGAAGTCCGATAAAATATACAAATACAAATGAAATCACCAGGACAATTGCAATCTCAATGACCCAGGTGCCGATTTCCTTCAGCAGTGGTACATTTATTTTCTTTCTACGTCTGCCAAAATTCAGACCACGAACGCTGCCTCTACGCATAATCTTATGTTCTCCTTCTTACCTGAATATCATTCGATATATCTGCAGAAACTGCCACCGGCAGCTTCTTATGAATACGTGGTAACTACGAGAAACACGCTTTGCGAGTTTCTCGAGTTATCGCGGTGCTCTCCAAATCTGCATGCAAGCATGCGATTTCTCTCGCTACTCGCGTAAATACAACAAGAGGGACGATACACATTGGCACGTCCCTCTGACAGATTCTTATTTTACTAACTCTTTTACTTTTGCTTTCTTACCGATACGACCTCTTAAGTAATTCAGCTTAGCTCTTCTTACTTTACCAGCTCTTACTACTTCAACCTTCTCTACGTTAGGAGAATGTAATGGCCAGGTCTTCTCTACGCCAACACCATTAGAAAATTTACGAACGGTAAATGTCTCACGGTTGCTTCCGCCCTGTTTCTTTAATACAACACCTTCGAAAACCTGAATTCTTTCACGGTTTCCCTCTTTAATTTTCGCATAAACCTTAACGGTATCTCCTACACGAAACTCTGGTGCATCTGCCTTTAACTGCTCTGCTTCAATGTTCTTAATAATTTCACTTGCGTTCATTTTGTGACCTCCTGTATATTTTGATGTTCTTAATGCATTCATTTGCAACAGAGGACCATCGCCTATTCACAACTGTTGTATTGTATCATGTTCTCTATGCCTCGTCAAGCTATTTTTATAAGCGTTTCTGTAACATTTCCGGATTAGATGCATAAACCAGTGCTGTCTCTTTTGTAATCTTTCCTTCCTGATACAATTTCAAAAGACTGCTGTCCATGGATATCATATCTTCCCGGTTCGAGGAATATACAACGCCGTCAATCTGTGGCACTTTATTCTCACGAATCATATTGCGGATTGCCGGTGTCACAGTCATAATTTCAAATGCCGGGATCACATTGCCATTCACATCCGGCACAAGCTGCTGGGAAACAATCGCCTGCAGCACCATAGAAAGCTGTACTGCAATCTGCCGCTGCTGATTTGCCGGGAACACATCAATGATACGGTCAATGGTATTAGCTGCTCCTATGGTATGTAAGGTGGATATAATAAGATGACCTGTCTCTGCTGCCGTCATGGCAACACCAATCGTCTCGTAATCACGCATTTCTCCAAGAAGAATCACATCCGGACTCTGCCGCAGGGATGCACGTAATGCCGTTACATAATTTTCAGTATCTACATTTATCTCACGCTGGCTGATAATTCCATGCTGATGGCTGTGCAGATATTCAATCGGATCCTCTAACGTAATAATATGCTTGGCACACCGGCGGTTCAGTGCATCTACCATGCAGGCTAACGTGGTAGACTTACCACTTCCTGCCGGTCCTGTTACTAATACCATTCCCTTTGGCTGCAGACCAAGGTCAATGATATTCTGTGGAATTCCAATGTCCTCCGGCTTTGGCAAATCAAAGGTAATCACACGAACCACTGCTGATAATGCGCCTCTTTGCTTATAAGCACTGACACGGAATCTTGACAGTCCCTGCACCGCAAAGGAGAAATCATCATCCCCATGCTTTAATAACCGGTCAATATCACGATGGTCCGCCAGTTCATATATCTGCTCTAAATAATTTTCTGTCTCAGGAGGCATCAACCGCTCTCCCTCTTCTTTTATAATTACATTATTCGAACGATATGATATCGGAAGTCCGGCTATAATAAATATATCTGATGCGTGTTCCTCTACTGCTTTTCGTAATACTTCTTTTACATCCATAATTTTCCCACCAATCTCTTTATTTCTGCCGCTCCATCAACGGAAGCCTTGTTTCCTCCTGTCTTACATCAGTAGCAGTTTCTTTCCATTCTAATATGCTCCATTCCAGCATTTTTCCTGTCTCTCCATCCGTCTCTTCCGTAATAGAAAGCTTTACACGTAACTCCTGTGTGTCCGTCTCCGGCACACAAAAGCTTATGGTATCAGCTGCGTCCTTCACCTCCGGAAATCCTGAAATTTCCTGCAGCGCCATTTCTTTATTTTCGGATTCTTCCAGAATAGCATCTATCTCTGCTAAGACATCATTTGCCTTGTTACATGCTTCATAATAGGCACTCATCTTATCTGCCGCCCGTTTACTGTATTTATAATCCCGCAGGGACGAAGATAATGACAACACTGCGAATAATAAAAAAGTCAGAATCAATACTACCACTAACAAAAAAGAGTATCCAAAAGGACTGGCTATACGCGGTCTGCGTTTTTCTTCGTATAATGCACTCTTACTCATCTTCTGCCGCCTCTCTCTGACTGATTACTCTCTTTAGTTCCACTTCATAAATAATCTTATCTTTCTCCCCATCCTTCTGCTTTACTGCAAAATGACCGACCATCCGCTGCTTCGCTTCACCCAGTGTAATCCACAGGGTATATTCCGCATCTTTCGTCTTACAATTCTCCCAGTCAGCAGCAAAGGATACCAAAAATGTATTATCCTCTTTCTCATAATAAGAATACTCTTCTTTCAGATAATCTTCCATATCTGTTCCGGAGCGGAATACTTCTGCTGCCGCTGCAGCCTTATGTACTGCCATATTCATATTTCCTGCATCTTCACTGATGCAATGGGATTTTACAAATAGCTGCAATCCCACCGCTGCAGCAATACAGAAAAATAAAATCGATATCATAAGTTCCAGTAAAAATACCCCGGAACGTCTTGCCTGCCCTTCTATCATATGCCTTCCTCTATTCCTGCCCACTGCCGACAACAGCCACCACAGTATCCATTTTTCTCCCATCTTCCGACATACAGGAAAAATGCAATAATCCATTTTCCAAAGCTTCCATCTTAAAATCTTCAACCGGAATGACTGCCTTTCCATCCGCTGTACTTACAGCAGTTCCGGACCGGACAAAAAGCTCTTTCAACATGCCATCCTCTTCAAAAATATAGGTGCAATATTCTTCTCCATCATAATCCTGACGGATGATAAGACTGTCTGTTCCATCCACCGAACCAATAGTAACTGTCCCATTATCATTCTGATGAATCTTCTCCGTAAGATAAGACAATACTGTTCTGCTTTCATAATTTTCATCTGCCATAGTCGTCGTATCCTGATAAATATCTGCTGCCAGGATAAGCACCAGAAGTCCGCAGATTGCCAGCAGCCCAAACAATGCCCATGGAAATAATATATCAATTGTATGTTTTCTGGCGGTACTCTCTGCCATATTCATCCCTCTTCACTCTAATTCTTGCGCTCAATTACTGTCACATCCGGCATAATGTTTGCTCCAAGCAGCTGGTAGTCCACAAAAAAATGCTCCTTATCATAGGAAAAACCATACTGTTCTTCCAGATACGAAAGACAGTCCGGGTAATGTCCTTCCAGCACATAACACTGCACGATTTCTCTCTGCAAAGCCTCTTCTAAAGAACGTTTTTCCTCCTCTTTACTATCCGCCATCAATCGGTTCAATCCATGGCAGGTCAATAAAATAATACAACTGGAAATGGCCACCGTAAATAATATCTTTGCCCAGACAGAATGCCTTTTTTCATGAAAAAAAAGCCTCTTTCGACGAAATCCTTCCATATGCATCTCCTTCTTACAGTCCTGCCATAATTCCCATCAACGGAAGAATCACGGATAACAGTATCATTCCGACAATAACAGACAAAATAATTACAAGTGTCGGTTCTAATATTGCAATATAAGAAGACATTCTCTGATCAATTTCTCTTTCATACTGTCTTGCTATCGTCTCTAATGTTTCATCGGTCTCTCCGGTTTTCCCGGAAATCACCAGCATCCTCTCATACAAGCCCTCAAATATTCCAGCACCGCCTACTGCTGCTGCAAAATCCTCGCCCTCTTCCATTTTCTGGCTGCATTTCTTAATCTTCTTTGAAAAATTCTTATCTGCAATCAATTCGTCTGCAAATTCCAGTCCTTTTTGCGGATTTTGTCCACTCTTTAAAGTCAGATACAGGCTGTCTGCGAAACGACATGCTGCGATTTTATCATATAAGCCATGAAACAAGTGCATTTTTCTGCTAAAACCAGCAAACGCTCTTCGTCCTCTTCTGCTCTTTACAAAATAAACAAATACTCCAACGATTACCGCCGCTATTGCAATGAATACAATTGCATAATTCGAAATTGTTTTTCCCAATACCAGCATGCCACCGGAAAATCCGGTCATCTGTCTGCCTAACTGGCGAAATACCTGTTCAAATACCGGCATTACTTTTGTTAAAAGTATCACAATTACAGCTATCATCATAGCAACCATAATCAAAGGATATGTAAGTGCACTTTTAATACTCTTCTCGATCTCATCCTCACGCTCGTAATGGTGAGTCAGCCCATTCATAACATCATCCAGTGTACCTGTTTCTTCTCCTATCTTAACCATCTGAAGAAGATAATCCGGAAATACACTGGTCTTTTCCAGTGCCGGATATAACAGTCCTGTATTTATCATTTCATCATACATTACCTGAAGTATTGCCTTTTCCTGCACATCCTTTGCATCTTCCAGTAATAATGACACCCCCTCAACTGCCGGAAAGCCTGCATGCAGAACCATTGTCATCTGGCTGCAAAAAGATGCACATTCAAGATTTGACAGCTTTTGCTGCTTTTTACTTTTTCCCATACTTTTCTTCCTCTCTTAATATGTGTACTTTATAATATAACGGCTTCCGTCGCCAATATAATCTTTTACGGTATCATCATCATTATTGGCTGCCAGGGTCGGGTCCATAAGAGACCAGTCCTTTCCGTCAAAAGATATCATATTATCTACCCAGCCTATCTCATCCACATAACAGCTGATCCACGCATGATAAGCCTCACCCGCATATCCTACCTGAAGTTTGGTTGGAATTCTCTGCGAACGAAGCATCGCTGCCATCAATGCTGCATAATCAAAACAGATTCCTTTTCCGGACGAAAGTGTTTCATCTACATCCGGCACATATCCATATGCAACATTCTCTGCTTTTTCTTCATCATATGTAATATTTTCAATTACATAATGATAAATGTTGGTTACTACATCAAGGTCACTGCCGCAGCCTGCTGCCAGTTCTTCCCCTTTCTTTACCGCCTTGGAATTCTCATCAAAATCCACATAGCAGTTAGGTGCCAGAAATGGGACAAATTCATCCGTAATGGTAACATCAATACTCTGGGTAAATGCTGTTGCATACAAATTTTCTTCTACTGATGCAGCTTCATATAAGGTCAACTGGTAAGTACCGCTTCCCTGTGTCAGCGGATATACAATATACGTTCCATTCTTTGTCACCAGATAGGTATATGCTTCCCCTTCCGGTGTCTCTATCTGGAATTTCACTTTTTCATTAGTTCCGGTATAATTAAGCATCACATAACCATCGGATGCATGCGATGCATCAATGGCAATCTGATCTGTCCCATAAGCCACTTCTCCGGAAGCCTCCGGATGTAATACTTCTGCTGTCGCATCTCGATTTCCCTTTGCGGTATCATTGCTGCTTTGCTCCGGAGAATTCTTCTCTCCGCCACAGCCTCCCAATGCACCGCTCATCAGCAATATCCCTGCGGTCATCCATATTATCAGGTAATATTTCTTACTGTGCCGGCTCTTCTGCCTCTGCATGACAACACACCTATTCCTTTTCCTGTATATTCCTGCTATCCGTACCTATATATAATAAAATTGCCGCCAGTAATACAACTGAGACGATTACAATTTTACCGTAAAAGGTTACCATAGCTGCAAATATCCCTCCTAATACCGGAATGGTCAGGGTTACTTTTCCAATTACCTGTGCATAGGAAACCGGGGAAATATCCTCCGCTTCATTTGCATCTCCTTTGGTAATCAGCTGACCGGACACCACCTGATTCTTCACCACACGATGGGTAATGATAATTCCCGCATCTGTATTGCTCCGATATGCCACAACTTCACCTTCCATAAGTTCTGCCGGTGCTTCTTCCCTGACATAAATAAGACTTCCTACCGGAATCGCCGGTTCCATGCTTCCGGTTACAACTGTATAAATATCAAACCCTGTAAGCCTTGGTAATGTCAATGGTATGCAAATCAGAATCACCAATATCAGAAGAGATACTCCTATCATACTACAGATTCTGGCTATTGTCCTCTTTTTTCTTTTTGTTTTTCCCATTCGTTAATGCCTCTGCTCTGACATTCATTTTCTTTCTTCGTAATGCAAAAGCAGTAAGAGCCACAAGTCCTGCAACTGCTGCTGATGCTACACCAATCAGCAATGGCATATTTCCTGCCGGTCTTTTGGTCTTCTCATCCTTTTGCTGCATATCTGCTAACGGAGTTTCCTCATCATCAAGATTTACCAGTTCCTGCGGAGTCTCTTCATCCGGAATATTTGCATTTCCATCTGCCCCTTGATTATTATCTGCATTGGCATCATCTGCTGCATTCGCATTGTTTGCTGCATTTGCATTGTTTGCTGCATTCGCATTGTCTGCTGCATTTGCATTGTTTGCCGCATTTGCATCACTTCCGGCATTTGCACTGTTTGCCGCACTCTGTGTATCCGTCGTGTATACAAACGTAAAAATGTTTTCCGCTTCATTGCTGTTTAAGGTTTTCGTCAGATTATATGCCTGCGGACGATAATTTTCAAAATATTTAAACGCCACCACCGGCTGGTCACCCACTGCACCATAGAAGGTCTCACTGTCTGAAAGTGCATTTCCATTGGCATCCTGATAATTCACAGTATATGCTACCATATTTCCTGCAATTGCATATGCTGCTACATACTCCTGATCAGATTCTACCACAAAGGCAGATTTTCCAACAGTATTATTATCCCTTCCGCTCTCCCGGATTCCACCAATATAATATTTTCCATCTTCCTTTAACTGAATACAGGACTGTGCCCGAACCATAACCCGGTCACCATATTTCAATCCACTGATTTTTATTTTTTCTCCCTGGCTTTCCTTTTCAATCTGATAAGAAGAACCTGTTATATGATTGTCTACTGTAATTCCATTCGTATCTGAAAAATATCCCTGATTTCCAGCGCATAACGTTACTGTATAGGTATATTCTGTTTCATTTCCACCAACTTTTGCCCATGCCTGTACCGGAAATGCCAGTGTAAGTAATGTTGTAAATAAAATACTTCCGTGAAGAATACGTTCCATTCTTTCTTTTATTTTATTCTTCATCCCTTACTCCTCCTTTTCCAACCGATTTTCAGCTGCCTCATCTTCTTTTCGTGTCCTCTTCACTCTCACAACAAAAAGGACGACTAAAACAAGTCCTGCCGCCAGAGCAAGTGCCGAAAAAAGAAGCACCTGATTATTATCACCCGTTTTAATAACGACATGATTCGACAATGGTGTTGAACCACTGGATAATAATTCTACCGCAAAATTCATCTGCAATTTTGCCAGGGTATCCTGATAGGTATTTCCCTGTGTCTCACCTTCCAGCTTTACGGTTAGTGCAATCTCTGCTTTTTCACCTTTCGCAAGCTCATCCAGATAGAAATAATCTTTCATTGCATTGGTTGCCTGGTGAAGACCTTCACCACTTTCTCCTACCGTATCTCCACCTACATTTTCACTGCTGTATAAAATACGGTTACTTCCATCCGGAGCCGTAAAAGAAAGTATGTACGAATACGCTCCTCCGGAAGCCACACTCTGTGAATCCTCAAGGCTCTGTAATACCTGATTTGTCATATACCACTGCGTATCCCCATCATAGGTATTCTTTAACTCCAGTCTGATATTTACCGTATCTCCCGGCTGAAGCTGATATATCGCATCATCAATATCTGCATTTTTAAATGTGCTGTTTAATTTTTCTCCATCAAACGTTACGTTCCAGTCATCACCGCCGGAAAACTCTTCTGCCTGTACCTGAACAGGGGCTGCTGCAACCAGAGCCAGAGCTGCCATGATACCAATCCATTTTCTCTTCATCTCAGTCTCCTCCTTACTGCAGTAATGTCAGATTTCCATTGGAATCAACAGAAACATCAACTCCCCAGGCACTCTTAATCGCATCCTGCGCATTGTGTGTCTGTACGGCATCCACTTCTGCCTCTACATGAAAGGAAACCCCATCATAATTAAATGTTGTAGTAGTGGTCTTAAGTCCATTTTCCTCCGTTGTATGCTCCGTTACCTTTGACGTAATAGAATTATCAATCTTTAAAGTATCAGAAAATGCCGGTGTACTCTCACCCACCTTCAATACCGATGGCCAGTAAAGAACAGTTCTCTCCTCCGTAGATGCATTTTCATCCACAATCCAGCCATTCTGGGTCAGGTTTAATTCAATCAAACTCGGAGCAAGTGTTGTTTCCTTGCTTCCATCCTCATTCTTCCAGCTCTTATAAATTCTCACACGGACATATTCATCAATATTGCCACTGTTTTTTACGGAAAGTGCTTCCTTATAATTTCTTCCGGCTACCAGCTTTCCATCGGTCTCATCCAGCATATCTGTAAGAAGTGCTCCCTGATTTTGCTTCCAGGCATCATCACTTCCTGCATAATCACGGCTGCTGATATCCTTAGAACCCTTGGCAGATTCTTCCACCAGAGTCACTCCGATATCATACATTTCCATCTGTGCGGTATAATTCTCACTATAGTAAGTAAGTGCTGCTCTCGCACTTCCAACCGCACTTCCTGCCAGAAGAAGTACTGCTGCACCCAATAATAAAAAGGTTCCTTTTCTTCCCTTCATTACTTTTTTCAATCGGCTCATTCTTCACCAGCCTCCCTTGCATCTGCAGTTCCTATATCTGTCCTGGTATCTGCAATCCGGTTCCAGTCTGCATATGGTGTTCCATCCTCTTCATAGAGAACCGGTGTACACTCCTGAACGACCACTACATTAAAACTCTCTTTATATTCCTCCGGTATTGCTATTTGGGCTAAAAGTTCTTCTGTATTGCCACTTACCGGAACAATATCACTATAATACCAATAGCCATCTTCGCCCTGATTCCATGACGAGCCGGACATAGTTAATGTAATCTGACTTCCTGCGAATACCTTTACTCTGACAAAGCAATCACTTTCTCCTGTATTTGTAAGTACGATATGCTTCTCCATATTTTCAACTTTTTCTTCTATTGTAGTTTCATTACCAAGTGTAATCGAATATCCTCCTTCCGCTTCCACATAAGTTGTAAAATACGCCATTGCCGGTGGCACTGCTGCCCCTGTAAGGAATACCAATGCTGCTGCAGTCAGCCAGAACACTTTTGTTTTTTTCTTCATCATCTTATATTCCAGCCTCCTTTAGTCTTTCTTTACACTATTATCCGGTAATTGTGTCCACTGCCATCCCTCATCTTCATCATAATCGAAATGATTGGTCACTCCGTAGCCCGGATTCAATCCGTGGTCATATGTATTATCAAACTCCACTGTTACGATTTCATCCGCACTGATTTCTGCTGTCTGCTGTGGCTCACTTACCAGTCTATAACCAGCCCCACTATATACCTCTGTCACAGTAACTTTTGCACCTGCCGGAATATGATCTGCAATTGCCGCTTTCGTTCCTGCCGATGAATGTGTGGTCGATACTACATTACTGTATACCGTATTACCATTTTCATCTACTGCTTCTATCGAAAATACAAAAGTTACCTCTTTCATTGTCTCATTATAGTTATCAAGATTTTTCTGTATAAGAAGACTTCCATACCGTGGAGAACGTTCCGGTTTTAGATTTGCTGTAACCTCGTAAATCCATTTGTTTTCTGCGCCTGCAGAATGAAATGCCTGATTATCCGGCAACGCAATCAGACCTGGATTAAAATTATACTCATAAAAACCGGTTGATGCAGTTTCAACCACAACAAGATATATCCCAGAATTCAGTTCTTTCTCTCCTGTTCCATCCGTAATCGTGCATTCTGTATCCGGGGTTTTATCCGAAGCGAGCTCCGCTGCCTTCGCTGTCATCTCTTCCCATGTAACATCTCCATTTACCGCATCTTTTAAAGAGAGGGATTTAAATTCTGATGTTTCGCTGTACTCTCCTGCTGCATCCACAGTCGCTACCTGATATATTTTAGCATGCAGTTCCATCCCATTCAGTTCTTCCGTATATTCTTCGCCCTTCGGCACAGATAAAGTCAAAGTACAAGGTTCTGCCGGATCTATTACATTGGTGGCATATGCAGATGCCACATGTAATCCTGCTGCTGCCAAAAACAACGTCAGTAATCCCGCAATATACCCTTTCTTTATTTTTAACTTTTTCATTTTCCACCCTCCTTAGAACCTCTTGAAACTTTTCTATCTCGAATAATCTTTATCAAAACTGTAATCAGAATTGCTGCTGCAACTGCCAGTATTGCATATAACATATAATAATCTTTCACCGTCTGAAGCATAGATTCATTGGCTATTGCCTTCTCATCATCCTCTCCATTATACGGGACACTGTGACCACGCACCAGCAGTCTATGGCTGTTTACACCATATGGGGTGCAGGTGAAAAGTGTTACATAATCTTCCCCTTCGACATTCTTCATTGCCTCTGTCAAAGTATCCGTATCATCCTTTTCTACCATCGGCAGAATCTGATCCACTTCATATGCAAGCACCTTATCCAGTACATGCACATAGAATTTATCACCTTCTACAAGCTGGTCAATATCGGTAAAAAGTTTCGCACTTGGCAGTCCGCGGTGTGCTGCCAGTACACTATGTTTTCCCTTACCACCAACCGGAAGACTGGTTCCGGACATATGACCTGCGCCAATCTGTAATACTGCCTCCGAAGTTCCATGATAAATCGGAAGTCTCTGTTCTATTTTCGGGATGGAAATATATCCCATAATCCCATTATCTCCCGGATTTAATACGGACCAGTATTTACTTTCTCTCATATTCTGTTCTTCCTGTGAAAATGCATCCCCATCGAAGGTATTATTACCTATCTGGGAATTATATTCCTCTGCCATCTCCCAGAGCTTCTGATAGTCTACTTCATCCATATCTGCAACAGTTTCTTCATAACTGGCAATTGCCCTGCTCTGATGGTATTTATTCCATTGATCTGCCACAGTCGGATATGCAAAGATTCCCAGTCCGACCAGGAAAACCAGTCCAAGCAGAATTCCAGGTAATTTCTGCTTCCATTTCTGTTTCATTCCCTACTCCTTTTTCCTCTTCCAGCTAAACCGCTGCCAAATCAAAAGTCCCAGTAAAATCCAGAACAGTAATATAATCGCAACTACAATTGCAACTGCAGAAGTATTGACAAGATATCCATCTGCCGTCACAAAGTTACCGCTTTCCTCCTGTGAAATCCGCTCACCCCTTACCAGCAGCCGATGAGAATTGATTCCATATGGAGTGCAGGTCATTAATGTACAATAATCTTTTCCCTCTTCAATTGTAAGATCATTAATTTCCTGTGGTTCTACAATTTTAATCTGATCCACCTGATAAGTCAGTTTGCGATCCAATACGGTAACGGTAAAGGTATCTCCTGCTTCCATTTTATCCAGATTTGTAAAAAGTCTTGCAGACGGAAGTCCTCTGTGTGCAGAAAGAACACTATGTGTGCCTTCTCCTCCAACCGGCAAACTACTGCCCTCTAAATGGCCTGCTGCAACCTGTAATACTCCTTCCGAAGTTCCATGATAAATCGGGAGTTCCACACCTAACTTTTCAATTGTAACATAACCCATGATGCCGGTGCCAGAAATATCAAGAATGCTGTTATAATCGCCTGCCTCTGCATAATTCAGAAATGGCCGGTTCACATCCTTTAATTTTTCATTGTAGGTATCAGCTTTTTTTAACATTGTGTCTTTTTCTTCTTCTGTCAGTGATTTTACGGCATTACTATAAGACGCAACGGCTCTTGACTGGACTTTTGAATTCCAGTAAGAACTAATTGGCGGATACAGCATCACGGAGAGACCTATGATAAAAACAAACACTAACATTACATTCAGTTTATCTTTCTTAAATAATTTCTTTAATGTCCTCTTCATAGATTTCTCCCTAATGCTGTCAAAGTCCCAGCGAGCGGGAATTTTCTTCCAGTCTCGTTCGTGTATAAATCGGCGGTTCACCGGGAATTCCCGGTGAATTACCGCCGTTCATCTTAAAATTCTAGTTTTTTGCAGTACGTTTTCTTGTGATTAACAATACAGCTGCTACAATCATGATAATTGCACCTACGGTATAGAAAATCTTAGTACCGATACCACCGGTTGCAGGAAGTTCAGTTCCACTTAAGTTCTGTACATCCGTGGATACAGCACCTGTTCTTAAAGTTGCTGTAAAGATTGCTTCTGTTCCTTCTGAAACAACCTTTCCAGAAGCATCTTTTACTACTAATGTCTTTAATTCCGGATTATCTGATGTTGTATCATAGGTTGCTTCTACTGAAAATACAAGATCATCTGCTTTATTATATCCTGCCGGAACAGTTGTCTCAACCAATTTATACCGGCCTGCATCTACACCTTTGAAATAGAAGGTTGTTACTCCTGTAATCTCATTTCCAACTGCAACATAATCACCTGTAGTGCTGTCTAATTTGTAAAGGGTAAATCCTGCACCCTCAAGAGGAGCATTGTTACCGTCTACCTTATTTGCAATTAAATTATATGTAAATACAATAACTTTATCTTCTGGAGTTACACCTGTGCCATCCCCATAAGGATTGTTGCTGTATTCCAGTTTGGATACGTTGGTGTTTCCACCTTCACCGATTACTGCATTTTCATTCAGTTTTGCGGTGTAATTTACAACTACTTTACTTCCAGCTTTTACTGCTTTGATATTCTTTAAATCTGCAAAACGAACTTCAAAAGTGCAGCCATCATCTAAATCTTCTGTAACTACTTCATAGCCGGTTGTTACTGCTGTTCCGTCCACTGTTACAGTTACAGAATCTGCATTGAAAGTAAGTCCGTCAGACATGGTATCATGGAATGCATAATAATAACTTCCATATTTATCATATTTTGCATCTACCGTACCGGTTAACTGGAATGGTACGTTATCTCCGATATCATAATCTGCTGCATCCTGCCAGTCACTCTCTGCACCGGTAGAGTCATTTTTCTCTTTTACTTTCTTTTCAAGTTCCGGTCTGTCTTCCTTTGTTGTTACAGTTACGCTGTCATTTCCAGCTGTGTCTAACATAACAAGGGAATAGGTATCACCTTCATCACCTGTTTTTGTTTCTGCAATCAGGTAATAACCCTGATCAACACCGCTAAATTTATCATCGGATGTTTTTGCTTCCGGCTCTAATGTCTTGATTTTTGCAAATACTGCATCTGCAAATGCACGAATACCATCTGCATCTAATCCTGAAATGTAATTAATTACATCCTTATCTTCTGTTTTTCCTGTTACTTCTTTCAATGCTGCTGCATACTTATCATTTAATGTGTATGCAAATTTTCCTTCACCACCATCTGTAGCATTCAGTAATCTGTATGCCGCATATTCAGAACCTGCTGCGCCATTTGTAATTGTAATGTCTGCTGCATAAACAGTAACACCCATTGCGAATGCCATAACCATTGCAACCATTGCTGCAAAAAGTTTTTTCAATTTTTTCATCTTCTTTCTCCTTCTTTGACCTTTTAATATATTTGATACCTGAAACGGATTTCCTCAAAAGGGGGCTTTATATGCCTGCACCCCTTTCTCTTTTCCGTCTCATCCGGTATCCATACAACAGGGATGACATAAGCATAATTGCTGCACCACCTATAGTATAAACAGTAGTACCTGTTCCTCCCGTTGCCGGAAGTTCATAACCGTATTCCTGATTCTTAACCTGAATCGAAATACTATCAAGATTATCATAATAGGTAAAGGTATATTTATTTTCTTTGCTTAATTCTGTACCCTTCTGACCTATTCCAACTAACTCATAACCATTTACCAGTTTTTCTTTCACCGTGTAGACCTGACCATCTTCCAACGCTTTATTACCATTCTGGTCTGTAATGGTCTTCAATGCAACCGATCCACCCTGGCATACGGCAAATTCTGTAATATAATCAGCTTCATCCGTTGAGTCACCTTTATATAATACAAAAGTAAAGGTTTTCATCTGATCATATGGAAGTTCATTTCCATATGCATCCAGAACGTCTTTCTCAATTACCGGTTTCTTATAAATCTTTACTCCGACCTTCGGAGGCTCTGCCCGCAGTGTTTTTTCATTTCCGTTTACTTCTGCCGTATACTGGTATGCGAAGCTGTTCCATGCAGTCTCACCCGGGTTTGCATTCTCTCCTACTACTCCATTATATTTCACGGTAAGAATACAGCCCTTCTTTAATGCAAAGGTATCTGCCATCTTTATACGGAAGGACACATCATCTGACTGCCAGAAGGAATGCCACTGTTCTGTTGAAGTACCCGACATATCAGCTTCAGTAAAGCTTACCAGATTTGAAAATTCCACAAAATAATCCACGCCTTCTTCCAGCTGCCGTTTTGTGCCGCTCTCCTCAGTTACCCAGAGTTCCAGTCCTTCGGCATATGCAACAGAGAATTCACTTCCTCGTTTTTCTTTCTGGTTCAGTACTCCGGTATCATTTATATGTGGCATACTGTCTACAATAACCATCTGTGTAAAGGAGTTATTGCTGACATTTTCAATATTGTTGGTGTAAATCACATCTTTTCCATCTTCATCCAGATAAATGTAATTCTTTCCTTCCAGTCCAAGATAGCCGCTTCCCCGGTTATCTGAATTACCGGTTTCCTCTACCGTTTTCCATGAGAATGAACCATAATCACCCAATGCATAAACGCAATCAGAAGCTTTTACTCCAATATATTTTCCACTGTCATCCGTCACCAGTTCTCCCGTTTTTACACTGTTATCATCAAACGGATCATCCGGCAGGAGATATGCAGTATTTTCATAAATCTTGTTCTCATATACTGTATTTCTGGTATATACCGTAAACTCCGCTTTTCCACCTGCAGGAATCTGATATTCTTTTCCCTCCAGATACAGTGAAAACTCGTGGGTCGCATTATCCGGTATCAGCTTCCATACTTCTTCAGACAAATCATACTTATGAAGTACATTATCATCCTCATCATAAATGGTCAGTACAAAAGCATTTTTGTCAAGTCCCAGGTGAAGGGTTTTATTAGTTGCCTCTTCTTTCGACAATATATGGAACGGAGACTGAACAGAATCTTTCATTGTATAATCGCAAATTGGAATGGTTCCATCGTTGCGTAACTCCAACAGCCACTTTGTCGTTACATTCGGCTGTATATTGTCCTTCTCTTCCAATTCAACAGCATCTTCCACATTTTTACCAGATGGTATATAGGACACTGCTTTCTTGGTAATTCCCGGAACAATTACATCCTTTGGTGTTATCATTACAGATGACGAAATAACACGCTTTTCTCCTACAATTCCTTTATCTTCCGATGTGCCGTTATTCTGTCTGGAATCATCCCTGGTTCCTCTCATTGTAATGTCATTCGGATTCTCACGATATTCCACATCCTTATCTACCAATAAATCCACGGTATTGGTAATTGGAACATCTAATTCCACGTCTTTACTTACCTTGCACATCACAAAGAATGAAAGATTCTTTCCTGCCGGCAAATCATAACCTTTGCCCTCGGCTCCAATCGTAAAGGTAACCATATGATTTTCCTTATCATCATTGGTCATTGCAATGGTAACATCCCTTACCAGACTTCTGCCATCGATATTGGTTACCTGCGCCATGTTCCAGTCGTTTGACTTAATTGGTTCACTATAACTCTTTTCAATCTGAACCGGAAGCGTATATCCCAGGCTCGGACGTATTCCAACATATTCCAGACCATCCGCCATATGATCTTCCAATGTATCAATATGAACCGGATCTTCTCCTGTATTTGTTACTGTAATATTGTAAATCACATAATTTCCGAGATAATTTCCTTCATTTACACTCTTAGAGAATATGGACTTATCTTTTAACTGGCTGGTCTTCCACTGATGGAACTGATCCAGAATTGCCCACACACTCTTCTGCACATCCACTGCCTGATCCAGTTTCTTTTTTCCTTCCGGCTCCCCTTTTACCGTTACTGTATCCTTCATTCCGTTTACGGTTGCACTATTGGTATAAGTAAAGGTTCCCGTCTGTTCATTCTCTTTATCATCCATATAAATGTAAGCATTGAATTCTTTTTCAATCACTTCACCCGGTGACATGGTGCCAATCTTCCAGATTAAACGGATTCCTTTATGTGCACTGATATTTATTCCATTGCTCTTGCCAATCCAGTATCTCTTTATCTGCACATATTCACCATTTATCTTTGTATAATAAGTTCCCCAGTCAGATGTATTTTCTACATACTCTTTCCAGCTGATACCAGCCTCTACCAGTTCCTCATCATTCTTTGGATATCTGGAATTTAACGTTCCTGCCTGCTTTGCCTTATAAATCTTGTATTCATCCGAAGGAAAGACATGATATGGCATATCATCTGTCAATGACAGTCCGCCTTTCTTATATGCGGCATCTCCATCAGCATTTGTAATCGTTATGCTGTATTTAAATAATTCCTCTGCTTTAAAGGTTTCTCCACCTTCCCCGCCATTAACCTTCTTATCTACGGTAATTGGATTTTCCACTTCAATGGTTTCTCCGGTGCTTTCGCCGGATGAGTTGCTGGTGATATGATTTACAAGGTCATAATCCGCTGCTTCCGGCAATTCATTCAGGTCTACCTTACATACATATTTAATCGTTACTTTCTCTTTGGCATTCAGTCTGCCCAAAGAAAATGTCAGCTTCTTGCCATCCACCTGAAGTCCTACATAGCGGCTGCCGCCTACTGCATTGGATGACTCTGCCACGAAGTCCGTTGCACTTTCGGTTACCTGATTTCCATTCTTATCTATGATATATTGGAACACCAGTCCCTTTGGCAGCGTATCCTCTAAAATCTGTTCAATGGTTTGATAGTCTTCTTTATTTTCGATAGTTACAGTATAAGTAACCAAATCGCCATTTTTTACATTTTTCTTATCACTGCTCTTGTCAATGGTAAGCTCCGGTTTCTTATAAATAACGGTAATGGTTGAATCTTTGCCTTTATAGGACGCTTTGTTGTGAATGGAGGTATTGTTTGGATATTTTGCCAGTTCCTCCTGGCTCTTCACATTAACCGCAAATGTAAATTCTGCTTTCTCACCGGCTTTCAATGTACCCGGTGCCCAGCTTATTGTGCGGGTTTCTTCGTCATATTCCGCGCCCTGATTCCGGATTGCCTGTATCTGCTCCGCAGTCAGCACCAGATGCTCCGGCAGTTTATCTGTCACCTTATAAACGCTTCCATCTGAAGCTTCTCCTTTAATCGGATTGTTTCCAGTATTTTCTACCGTAATCGTATAATTAATGGTATCACCGGCAATTACTTCTTTCTTATCTGCCGTCTTAACAATTTTAAAGTCCTCTTTTATTTCCGGTCTTGACTTTACATCTGCGGATAATTTTGTGTGATCATATTCTTTATAAGGAACAGATTCAAAATCAACATGATTTGTAATTACATCCTCTTTTACTTTTTCTGCGGCTACTGTAATGTAATTATCTGTTAATACTAATTTTGATACATCCAGACTTGCGCTTACATTCAGATGCTCCTGTTCTCTTGTTGGCACACCATCTGTCATATACTGGTTCGGCACACTAATCTTATATGTAACGGTTTTTCCATCCAATGTCAGGCTTGTAACGGTTCCTCCCTGAAGATCAGTAAACTGGAAAATCACATTTCCATTGCTATCCACAACGGAAACACCATCTTCACTGACCTTGGTTCCTTCCGGAAAGCTGATTCCATCCGGTAATGTCAATACATCGCTCAACTCTACATGGTCTGTCCAGATTGCTCCCGTATCACCAACGCCACATGGATTCATACTGTTTGCAGTGATTCTATAATCTAATGTTCCTTCCAGCTTATTGATCTTTCCATTCACCGGAATAATTTCCTTACTGACAGTTTTTTTCAAATCCTGCCAGAGATTCGTTCCATGCCAGATCAATTCTGCCGGTTCAGAAATCACATCATTGTCTTTCTGATCCGGAATCTCCGGTGTCAATGTTACCTTGGAATCTTTTTCCATAATTCCATTTAAGGAATTAAACTGCAAGTCGAAGGAAACGGTTGAACCTGCAGGCGGTTCAAACTCTATGTAAGTCTCATCATCCTCTTCTACCAGTTTTACTTCCAGTGTTTCTTCTGTTGTTTCACTGACCGCTTTATAGGTAACCTGCATAACATCACTTTCTTCAAAACCGGTCAATGTAACTCCTTCCGGTAAATCACTAATCCGGATACGAACCGGTACCAGCTCTGTATCTGTCGGATTTGAGTTGGTTGCACTCACGGTTGCATACAGAATCTGTCCATTTTTCCCATCATCCGGACTCTTCTGTGAAACGCTCAAGTTAATACGCTCACTAATCGTGCCTCCGGCTGACGTCTGCTCTGTTTCCTTATTTCCTGTTGCTGCAAGTCCCGGAAGAATCAGTCCCCAGACTACACCCACTGCCACAAGAACGCAGCATATCCCCAGTAAAATTTTTGTTCTTCTGCGGATTTTTCTCTTTTCTTCTGCTTTCTTTACATGTTTTCTTACATTTTCCTGCATATCCCTATCTCTCCCTATTTAAGGAATCCCATTTTACTCAATGGCCAGAATCGAAAAGCCACCTTTCCAATTATCTGTTCTTCTGCCACACACCCAATGGCTGAACTCCGGCTGTCAACCGATACTGAACGATGGTCTCCCATCACAAAATATTTGCCTTCCGGCACCTGATAAGGAAAATCAATATCACATTCCCCTAAATCTTTCTTTATTGCATATGGTTCATCTAATTTTTCACCATTTACATATACATTGCCGTCTTCGTCTATATCTATGTAATCACCTGCAGTTCCTATGACCCTTTTTACAAGAATCTTACTCTGATAGTAAAAGCCGATGATATCTCCCTGTTTGATTTTTGTGGTTTTCTTTATTACTACCAGTTCACCATTCTCTAATGCCGGTTCCATGCTCTTGCCCGAAACCTGCAATACCGGTACTAATCTTGTTGCAATCAATACTGAAATTGCTGCCACCACAAGCAGTATTCCGAGTGCACTGAAAAGATGCTGCTTCTTCTCTCTGTGAGCCTGTTCCGCCCGTATACTTTGAAGTGCCACATCTAATTCTATTTTCTTGTCCTTATTCCCGTCATTTTCTTCTGTAGTTTCCTGCAAATCCTTCTGGAGTCCCTCTATAATTTCAATCAACTCCCAGCGTTTCAGCTTGCGGAAATCCTTATCTGCCACAAACTGCACCCCCTGTTATTCTTTTGCTGCCCTTATTATGACCTTCCCCTGTCTTTTCATGCATGTGATTTTTCTTTTGTGTTGAATGTAAGTATATATATTTTTTGTATAGAATTATGTCATATTCTGGCATATAGATTTGATTTTTTCAAATGAAATAATCAGACTAATTTTCGTCTTGAAGATTATATTTTCTTTTTTTCAATGAGTCAATACTTTCTATCAAAAATGAACCAAAAGTACCACAAAATCTCTCAAAAATTGTGTCGTTTTCAGGATTTTTAATTTGATATCGTTCTTATAAAGTAAAAAAAGAGACGTAACTTACACTTCTGTAAATTACATCTCTTTTATTTTACCTAATCGTCAGATTCTTCTGTCCAATCAGCTAATCTTATTTGTAAAGTTCAACTAATCTTAACAGATGTTCATAACGAGCCTTTGCAGCTTCCTCAGATGCTTTGAACAGTTTTTCTGCTCTGTCTGGGAAGGAACGTGTTAATCTGCTGTAACGTGTCTCGTTATTTAAGAAATCCTGGTAAGATCCATCACCTGGCTTAGAAGTCAATGTGAATGGGTTCTTTCCTTCTGCTTTCAATGCCGGGTTGTATGAGAATAAGTTCCAGTAACCTGCTGCTACTGCTTTCTTCATCTCATCCTGGCAGTGGTTCATTCCACCCTTAACACCGTGTAACTCACATGGAGCATATCCGATGATAAGTGAAGGTCCGTTGTATGCTTCTGCTTCAGCAATTACCTTAACAGCATTTGCCATATTTGCACCAAGAGCGATCTGTGCTACATATACATAGCCGTAGCTCATAGCGATTTCTGCAAGGCTCTTCTTGCCAACTTCTTTACCAGAAGCAGCGAACTGACAAACCTCACCGATGTTAGAAGCTTTAGAAGCCTGTCCACCTGTATTAGAGTACATCTCTGTATCGAATACCATTACGTTTACGTTCTCACCGGAAGCAAGTACATGGTCTAATCCGCCGAAGCCGATATCGTAAGCCCATCCATCACCACCGAAGATCCATACAGACTTCTTAGCAAGGTAATTCTTCTTATCTAATGCATCCTTAGCATCCGGGCATCCTGCTGCTGCAGCTTTCTCTAACTCAGCAACTAACGCTTCTGTTGCAGGTGTATTAGCTTTTGTATCATTCTTAGTCTCTTCGAACTTGTCAAATGCAGCCTTTAATTCTGCGCTTGCTTTATCAGACTCAGCACATTTCTTAGCGCTTGCAATTGCCTGCTCACGAAGAACTTTCTGTCCGATTTCCATACCAAAACCATGCTCAGCGTTATCCTCGAATAAGGAGTTTGCCCAAGCCGGACCTTTCTTGGAATCTTTGTTTACTGTATATGGTGATGTTGCTGCAGGACCGCCCCAGATAGAAGAACATCCTGTTGCATTGGAAATATACATATGCTCACCAAATAACTGAGTAATCAAACGAGCGTAAGATGTCTCTGCACAACCTGCACAAGAGCCTGAGAACTCAAGCAATGGCTGATTGAACTGGGAACCTTTAACGGTATTGTCTGCCGGCATACCAGGTTTCTTTCCAACGTTTGCTACTAAGTAATCGAATACTGGCTGCTGATCTGCCTGTGATTCCTGAGGAACCATTTCGATTGCGCCTACTGGACATACCGTAATACATTCGCCACATCCCATACAGTCTAATGGGGATACGCTCATTGTATATTTGTACTCGCCAGCCTTTGGCTTTGTATCAGCAAGTTTTGTCTGCTCTGGAGCAGCTTTTACTTCTGCTTCGTCTAACATGAATGGACGAATGGTTGCATGTGAACATACGAATGCACACTGGTTACACTGAATACATTTCTCAGCATCCCATGTAGGAACGGTTACGGCTGTACCACGTTTCTCATATGCTGCTGCACCATGTTCGAACTGTCCATCCGGATTCTTTGCAAATGCAGATACCGGAAGGCTGTCTCCGTCCATCTTGGAGATTGGCTCCATTAAGTCTCTTACCATCTTAACAGTCTCAGGACGTCCGGTTAATTCCTTCGGAGTTGGATCTGCTTCTGGGTTAGACCAGGATGCTGGAACTTCAACCTTATGTACTGCGTCTACACCAGCGTCGATAGCTTTGTAGTTCATTTCTACGACAGCGTCACCCTTCTTACCGTAGGATTTCTTAGCTGCTGCTTTCATGAATTCTACTGCATCGTCGATAGGCATAACGTTTGCAAGTTTGAAGAATGCAGACTGTAAAATTGTGTTGGTACGTTTACCCATACCAATTTCAATTGCTTTGTCAATTGCATTGATTGTATATAACTGAATGTTGTTATCAGCAATGTATTTCTTTGCTTCAGCATTCAGATGATGAGCTAACTCTTCGTCTGACCACTGGCAGTTAATCATGAATACTCCGCCTGGTTTAACATCCTGGGCCATCTTGAATCCTTTGGTTACATAAGATGGGTTGTGGCATGCTACGAAGTCAGCCTGGTTGATGTAATATGGGCTCTTGATTGGCTTGTCACCGAATCTTAAGTGGGAAATTGTTACACCACCGGTCTTCTTAGAGTCATACTGGAAGTATGCCTGGATGTATTTATCTGTGTGGTCACCGATAATCTTAGTAGAGTTCTTGTTAGCACCTACAGTACCGTCTCCACCAAGACCCCAGAACTTACACTCTACAGTTCCTTCTGCAGATGTGATAGGTGCTGGCTTAACCTCTGGTAAGCTTAAGTTTGTAACGTCATCTACGATACCTACTGTAAATCTGCTCTTTGGAGCATCTTTTTCCAGTTCTTTGTAGATAGCGAATACAGATGAAGGAGGAGTATCCTTAGATCCTAATCCGTAACGGCCGCCGCATAATACAACGTCGTTTAATCCTGCTTCACGTAATGTTGTAGCTACGTCTAAGTATAATGGGTCTCCTAATGCTCCTGGCTCTTTTGTTCTGTCAAGAACAGCAACTTTCTTTGCAGTCTTTGGAAGAACTTTTAATAAGGAAGCCGATACCCAAGGACGATACAGACGAACTTTGATTAATCCGACTTTCTCTCCTGCTGCTGTTAAGTAGTCGATTACTTCTTCTGCTACGTCACAGATAGATCCCATTGCTACGATAACACGGTCTGCATCTGCTGCTCCATAGTAGTTGAATAAGTCATAATCTGTACCAAGTTTTTCATTGATTTTGCCCATGTATTTCTCAACGATAGCCGGTAACTCATTGTAAGCTGTATTACAAGCTTCACGATGCTGGAAGAAAACGTCTCCATTTTCATGAGAACCACGCATAGCTGGATGCTCTGGGTTTAATGCATGCTCACGGAATGCTTTTACAGCGTCCATGTTGCACATTTCTTTCAAATCTGCGTAATCCCATTTCTCGATTTTCTGAATCTCATGAGATGTACGGAATCCATCGAAGAAGTTGATGAATGGAACTTTTCCTTCAATTGTTGCAAGATGAGCAACTGGGCTTAAGTCCATAACTTCCTGTGGGTTTGTCTCACATAACATAGCAAAACCTGTCTGACGACAAGCATATACGTCACTGTGATCACCGAAAATATTTAAGGACTGGGTTGCAACGGTACGTGCTGACACATCAAATACACATGGAAGCTGCTCTCCAGCGATTTTGTACATATTAGGGATCATTAATAAAAGACCCTGGGATGCAGTAAATGTAGTGGTTAAAGCACCTGCTGCAAGAGAACCATGTACGGCACCTGCTGCTCCTGCCTCTGATTCCATTTCTACGACTTTAACCTGATTTCCAAAGATATTCTCCTGACCTGCTGCGGACCACTGGTCTACGGAGTCAGCCATTGGACTGGACGGGGTAATAGGATAAATAGCTGCAACGTCTGTGTATGCATAAGCTACATGAGCTGCTGCTGTATTACCGTCCATTGATTGTTTTGCTCTGGACATTATTTATTCCTCCTTATTTAAATAAAAAACTTATGTCTTATCGACCTAAATCACATTTTAGCATTTTATTTGTCGATTATCAAGATTATGGACTGTACGAAATGAAGAACAATCATGAATTTCTTCTATAAGAAGTTTTAGTTGCTTTTCCACTGTTTTTCTAGTATGATACGAATTGGTGCATAAGCATGAAAGCACCGTAAATTCAAAGAGTCAGGAGATTTGATTATGATAAGTGCAAACAATGTAACTTTACGAATCGGGAAGAAAGCCTTGTTTGAAGATGTAAATATTAAATTCACGGAAGGCAACTGCTACGGTCTGATTGGTGCCAATGGTGCCGGTAAATCTACTTTCTTAAAGATTTTATCCGGACAATTAGACTCCACCAGCGGCGATGTGGTTATTACACCGGGACAACGTCTTTCCTTCCTGCAGCAGGACCACTTCAAATATGATGAGTACTCCGTTTTAGATACCGTTATCATGGGAAACAAACGTCTCTATGATATCATGAAGGAGAAGGATGCTATCTATGCAAAAGAGGATTTTTCCGATGAAGATGGTATCCGTGCCAGTGAACTGGAAGGCGAATTTGCTGAAATGGACGGCTGGAATGCAGAATCCGATGCTGCCATGTTATTAAATGGTCTTGGCATCCCGACAGAAGACCACTACACCACTATGCGTGACCTTCCGGGTGCTACCAAGGTTAAGGTGCTCTTAGCCCAGGCATTATTCGGTAATCCGGACATTCTGCTCTTAGACGAGCCGACCAACCACTTAGACTTAGATGCCATTGCATGGCTGGAAGAATTCTTAATCAACTTTAACAACACTGTAATCGTCGTATCCCACGACCGTTACTTCTTAAATAAGGTATGTACTCATATTGCCGATATCGATTATGGCAAGATTCAGTTATATGCCGGTAACTACGATTTCTGGTATGAGTCCAGCCAGCTTCTTGTTAAGCAGATGAAAGAAGCCAATAAAAAGAAGGAAGAAAAGATTAAAGAGTTACAGGAGTTCATTTCCCGTTTCTCTGCGAATGCTTCCAAATCCAAACAGGCAACTTCCAGAAAACGTGCCCTTGAGAAAATCGAGCTGGATGAAATCAAACCTTCCAGCCGTAAATATCCTTACATTGATTTCCGACCACAGCGTGAAATCGGTAATGAGGTTCTTACCGTAGAGGGGCTAAGCAAAACTATCGATGGCGTAAAAGTATTAGACAATGTATCCTTTATCTTAGGACATGATGATAAAGTAGCTTTTGTCGGAAGCAACGAGCTTGCCAAGACTACCCTCTTTAAGATTCTTGCCGGTGAAATGGAGCCGGACGAAGGAACTTACAAATGGGGTGTTACGACTTCCCAGTCCTATTTTCCGAAGGACAATACCGAAATCTTTGATACTGACCTTGTTATCACAGACTGGCTGACCCAGTATTCCGAGATCAAAGATGCTACTTATGTACGTGGTTTCTTAGGAAGAATGCTTTTCGCCGGTGAAGATGGCATGAAGAAAATGAGAGTCCTTTCCGGAGGAGAAAAAGTGCGTGTACTGCTCTCCCGTATGATGATTCAGGCTTCCAATGTCTTAATCTTAGATGAGCCTACCGACCACTTAGACATGGAGTCCATTACCGCATTAAACAACGGTCTGATTAAATTTCCGGGTGTTGTACTCTTCGCTTCCCGTGACCACCAGTTCACACAGACCACTGCCAACCGCATTATGGAGCTTCTTCCAAATGGCGGACTCATTGATAAGATTACCACTTACGATGAATACTTAGAAAGTGATGAAATGGCAAGAAAACGTCAGGTTTACTCCATGAGTGAAGAAGACGAGAATGATAACTAAAAATAGCTTTTAAGATAGAAAGCAGGTGTTCCAATCGGAACACCTGCTTTTTTGCTTTACCGAAAATTGCTTTCCTGTAACACACGTTTCTTGCTATTTGCATATATTATTTATACCTGACATTTACACCGTCATTATGCGAATCATAATTATTAACCGGTCACTTAGGTTGTCGTATTATAAATCTCTCCGGTATTATAATTGTAGGTATATGTACCTGTATTACCATATGTATTGCCCTTGGATGCTTCCCGTTCTGCATAATAATCTGCTAAAGATGCTTTTGCAGATACCTGATATCCATAGGAACCATTTCCATTGAACAAAGATTTTACCAAAGACATATCTGCCTTCTTAAAGGTATCCTCATCAATACTGAGTTTGTTATCTGTACCAACGGTAATTCCAACCTTAGAAAGTAACTTTTCATTGGAATCTGTAGTCCGAACCATGGAAGAAACTGCATTGAGAATTCCATTAGTATTGGAATCTTCTGATTTCTTCAGCAGGTTATTGTAGCTGTCTACGAAAGCACTTACTTTCTTATAAATTGCGTCTTTATCATAATCTGTTGTGGTATTACCCTTTGCATCGGTTGTTGTTACTTTGTTAAATACAGACTTCTTGGTCTTATCCAGTAAAGCATCGGATGCACCCTTCAACTCTTCCGCAGCATCTTCAATTTTTGCTAATGTCTTAGTATCATCCTTTGCAGTAGACGTTGAAGTCTTCTTGTTTGTCTCTACAATCTTGCTGGCAGAATCATTTCCACCATAATATGCCTTCATCAGTTTAAAATAGGAACCGGTACGAATTGCAGAATAATCAACAATATTAATCCCTAACAAACCGCTGTTTGAAGTTCTGTTTCCATTTGATAATCCGGAAAACAATGTGTGAATTGAATTCGAATCATAATTTGAAATGCCTATCATATAATCACTCCTTTGATATCTGATGTGTAACATCCTTGTCCCACGTCTGCCTATTGTTAATGCTATTATAGCATTTTAGGCACAGGATTGCAATATTGTGTAAAATTCACAACTTTTTATGTGATTTTTTTCATCTATTGTAACTTTTCACAAAGTATTTATGGTTTGTTCATAGTTTTGTCATATTTATAGCGTACTATAAAACCATCAAAAGAAACTCATGTTTTTAGATATATTTTTTCATAATAGCCTCGGCATCCGAAAGATGTCGGGGCACTCCTCATTTTAGGAATAATTTTTTATGTTGGCTGGATACCAATATATTTGATAACATAAATTACAGGATTTAGCAGGTTTCTATGTCAGGCATAAAATACCGCAGTTCTAGAACACATATTTTTCTTTTTACAATATAAAGTGTCTTTCCGTTGCTTTGACGGACAGTGCTGATAGTCAGTCAAAGCAACGGAAAGACATTTTGTAATCAAGAAAAAATATGTGCTAAGAACTGCAGATATTCCATGCCAATTAACATAGAAATCTGTTAAATCCTGCAATTCTTTGTTATTCAACATTAAAATCCATCCTACAAATTCTCAATCTGCCAGTCTATCGGTGCTACTCCATGCTCTTCTAAAAATGCATTCGCCTGTGAGAAATGTTTGCATCCGAAAAAACCACGGTATGCCGAAAGCGGGCTTGGATGAGGTGCTTTTAATATCAGATGCTTCGGATTGGTAAGCATCGGAATTTTGCTCTGTGCCGGTCTGCCCCACAGCATATAGACAACTGGTCGATCCTGGGCATTGACTGCCTGGATAATGGCATCCGTAAAATGCTCCCATCCTTTGCCCTGATGGGAGTTCGCCTGATGTGCACGGACGGTCAGAACCGTGTTCAATAATAATACACCCTGCTTTGCCCATTTTTCCAGATAACCATTGTCAGGGATATAGCAGCCAAGGTCATCCTGTAGTTCTTTATAGATGTTCTGTAAAGATGGTGGAATCTCTTTCTGATCCGGCAGTACGGAAAAACTAAGACCATGTGCCTGATGTTCATTATGGTATGGATCCTGTCCCAAAATCAGCACCTTTACTTCTGAAAGCGGTGTCAAGTGCAAGGCATTAAAGATATCATCTGCCGGTGGATATACCACATGGGTGCTGTATTCTTTTTTTACAAAATCATATAAATCTCTGTAATATGGCTTTTTAAACTCGGCAGATACACTGTCCAGCCAGTCATTGGTAATCATTGCCATAGTTTTATCTCCTTACTGATACCCCGCGACCTGCAAGATAATTCTTAAGGTCCATAATTTCAAGTTCTTTATAATGGAATAATGATGCTGCCAGTGCTGCATCTGCTTTACCTTCTGTCAAAGCTTCATAGAAATGCTCTTTCGTTCCGGCTCCACCGGAAGCAATGACCGGAATAGATACATTTTCTGCAATCTGTCTGGTCAGTTCCAAATCGTAACCGGCTTTCGTGCCATCACAATCCATACTGGTCAAAAGAATTTCTCCGGCTCCAAGCTTCTCGACTTTCATTGCCCATTCTACCGCATCAATACCTACATCAATTCTTCCGCCATTTTTATAAATGTTCCAGCCGCTGCCATCTTCTCTTCTTCTCGCATCAATAGCAACAACCACACACTGACTTCCGAATTTGTCTGCCGCATCACTGATTAACTGTGGTGTATTAATTGCAGAAGAATTAATGGAAATCTTGTCTGCACCTTCCCTAAGCAGCACTTTAAAATCTTCTACACAGCGGATTCCTCCGCCTACGGTAAATGGAATAAATACATTTTCCGCTACACGTCTTACCATATCTACTACTGTATTACGGTTATCCGAAGATGCTGTAATATCTAGAAATACCACTTCATCTGCTCCGGCTTTATCATATGCTGCCGCAATTTCCACTGGGTCACCGGCATCTCTTAAATTCACAAAGTTCACACCTTTTACAACTCTTCCATCATTGACATCCAGACATGGAATAATTCTCTTGGTAAACATTATTTCACACCTCCCTGTAATGACGCAAAGTTCTTAAGTATCTTCAGTCCAACGGAGCTGCTCTTCTCCGGGTGGAACTGGCAGGCAAAGATGTTGTCCTGCTCCACAGATGCATGAATAGTGACTCCATATTCCGTAGTTGCTTTTACAATTTCTTCATGCTTTGCCTGTAAATAATAAGAATGCACGAAATATACATAGGCATCCATCGGCACATTCTGAAACAGTCTTCCATTATTCTGTAAATGCAGGGAATTCCAACCGATATGCGGAATTTTCAGCCCATAAGTATCCGGGATTCGCACAATTTTTCCCTCTAAAAGCCCAAGTCCCTCTACTCCTTCTGACTCTTCGCTTCCTTCAAACATTAACTGAAGTCCGAGGCAGATTCCAAGGAATGGCACTTTTCTTTCACAGACTTCATGGATGACCTTGTCCAGTTCATAGCGTTTCAGATTATCCATTGCCACACCAAAAGAACCAACGCCCGGTAAAATCACCTTATCTGCCTGTTCAATGGTATGAAAATCTCTTGTAATTACGCTTTCCTCACCCAGATATGCTAATGCTTTTTCCACACTCTTTAAGTTTCCTGCATCATAGTCAATAATTGCTATCATAATGTTCTCCTATTCCAGTCCTGCTGCTGCAAGTATCCCCTGAATTGCCTTTGTATAATCTGTTCTCTTTGTCATCGCATGCAATTCTGCTGCCTTTTCCTCCGATACACCAAAATGGTCTGATAACTGCTGCAAAATCTGATTCTTCAGTCCTGCCATTTCGTCTGTTATCTCATATTCCTGAGCCAGGTCTGCGCCATCTACGCATCTGCCATATCCACGAATCAGTGCGTCTAAAGCCATCTCGTTTTCATTGATTCCGCTTAAGCTCTCATAAGACTGATATTCTCTCTGTATGGAAGCCAGCACCTGTGCCTTCTTATAGAAATTCTCGTCTTTTCCCTTTACAGAAGAACCAGCTATGGTCTGGAATGCTGTTACATAGGAGCCGCTTGCAAAATCATCCTTTGCCTGCTGCATGTCCTGTCCATACTGCAAATTGGAGCTTCCCAGCAAAATCAAAATAAGAATGGAAAGTGCCATAATAAAAATCAGAATAACCGGCTTCTTTGGAAGAGGCGGCGTACGGTCTATTTCTTTTGGAGGCTTCTCTTTCTTTACCTTTGGTGCCTTCTCCTTCTTCGCCTTTTCCTTCTTTTCTTTTTTCTCTTTCTTGCCCTTCTTACCGGCTCCCTCGTCTGCATCCATCTCTTTTAAGATTTCTCTATTTTCGAATGAAATGCTGCCAAGGCTGTCATCTTCTGCAATCTTTGTATCATCCTCTTCTTCATCCGGTCCAAATAAAGCGGACATAATTTTACTGAAGAATCCCTGTTTTTTTCTCTTTTCCTTTGCTTCCTTTAAATCCTTTAATTCTTCGATACTTCCAAGGCGTTCAAATTCATCCTGGACCTCACTGTCCTCATCTTCTGAATGCTCTAATTCTTCTCCATTTTCATCTGCTTTCAGCAAATCGCCGATATCGGATAAGTCAGCATCTCCGGATAACATATCCATAAGATTAATGGCATCATCATCTTCTGAAAGAAGCGGTTCCTCTTCCTCAGATTCTGTCTTTGATGCTTCCGGTATCTCCGCCGCCGAATCTTCATCCAGCGTATCAAAGAAGCCCAGCGTCTCTTCTTCCCCGGAAGCATCATCTTCCGGTGTTTTCGACGTATCCGGGTGTTCTTCCTCTCCGGAATCTCCAACCTTCTTCCGGACCGCATCCATGATATCATTCACATCTTCCATCATATCTGATGCTGCAGACCCATCTGTTGCCATATCTGTGGTTCCTGATGAGATTGACTCCGAAGCTTTCTCGACATCGGATGTCTTGTCTTCATTGACATCAATATCTGCCTGATTTGATGCCTCTTCGTCTAATTCCATTTCGAATTCCTGCAGGAAATCATCTGCTGCTCCTGTTGCCAGCTCCTGTTCAAATTCACGCTGGAATCCTGTGCCGGAGTAGTCCTCGTGCTTCTTTTCCACCGGCTTTTTCTCCCGTTCTCTTGGCTTTGCAGCTTCTTCATTCATTGATTGAATCAGATTCTCGATATCCTTCTTATTATTTCTTCTGTTAGCATCTGAAACTGAATTCAGCAAATCGTCCAGATAATCTTCACTCTTACTCAAATTTATACCTCCATGTATCCAAGTTGCCTGTATATCTGCTTACAGGGTCTGCCACAACATCTCCCAGCAGATGCCGGACAGCGTAAAGGAAAGGGATGTGATGTAACATCACACCCCTTTGTCTGCGTTCTTTCCTTACTTTCCAGTCTGGTCAATCAGTCTGTCGATAGCCTGTACCAGACTTCCAATCTCCGGTTTAGTCAATTGGGCGTCTGCTCCGAGTGATTCACCTTTTCTTCTCATTTCATCATTTACCAGGGAAGAGAAAATGATTACCGGAATATCATGCATGTTATCGTTCTCTTTTACCAGTTTTGTTAACCGGTGTCCGTCCATCAATGGCATCTCGATATCTGTAATAATACAATGTACTTTATCTTTTACATTGCCGGCTTTCTCATAAGCACAAAGCTTGTCCCATGCTTCCTGTCCGTTCGTATTGACATTCAGGTTGGTATAACCTGCTTTCTTCAGACAATCTGTAATCAATTTACTTAATAATGGGGAATCCTCTGCGATCATAATCGGGGAATCATTACGGTTACGATTTTCCAGATGCTCTACATCAGATACCTTAAGTCCTGTTTCCGGGCTGATATCAGAAATAATTTTTTCAAAGTCAAGAATAACAATCAACTGTCCATCCAGTTTAATGACTCCGGTTGATACACCCTTGTCCTGGACATTAATTGTTGCATCCGGTTTGATAATCTCTGACCAGGAGACACGATGAATTCCAATAACCTGATCTACATGGAATGCAATATTTAATTTATTAAAGTTTGTGATAATAAACAAACCTTTTCCTTCTTCATCCTGCATACCAAGGCATCTTCTCAGGCTGATTACCGTCAGCATGGTATCTCGTGGCATAAAGATTCCTTCCACACTCGGATGTGCATTTGGTACCGGGGTTACCGGCTGATAGGATAAAATCTCACGAATCTTCGCTACGTTAATTCCGTAATGATTATCCCCTAAAGTAAACTCCAGCACTTCCAGTTCGTTCGTACCATTTTCTAACAGAATATTTGTCTCCATTTATGTTTTCCTCCCAAGGTCATTTCTTAGAATATTTCTATTTCGAATTATAACATAATATCACATAAAAATGCACCGTTTTTTTACAATTCTCTAGATATTTTTACCATTTTATAGATTACAGGTCTTATGTACCGTGTTTTCGACTACTTCCAGAGAGATTTTACTCAAATCTTCCGGTGTACTTTCCGGCACCTCAAAGAGTAAAACCGTATCTGTACCACTTCCTGCTTCAATAGTTCCCTGATATGTTCCAAAGTCATTTAACAGAATTGTGACCTGTGCAACAGCTTCCACGCTGTCATTTAACGTCACGCGGAATGACACCTTGCGGCTTAACATATCACAAGCTACTGCTTCCGTTCCAGCATTCTCTAAATGAAAATGTAAAACCAGGTATTTATTTCCGGCATCCGGCTCTACCATATAGGATGAATTCTGCTGATAAACTGTTGCAAATTCCGCACCGGTGTACTGCGTATCAATACCCGGTATTGCTACTGCATCGTTTAAGGACACACTGTTGTCCGATGCCGCATTCTCCGGAGTTCCTGTTGCATCTCCACCTTCTGATGACATCTGCTCAGTGGAATCCGGCTGTTCCACAGCCTCGGTATCTGCAGTCTCTGTTGTCTCTTCACTCTTCGATAGTCTTACAATTCCATCCTGCTGCTTTATATTATACTTTGATACTACATGTGCTGCATAATCTACAATTGTCTGTTCTTCCTGCTCCGTTAATTCAATCGGCTGCTCTCCGCATCCACCTAATAATAACGCAGCCAACAGCACACATGCCGTTGTTTTTATCTTTCTGTCCCTCATAGGCACTCCTTAACTTATCAATCTATTCCTATGTTAGCATTTTTCCGGCTTTCAGGCAATAGTTATTTCACATTCTTCCTCGTTATCATCGCGATTGCTGGTGTCTAATTCTATCCAGAATTCCACACCATCCTCATGGTTAATGACTCCGCACTGCTGATGCATGGAATCCATAATTGCTTTTACAATGGACAGACCAATTCCGCTGCCTCCATAAGCTCTGGTTCTTGCTTTATCTACCTTATAGAATTTAATCCAGATATTATCAATGTCTTCTTCCGGAATCGGCTTTCCTGTATTAAACACGCTGACTCTTACTACATCCTGCTTACATTTATAAGAAATTTTAATCCGGTTTTCACCTTCCAAATGGTTGATTGCATTGCTCAGATAATTGGTTATAACTTCTTCTATCTTAAATTCATCCGCCCATACAAAAAGCGGCTGCTCGTCAAATTCCAGAATAGCTTCCTTCTGTTCTAAGATAATGGCATTACTGGCAGTTACTCCACGTATCAGTTCGGTGATATCAAACCGTTCCATCACAATAGCATCATTCCCAAATTCCAGCTGATTCAAAGTAAGAAGTTTCTTTACCATGCGGTTCATCTTCTCTGCTTCATCTGTAATGACCTCACAATAGAAATTTCTGCTCTCCGGATCGTCCTGCACACATTCCTGTAAGCCTTCTGCATAACCCTGAATCAGTGCCAGCGGTGTCTTTAACTCATGGGAAACATTTGACAGGAAATCTTTTCTCATCTCGTCAATCTGTTCCTTCTTTTCGATATCTATCTTCAATTCATTATTAGCACTCTTTAATTCCGATATGGTCCGCTCTAAGATTTCCGATAGCTGGTTCATATGCTCGCCCAACTGTTCAATCTCATTATCTCCCTTGACCTCATACTTCGCATCAAAGTCGAATTCTGCCATTTTCTTGGATATATCTGTAAGCTGCAGAATTGGGTTAGTAATACGACGTGTAACAAAAAAAATGATAATACCACTCACTATTACCGCAACAACTCCTACATCCATCAGCAGACGATTAGACACCTGCGCACTTTCCTTGATACTTTCCAATGGAGTTCTCGCCAGCAAAAGATTACCATCTGCCAGGGTTCCCCAGAGAATCAGATAATCCGATTCCAGCCTGGTATCCTCTTTTTCTCCCATGACATAATTGTCGTTTGCTTTCAGTACTTTCATATTAAGATGCATATCATCATTCTGCACACTTGCCATGATAATTTCCATAAACTGCATCCTGAGATTTTCCACACCATTGGTAGAAGAACGCACTACTGTACCATCAGATGTAATGATTAAAATCGTCAGGTTACCATTGGAACAGATTTTTTCAAAATCTATATCATAATCTGATGTATTTAAGATTCCCTGTTCACTGGCCGCATTAATCTGCTGAAACCCATTTTCCAGCACTTCCTGTTTATAGCGGGTATAATAGCCTTCCAGCAGGGTAACATTAAGAAGCCAGCACAGTAATACCGTGCCGGCCACTAATCCAACGATAGTCAATGTAATCTGCGTTGTAATGGAATGCTGCTTTTTCTTATTCTTTGCCATATATCTTCCACCTTATCACATTCTATTGCGGTGCATCAATGTCCAGCTTATAGCCCATACCCCAGATTGTCTTGATATAATCCCCTTTTTCGCCCATCTTGCTACGCAGCTTTTTCACATGGGTATCGATGGTTCTGGCATCACCGAAATAATCATAATTCCATACATGATTCAGAATTTTCTCACGGGATAAAGCAATTCCCTTATTCTCCATGAAATATGCCAGAAGCTCAAATTCTTTATAGCTCAAATCAATATTTTTGCCGTCAATTGTTACCATGTGGGCAGCCTTGTCCATTACAATGCCACCTACTTCCAGCACATCATCTTCCGTATAATTGCCGGTTCTCCGCAAAATTGCCTCTACCCTTGCCACCAGGATCTTCGGGCTGAATGGTTTACTGATATATTCATCCACACCAAGTTCAAATCCCAAAAGCTCATCACTTTCTTCACTCTTGGCTGTCAGCATGATAATCGGTGTCTTGGAACTTTCCCTGATTTCCCGGCATACATCCCAGCCGTTCATCTTCGGCATCATAACATCCAGAATAATCAATGCAATATCTTTATTTTTATAAAATACGTCTAAGGCTTCTTCTCCGTCTCCTGCCTCTAACACTTCAAAGTTCTGTTTTACCAGGAAATCCCTCACCAGCTTACGCATACGGCTTTCATCGTCTACCACCAGAATTTTACGTTTTTCCATATTTGCTTCCCTCTTCTTTTTTCTATAGTTTAACGGATAAATATGTCAAATTTGTGTTCTTCTGCGATTTAATTCTGTTTTTCCAAAGCATCCAGTGCCGCTTCTCTTTCATCCAGTTCCTGTTCCCACTCTTCATATTTATTAATGATTTTCGTCTCATAATTTAAGATTGTGGTACTGCCACTGGTAAGGCTGATGGCAAACATGGCAATAACAATGATAATCAGCACAATATTCACAGAAAGTAAGATGCGGCAGCGCTTCTGTAATTTCGTTTCCTGTTGTTCCTCTGAATTTTTATCAGCATTTTCGTTTGGGTGCTCACCAGATTTTTCTTTGCCAGCTACATGGTCAAGGTCTAAGCCCATATCTTTCACCGGAATACCTGGTATTTCGGATGCATCCACCCCGGGCAGCCCTTTCAGATAATCCTGCAATTCTTTTAGATAGGCATATCCTATCGGTGTATGGAACAATTCCTGAGCCATGATTCTCTGGTAGATTTCCTGTACCATCTGTGGATTATCCATATTCATATTATCATGTATGTACTGGATTCCTTCCACTTCCTTTTTTGCCAATTTTGCCTGATCTTCATTTTCAAATACGAATCCACTTACTTCCCAGACTTTGCCATCTAATTCTTTTTGTTCCATATTTCCTCCTGCAATTTACAATCCCAGAAAAGTCTTTTTATAAAATGGTGCAACCTCACCAATCAGCTCCATTGCCTTTTCATCTGCTTCATGCATATCAAGACGCATATAGCCAAGGGACGGCTTTACAGCTTCAGCAATTCCTTCAAAGACGCTCTTTCTCTCACCCTTAAACTCTACAACCAGCAAATAACTAATGTCATCCTTACGTTCAATCTTCGTTACCAGATATGCTTTCTTGATATTCTTCTGTTTCTTCATATATTCACTGAGTATCTGTTTCAGTTCATCCGCCTCCGCAATTGGCTCACCAACAAACACACCCGTTTTCTTTTCAACAAGATTGCCAGATGCCATCTCAGCTTCCTGCCTCTTATAGCGTTTGAAATAACCTATAATAATTTTCTTCCGGTTCTCTTCTACCCGAAGTTCCATACTGCCCGGATTGATTACAAAATCTCGCTCTCCTGCAATCTTCATCAGCTGATCAAAACTGACTTTCTGTCCCTTCCATTCCTTTACATTATAAATCTTCTGGAAACTCTGCCAGTCTGTATACACCGGCATCCACTGTGCTCCATTGCTATCCTGTAACAATGCAAACTGAAGGGCTGTTCCCTTTTTTCCGTCTGCATCCTTTTCTTCCTTCGGGTCCTCTACCACTTTTACCGGACATAAGAATTCCCCGCGGACTACCTCTTTTAACATACGGTCACATAAGAACTGCTCCGCACGTTTCCACTGTTCATCTTTCTTTTCTTCAAATAAAATCTGTCTGTGTCTTGCCATTGCAAGAATCAGAGCCGGATTTACAACCGGAATCTGTGCTTTGGAAAGCTCGGAAAAATCCGGTGGTGGAAGCAAGTCATCTCTTTTTAATCTGCAGGAATAGCTTCCCACATCCAGTATCAGATCTTCCATACCCCACCAGTGGAGGTTTGCCCAGAAGAACATCTGCTTGTCTCCTCTGATTCCTTTTAATTCCAGTTCTACATTCTGCTCTTTATAATGTTCTATTGCCTTTTGGGCAAATTCTTTCGTTGAAAAGATTAATACACTTCCGTCCCCCATAACACGCGGGTAACCGGTATGCTTGTCCCATGCGCAGTAAAGCTCTTTGCATCCCTTTATTTTATCTGCCAGAATCTTGTTAAACACTTCTATCTTCTTTAAAAAGTTATCTGCCACAAAGGTTTTCTTCTTATGATGTACTTCTGCAGAACGAATCAGAAATTCCAGTTCCTCTAAAGTAAGCTTTGCAAGCTCCTGTTCATCCGGCATTTCATAATTCAAAAGATGGGTCTCTAATAATTCTTCTTTACGCTCTTTACTAATTTCCATGTTCTTCTCCTATATCTTTCCTTAAAACAATCACGTTATTTCTATTTTAATATAAAAATGCTATAAAGTAAAATAGAATCCTTCCGGATTCTACTTTATCTTTCACGCAGTTTACATCAGTTCTTCAATGACTCCTGTTTCATTGTATTTTCTGCAGTCAATGACACGCTGATTGGAAGAACCTTTGAATTTTAATGTAATATCATATAGCTCTGCCACATAAGGGCCATCCACCAGCACATCGATTAAGGATAATAATTCTTTCGTATCCTCGGTATATCTTCTTCCCTCCGGTACCAAATCCTTATCCAGTACATATCCGGTATATGCCCATATGTCTTTTTCCGGATGTTCCGTCCGCACCCGCTTGATAAACGGAAGCAGTGCATGCTGGTTTTCCGGTTCAAAAGGGTCTCCTCCCAAAAGAGTCAGTCCCTTGATATAGGGAGATTCCAAAGATGCAAGAATTTCATCTTCTACTTCTTTTGTAAATTCCTCTCCATTTTTAAAATCCCATGTTTCCGGCTGAAAACACTCTTTACAGTGGTTCCGGCAGCCGGATACAAACAGCACCGTTCTTACACCGGTGCCGTTCGCAATATCATTATATTTAATCGCTGAATAATGCATTTTCTTTTCACTTTCTTTTTATAAATGAAGTACACGCTCCTTGATTTCCTGGGTTCTTCCCTGATTCCAGAACTGGGAACCAATATAACCACAGGTACGTCTTGCCACGTTCATCTTATCCTGGTCACGGTTGTGACAATGCGGGCACTCCCATACTAATTTTCCATCATCATCTTTTACAATCTGAATCTCACCATCATAGCCACATACCTGGCAGTAATCGCTCTTGGTATTTAACTCTGCATACATGATATTCTCATAGATGAATTTCATTACAGATAAAACAGCATCCAGATTATCCTGCATGTTCGGAACTTCCACATAGCTGATTGCTCCACCCGGTGAAAGTGCCTGGAACTGGGATTCGAATTTCAGTTTGGTAAATGCATCGATATTTTCGGTTACATGCACATGATAGCTGTTGGTAATGTAATTCTTATCGGTAACACCCGGAATAACTCCGAAACGTTTCTGTAAACATTTTGCAAATTTATAGGTGGTAGACTCAAGCGGTGTTCCATATACGGAGAAATCAATATTTTCTTTCTCTTTCCACTCCTTGCAGGCATCATTTAACCGTTGCATTACCTTTAAGGCAAATGGTGTTGCTGCCGGGTCGGTATGTGGTTTTCCAGTCATATATCTGGTACATTCGCAAAGTCCTGCATAACCCAGTGAAATAGTAGAATATCCACCATATAAAAGCTTGTCTATGGTCTCGCCTTTTTTCAGACGGGCAAGTGCTCCGTACTGCCAGAGAATCGGTGCCACATCAGAAGGTGTTCCCTTCAGGCGGTTATGACGCGCCATCAATGCACGGTAGCAAAGATCCAAACGCTCATCAAATAGCTTCCAGAATTTTTCAAAATCTCCGCCGGAAGAGCATGCCAGATCTACCAGATTCAAGGTTACCACGCCTTGATTGAAACGACCGTAGAACTTTGGCTTGCCATCTTCATCATGATATACGGTAAGGAAGGAACGGCAGCCCATACAGGTATAGCAGTTGCCATCTTTTAATTCCTTCATTTTCTTCTCAGAAATATAATCCGGAACCATACGCTTTGCAGTACATTTTGCTGCTTTCTTGGTCAGATAATAGTATTCCGAATCCTCATGGATATTATCCTCTTCCAATACATAAATCAACTTTGGAAATGCCGGTGTAATCCATACGCCATCCTCATTCTTAACACCCTGATAACGCTGGTCTAGCACTTCCTCTATAATCATGGCAAGGTCTTTTTTCTCCTGCTCATTCTTTGCTTCGTTCAGATACATGAACACGGTTACGAATGGGGACTGTCCGTTGGTAGTCATCAGGGTTACTACCTGATACTGGATAACCTGTACGCCCCGCTCGATTTCCGCATGAAGTCTTCTTTCCACAATGTTGTTAATCTTCTCTTCGCTCAGCTCCACATCGCTCTCTTTTAATGTCTGCACCAGCTCTGCATGAATTTTCTCGCGGCTGATCTGGACAAATGGTACTAAATGTGCCAGTGAAATACTCTGTCCGCCATACTGGGAGCTTGCCACCTGAGCAATAATCTGGGTTGCAATATTACACGCTGTAGAGAAAGAATGTGGCTTGTCAATTCTGGTTCCGCTGATAACGGTTCCGTTCTGTAACATATCCTCTAAATTTACCAGATCACAGTTATGCATATGCTGTGCAAAATAATCTGCATCATGGAAATGGATAATTCCCTGTTCATGTGCCTCTACAATATCCTCCGGGAGAAGGAATCTTCTGGTAATATCCTTACTCACCTCACCAGCCATATAGTCACGCTGCACGCTGTTTACGGTTGAATCCTTATTGGAATTCTCCTGTTTTACTTCTTCATTATTACATTCAATCAGACTTAAAATCTGTTCATCCGTAGAGTTGGATTTACGTACCAGGGCACGTTTATAGCGGTAAGTAATGTATTTCCGGGCAACAGAAAAAGCCCTCTTGTCCATTAACTGATCCTCCACTAAGTCCTGAATATCTTCTACATTCAGGGCATGGTTGGCATCCTTACAGGAATCTTCTATATATTGTGCAATCTCCTTAATCTGGTCTGCAGTCAATCGTTCCGCTTCCACCACCTCATGGTTTGCTTTATTGATTGCAATAATAATTTTTGAAATGTCAAAAACAGCCTCTGCGCCGCTTCTTTTAATGATTTTCATTGAAATCCTCTCCCATAAAAAAATAGTCTATTCGCATAAAATCGGCACAAAACTGTACTAGATTTTGTGTCGAATCTCTTCAACGCATATACAGTATACCATATCTTGTGTTTTACGCAAGGGGAATATACAAGATTCATGAAATTTTTTCAGAAAAAATTTTTTAGAATTTAACGCTTTTTTCATAATCTGGACAATTATTTTTCACAAAATCCGGGTATACTACAAATATCAATAGAGAACAGGTTCATCCCCCAATGTCTTGTCTCTCTATTTGATAAAACTTTTTTCATAAATTTTCATAACTCCCCTTTGTACCCCCGCAGTGCTGTGGGGGTATTACCTTTGTAAAACCATTTTTCAGACTGTAAAAACCCCGTCTCAAATATCAATGCGATATCGAAACGGGGCTTACTTCATTTTTAATCTATTTTTTAGAAATCTACTTCTGTGTCATAGTAACAGCATTTCAGCAGTTTTTCCATTTCTTCCTGACTTGGCTGTCTTGGGTTGGAGCCGGTGCAGGCATCCAAAATTGCATTGGCTGCAATCTCAGGCAGTCTCTCTAAGAATACTTCTTCCGGTACAAAGCCCTGCTCAGCCGGATAGCTGTCCGGTCTGTAGTTCTTAATACAGTGCGGAATATTCAAGTCATCATTCATCTTACGCAGGTACTGGATTAAAAGTGCGACTTTCTCGTCCAGTGTCTCTCCGCCAAGCTTCATAAAATCTGCAATCACGCCATAACGTTTCTTTGCAGTCTCATCCTTTGCATTAAATGCAATAACCTTCGGCAGATACATGGCATTAGCTGCGCCATGAATAATATGTGCACCGTAGTCGGCAAATGCGGCACCGGTCTTATGTGCCATAGAATGTACGATTCCAAGCAGTGCATTGGAAAATGCCATTCCAGCCAGACACTGGGCATTGTGCATGGCATCACGTTTTGCCATATCTCCGTTATAGGAATCAATCAGATCATGCTGAATCATCTCAATGGCATGGAGTGCCAGCGGGTCTGTAAAATCACTGTTTGCAGTTGAAACATACGCTTCGATTGCATGTGTCATCGCATCCATTCCGGTGTGGGCTACCAGTTTCTGCGGCATGGTCTCTGCCAGTTCCGGGTCAACGATTGCTACGTCCGGTGTAATCTCAAAATCCGCAATCGGATATTTGATTCCCTTCTCATAATCCGTAATAATAGAAAATGCAGTTACTTCTGTTGCTGTTCCTGAGGTAGAAGAAATTGCACAGAAATGTGCTTTCTTTCTTAATTTCGGAATTCCAAATACCTTACACATGTCTTCAAAGGTAATATCCGGATATTCATATTTAATCCACATTGCTTTTGCAGCATCAATTGGTGAACCACCACCGATTGCTACAATCCAGTCCGGCTTGAACTTCTCCATAGCGGCAGCACCCTTCATCACGGTCTCAACAGATGGATCCGGTTCAATTCCTTCAAACAGTTCCACTTCCATACCTGCTTCTTTCAGATATGCCTCTGCTTTATCCAGGAAACCAAACCGTTTCATGGAGCCTCCACCAACACAGATCATTGCGCGCCTTCCTTCAAAGTTCTTCAGTGCCTCCAATGCACCTTTGCCGTGATATAAATCTCTTGGTAATGTAAATCTCTGCATTCGTAATACCTCCTTGATAATCATTGTATGTTTACTGATATATTTTTATCATAACATAATAATATACAAAAGGTAACTGGATTTTTCTTGTTTTTTGTGAAATTTTTATAAAATTTGGTTATATTTTCCTCTTACTCTGTTATTTCAGCAGCAGCCGCATCCTGCACCAGCGGATTCGTATCCCGGGTGGTATCTGCTGCCGTCTTTCCTGTCCGGTTACTTACTGCCTTGCTGATTTCTTTTACCTCATCTGTCGTTTCATAATCCTCTACATCAAATAAATAGCGGTGCAATAAATCTACATTGGTCTCCAAATCCGTTGGTACAACTACTGCTCCGATGGATTTTTCCATCATCTTGGTGTCTAACTGGAATGGCCAGCCCTGGGTATCTGCAAGCTCATACTCTTTGACATGGGCTGCAAGTCCCAATATTTCTGTGGTAGAAAGGCTGGTAGAAATGTCCGGAAACAGCTTGTCTACCAAATCATTTAAAGTAAGGATGTCTGCCTGCTTTGCTTTTTCTACAATCTTTCCTACTACGATACGCTGGCGCTCGGTCCGGCGGAAATCGTCTCCGCCGCTCATTCGGTCACGGCAATAGGCAAGTGCCTGTATTCCATTGACCTGCTGCACGCCCGGTCCGGAAACCGGCTTGCCATGGGTTCCCATGACTTCATTCATTTCATCAATCCAGATGTGCATATTGCTGGCTTCTTCCCTGGTAATATCCAACTCTATTCCACCTAATGCATCCACAACTTCCATTACCGCATTGAAGTCTACGGATACATATTCGGTAATATTCAAATCCAGATTCTTATTTAACGCCGCTACTGCACCGGTCGGTCCTCCCTTGGCATAAGCTGCATTCAGTTTCCGCAGGCTGTCTTTATCATCTACTGCCAGAAAGGAATCCCGGTATACGGATACAAGTTTCACTTCCTTGGTATCATCATTGATACTGGCAATCATGATACAGTCGCTGTTTCCGCTCTCATAATTTCCACTGTTCCGGTTGTCAATTCCAAAGATAGCTATATTGGTATAATTATCTAACACTTCCTGGGTCTCGCTGTCTATATTAATATTCAGCTTCTTCGCGTCTAAGGAACCGGTATTATTGATTTTATTCAGCTTACTCATTACATAAAATACTACCAGCAAAATGAGTATCACTAATACTTCTACAATAAAAAGTATCAGTTTTCTCTTTCTTCTCTGCTTTTTTCCAACCTTCTTTTTCGGACCTGTCTTCGCCTTCTGCTTTTCCATGCCCATAGTTCCTCCTTACTTTGATATACTTATACTCCTTAATCCGGACTGTTTTTCCGCAGCCCATTAATTCAAATATATCTTACTGGAATTGGTTGGTCAATGTCTCACAGACAACCTTAAGAATCAGTTCCATAAATTTAACGAAATCTTAAGTTTTCGTAGTTTAGTTGTATCGGTTTTAGAGACAAAAGAGACCTGCCACATCACACGATAAAGCGGCAATCCTTTGGACATTTTTATATTCTATTATAACTTTATTTTTCTTGACTTTTCATGTGCATTATGCGTATATATTTATAAATATACTTATGTATTGGAGGACATTTTATGAAACTCATTTATCCCGCAATCTTTACCCCATGTCTCGAAGGCAACGGTTATACGGTTGTTGTACCTGACCTTCCAGGTTGTGTAACCGAAGGAGATTCCCTTATCAACGCTATTGAAGCCGCTACCGATGCCGCCAGTGGATGGATACTTGGCGAATTGGAAACTGGAAACAAAATTCCTCTTGCATCCAAACATAACGCCATTTCACATGATTCAGACAGTTTTGTCAATCTTCTTATCCTTGATATGGATGCTTATACCATAAAATATGGTCAAAAAGCTGTCCGAAAAAATATAACTATCCCAGCATGGCTAAATACATATGGAGAAAAGAATCACCTAAATTTTTCAAAAATTCTTCAGGATGCACTATTGTCTATGATACAAAAATGATTTATGTATACATTCAAGAAAGAACAAGCCAGAGTTTTAGTTTCAGTCTTTTCCTGCATTTTTTCTCACTTCAATTCAAGAATATCATCTGCTGGTGCTTTCAATACTCTGCATATTTCAGCCAGCACTATCGCACTCGGTACTCTTTCTCCATTGAGCGAAACTTCGATACACTCCATATCCTAAAAGTATAATGAAAAGAGTCCCATTCACCAGAAGACCATATGTCTACTGGCTGGAACTCTTTTATGCCTTTAAATAGCGTGATTGAGGGGGTTCGCCTACGTTCACGCACAGTGGACTAGACGGGAGTCGAACCCGTGTCCAAAAACCAATCCCCTGTCCTTCTACGAGCGTAGTTCATAATTTGACATTCCCTCTGCAATTCCGGTATGAACACCGTAACTGTTTCAGTAGCTTCATCATACGCCCACGGGTTCAAAGCTTTGCCCGTGTCGTTTCTCACATAGTCGAAGCCTGGGTCCTAAAGTGTGAGTGCTCTAGGTCAGACTGCTGCCATTAGGCAGCGTAAGCTAATTTATTATCGTTAGCGTTTAATTTTAAGTTTGGAATTTAACGCATCACCCTGCGGCTCGCTTCTCCAGCTTCATAATCCCTGTCGAAACCTTTACTAGCCCTTATATATTTATTCTATTATAACCTGCCTCCGCTATTCCTGCAAGAGGCAAAGATAGAACCACTGTTTGTATTGCCATTAACTGACAATTTTTATCCGCCTATTAACCAAGATTTCTTACTTTGAAATCCCGCTCTGCTTCACGGCGCATATCTTTCTTTGCAATATCATTCCGCTTATCATAAAGCTTCTTACCTTTTGCAAGCGCAATCTGGACTTTTACCAGACTTCCCTTGAAATATACTTCCACCGGAACAATGGTATAACCTTTTTCCTTAATCTTCTGCTCTAATTTACGAATCTCATTTTTGTGCATCAGAAGCTTCTTCGGACGAAGCGGATCACGGTTAAAAATGTTTCCCTTTTCATATGGGCTGATATGCATACCATATATGATGACTTCCCCATGTTCAATGTGTATGAAAGACTCCTTGATACTGCATTTTCCCATACGGAGTGATTTTACTTCTGTTCCATGCAGGCTGATTCCTGCCTCATAAAGTTCTTCCAAGAAATAATCATGTCTTGCCTTCTTATTATTGGCAATCATCTTAATCGATTCTTTTCCCATTCTTCATTTCTCCTGTTCCTGTTGCCTCTGCCAATTCAAAATCGATGGTTCTTACAATTTCATCCACACCGATTACCCGGATATATACCTTCTGTCCCAGCTTGTAATGGCGGTTTGTTACTTCGCCCACCAGTTCAAAAGTGTCTTCAAAATACTGATAATAATCATCGGTAAGACTGGTTACATGCACAAGCCCTTCCACGGTATTTGGCAATTCTACATACATTCCATAGGATGTCACCCCGGAAATAACGCCTTCATAGACTTCTCCGATATGCTCTACCATATACTGTGCTTTTTTCAGCTTCTCAGTCTCACGCTCTGCCTCATCTGCCCGACGTTCTGTCTCGCTGGAATGCTTGGCTACTTCCGGCAGAATCGTTTCGTAATGCGCCATCCGCTTATGATTCATCCTGCCCCGCAATGTTTCCTTGATGATACGGTGTATCTGTAAATCAGGATAACGGCGAATTGGCGATGTAAAATGACAATAGCAGCTTGCTGCCAGTCCGAAATGTCCGGTGTTTTCTGTGGTATATTTCGCCTGTTTCATGGAGCGGAGGGTCAGCCGGCTGATTAATGCTTCCTCCGGTGTTCCTTCGATTTTTCCTAACAGCTTCTGCAATTCCTTCGGGTGAATTTCCTCCTGGCTGATATGCAGTGTATATCCGAAATTTCCAATTAACGTTGCAAGTTTTCGGATTTTTTCTTCGTCCGGTGTCTCATGGGTACGATAGAGAAATGGTATCTCCTGCCAGAAAAATTCCTGCGCCACCGTCTCATTGGCAATCAGCATAAAATCTTCAATTAATTTTGTAGCTGTATTTCTGTCGTATGGCTTGATTTCCAATGGTCTTCCATTTTTATCCAAAAGGATTTTCGTTTCCGGGAAATCAAAATCAATCGAGCCGCGTTTCATACGATTCCCTCGAAGCAGTGCTGCCAGCTCTCCCATTTTTTCAAACATCGGAACCAGTTCCCGATATGCTGAAATTGTTTCTTCGTTATGGTCTTCTAAAATTTCTTTTACCGCTGTATAAGTCATTCTGCGGTCAATTTTTACCACAGACTCTACAATTTTATGGTCAATGACCTTGCCCTTCGGGTTAATGGTCATGATGCAGCTCAATGCCAGCCGGTTCTCTCCTGCATTCAGGGAACAGATTCCATTGGACAATGCATGGGGCAGCATCGGAATCACGCGGTCAACGAGATATACACTGGTTCCGCGGTTCAATGCCTCCACATCCAGTGCGCTGTGCTCCTGCACATAATTGGACACATCTGCAATGTGAACGCCCAGAATATAATTTTCTCCATCCATAGTAAGGGATACCGCATCATCCAAATCTTTGGAGTCTTCTCCGTCGATTGTCACCATCTGCCAGTCCCGCAAGTCTTCCCTGCCTGCCATATCAGCCTCACTGACTTCTTTGGCTACATTTTCCACCTGTTTCATAATCTTCGGTGCAAATTCTGTCGGCAGGTCAAAGCCTCTTACAATGGACAAAATATCTGTTCCCGGGTCATTGATATGACCAAGTATTTCAACAATTTTTCCTTCCGGTTTCTTACCGTTTTTACCATAATCGGTAATCTCAACGACAACTTTGTGTCCATCTACTGCTCCTTTGGAACGTTCGATTGGAATAAAAATATCCTGCGCCAGCTTCTGGTTATCCGGCACCACAAATCCGAAGTTCTTACTGCTCTGATAAGTTCCGACAATCTGATGCAGACCTCTGGATATAATTTTTATAATTCTGCCTTCCCGGCGTTTTCCGGTCTTCTGCGGATTTACTGCAACAGATACGGTGTCCATATGCATGGCTCCGTTGGTATTCTCCTCCGGGATATAGATATCTTCCTCTTCACCCTCTACCGTCACAAAGCCAAAGCCTCTGCTGTTTCCGGTATAAACACCGGTTAAGAATCTTCCGGAAGCCTTTACATATTTGCCCTTCTGGGTCAGCTCTACCTTGCCTTCTTCCAGCAAAGCATCCAAAACCGCATGCAGCTCTTCCCGCTGCTCTTTGGATACCTGCAGAATCATTGCAATCTCTTTGGCTTTCATCGGGACATATAAGTCATCACAGATAAACTCATATACAATTTTCTTTCTTTTTTCCAGTGCTTCTCTATCCATTCTTTTCTTTCCTATTTTTTCTCGCTGCTCATGAAACAAAGAATGTGCCTTGTCACATTCTCGCGGAGCTTTTTTTACTTTACAGGAAAGCAATTCCTGTAAAGTAAAAAAAGCTGTCGTTCACACGACAGCTCTTTGGTTCTTAGAAACTTCCAATATTCAGTACGATGGAAATTAACAGGAATAAGATTACCAGTACTCTGGTTACCTTTACCAACATTCCTTCCATAGAACGACCTTTATTCTTGCCCCAATAAGTATCAGCTGCTCCGCTGATTGCTCCGAGTCCTGCGGACTTACCTTCCTGAAGAAGAATAATTACTGTCAATGCGATACATATAATAATAAATACAACTGTTAAAACCGTTTTTAAAACTGCCACGAATGACACCTCCTGTGGATTTATAATACTCGTAACTTTGACAGTATATCATACACACGAACAAATTACAACCACTTATTTCGCATTTGTATTGAATTTTTGCTGAAATCTATTACGATTCTTCGATCCGAATCAGACGATTATATTTTGCCGTCCGCTCACCACGGCACGGTGCTCCGGTTTTAATCAGATCACTGCCAAGCCCTACTGACAAATCCGCTATGGTCGTATCCTCGGTCTCGCCGCTCCGGTGGGACATGATGGTCTCATAACCATGTTCTTTTGCCATGCGGATGGCTTCCATAGTTTCTGAGAGCGTTCCAATCTGGTTTGGCTTAATCAGAATCGCATTACCGCATCCCATGGAAATTCCTTTATTCAGGCGCACCGGATTCGTAACAAATAAATCATCGCCTACCAGAATCACTTTATCTCCCACTTTTTCTGTCAGACGTTTCCAGCCATCCCAATCCTCTTCGTCCAACGGGTCTTCAATGGAATAAATCGGGAAACGGCGAATCATCTTTTCCCAATGAACAATCAGTTCATCCGTGGTATAACGCTTGCCGGATTTTGGCAGATAATATTCTCCCGGAGCATTGCCTTTCCATTCACTGGCGGCTGCATCCAGAGAAATCATAAACTGCTTGCCTCTGCCACAGCTGTATCCTGCTTTGGTAATGGCTTCCATAATAAGCTGGATGGCTTCTTCCTCATTTGCAATATTCGGAGCAAAACCGCCTTCATCTCCCACTGCCACAGACAACCCACGGTTCTTTAATAATTTTTTCAAATGATGATAGACTTCTGCACACCAGCGGATTCCTTCCGTAATGCTGTCAGCACCAATTGGAAGTATCATAAATTCCTGAACATCCAGATTATTATCGGAATGTGCGCCGCCATTTAAAATATTCATCATCGGCACCGGAATCGTCACTGCATTTACGCCGCCCACATAGCGGTAAAGCGGCATCTGTAATGCTTTTGCCGCTGCTTTAGCACAGGCTAAAGACACACTTAAGATTGCATTGGCACCAAGGCTTCCTTTGTTTTCTGTTCCATCCAGTTCCAGCATCAGCGCATCTAGATTTTCCTGCCGCAATACGTTTCTGCCTATCAGTGCTTTTGCAATTCTTGTATTTACATTTTCTACCGCCTGCTGCACACCATTTCCACCATAACGCTCGCCGCCGTCTCTTAATTCAATGGCTTCAAATTCTCCGGTGCTGGCTCCGGAAGGTGCTGCCGCCCGGGCAGTCGACTTCTTTCCGGTTGTCTCTGTCTCCACAGTTACTTCTGTTTCTATTGTGGGATTTCCTCTGGAATCTAATATTTCTCTTGCATGAATTCGTGTAATCGTCATTTTTACAGCCATAAAAAAATCTCCTTTTGAAAATATTCTGAATTAATAGTTCAGTATCTCCAAAAGAAGATTTTTTATTCTTTCGAAATAATTCGATTATACGTTAATCTCGGCTGTCATACCAAGAATCTCTTTGTTGTCATCCAAAATCGGCTGTACCACATTCTTTAAGAAGGCATCTACCTGAATTGGTGCTCTTCCTACATATTTTGCAGGGTCCATATTCTGCTTCAGTTCTTCTAAGGTTGTATGGAATGCAGGTTCTGCTGCAATCAGCTCAAGAAGGTTGTTCTCTTTACCCTCCTGTTTTACATTTTTGCCTGCTTCCATGGAAAGTACACGAATCTTCTCATGTAATTCCTGACGGTCACCACCAGCTTTTACAGCATCCATCATAATATTTTCAGTTGCCATAAACGGAAGCTCGCTCATCATGTGTTTGTAAATAACTTTTTCATATACAACAAGTCCGTCTACTACATTTAAGCAAAGGTCTAAGATTCCGTCGATTGCAAGGAAGCCTTCCGGAATGGAAAGACGCTTGTTTGCAGAGTCATCAAGAGTTCTCTCAAACCACTGGGTTGCGGATGTAATTGCCGGGTTTAATGCATCAATCATGACATAGCGGGAAAGGGATGCAATACGCTCACTACGCATTGGGTTTCTCTTATATGCCATTGCAGAGGAACCAATCTGGCTCTTCTCAAACGGTTCTTCCACTTCTTTCAGGTGCTGCAGAAGACGGATGTCATTGGACATCTTATGTGCACTTGCTGCGATGCCTGCTAAAATGTTGGCAACTCTGGTATCTACTTTTCTGGAATAGGTCTGTCCGGATACTGCATAGCACTCCTTGAAGCCCATTTTCTGTGCAATCATCGGATCAATCTTATCGATGGTTTCCTGATCTCCGTCAAAAAGCTCCTGAAAGCTTGCCTGTGTTCCTGTGGTTCCCTTGGAACCTAAAAGTTTCAGGCTGCCTAATACATAATCTAAGTCTTCCAAATCCATAATAAATTCCTGACACCACAGTGTTGCACGTTTTCCAACGGTAGTTGGCTGTGCCGGCTGGAAATGGGTAAATGCCAGTGTCGGCTGATTCTTATATTTATCTGCAAATTTTGCCAGTTCTGCAATGACATTTACTAATTTCTTACGAACCAGTTTTAATGCCTCTGACATAATGATGATATCGGTATTATCTCCAACGTAGCAGGAGGTTGCTCCTAAATGGATGATTCCTTTTGCTTTCGGACACTGTACGCCGTAAGCATATACATGGGACATAACATCATGACGGACTTCTTTTTCTCTTGCCTTTGCCACATCATAGTTGATGTCATCCTTGTGTGCCTTTAATTCGTCAATCTGTTCCTGTGTAATATCAAGTCCAAGTTCTTTCTCGGTTTCTGCCAGTGCAATCCAAAGTCTTCTCCAGGTACGGAATTTCATATCCGGGGAAAAGATGTACTGCATTTCTTTGCTGGCATAACGCTCTGATAATGGGCTGTTATATCTATCGGTACTCATATGTGTGCTCCTTTTTCTTAAAATAATATAAATAAATTACACAGTGCTCCGCTCGGCTGTCCGATGCAGTCTGTTTCATGCAGGCATGAACATCCTGCCCGGCAACCGGATGACTGCTGTGTCAGTCTGCTTTATCGCTCATAGTCACCACGAATATCCTCTTTTGGCGGCTCCATCGGATATTTTCCGGTAAAGCATCCTTTACAGATTGGAAGTCCTCCTACCAGCTGCTCCAGACGCTCTATCTTTAAGTATCCCAAAGAATCTGCACCGATTATCTTCCGGATATCTTCGATGGTTCTGTTATAGGCAATCAACTGTTCCCGCTCCGGAATATCGGTTCCAAAATAACATGGCCATAAGAATGGCGGGGAACTGATTCTTACATGCACTTCTGTGGCACCGGCTTCTTTTAACATATTTACAATACGGTCAGATGTGGTTCCACGCACGATGGAATCGTCAATCATAATGATACGCTTGCCACGGACTGATTCTTCCAGTACATTTAATTTTACTCTTACGCTGGATTCTCTGCTGCTCTGCTTTGGTTTGATGAAGGTTCGTCCCACATAACCATTTTTTACAAAAGCAGTTCCATATGGAATTCCGGACTGCAGGGCATAACCCTGAGCTGCTGCATTTCCGGACTCCGGTACTCCTACTACCAGGTCTGCATCTACCGGTGAATCCATTGCAAGGAAACGTCCTGCCTGGATACGGGATGCATAAACGCTGACCCCGTCAATATGGCTGTCCGGTCTCGCAAAATATATGTATTCAAAAATACAACGTGCTTCCTGTTCTTTTGGAAGACACATAGTCATATCAGACTGAATACCGCCTTCCGGTGAAATTGTTACCACTTCTCCCGGCAATACGTCTCTGACATACTCTGCATCAATGGTCTCCAAGGCACAGGTCTCAGAAGTAATGATATAAGCATTGTCACGTTTTCCGATCACAAGGGGTTTGAAGCCATATGGGTCTCTTGCGCCAATCAGCTTACGAGGGCTGGCTACAACCAGAGCATAAGCTCCTTTTAACTTCTGGCAGGCTCTGCGTACTGCTTCCTCGGCTGTCTTGGAATTCAGACGCTCTCTTGCAATGTGGTAAGCAATTACCTCAGAATCAATGGTGGTCTGGAAAATTGCTCCGGTATATTCCAAATCTTTGCGAAGCTCCTTCGCATTGATGAGGTTTCCGTTGTGTGCCAATGCCAGCGTACCTTTTACATAATTCAATACCAGCGGTTGTGCATTCTCACGGGTGGAGGAACCTGCAGTGGAATAGCGGACATGACCGACTCCGATATCACCTTTCATTGCTTCTAACTGTTTTCCGGTAAATACTTCGTTTACCAGTCCCATATCTTTATAGGAAGTAACTTTTCCCTTCGGTCCGTTTGTCTCACTTACTGCAATACCACAGCTCTCCTGTCCTCTGTGCTGTAATGCAAACAGACCATAATAAATACTGGAAGCCACATCATTTCCGTCAAAATCATACATGCCGAAGACGCCACATTCTTCATGCAGTCCGTCCCATGGGCTTTCCTTTAATTCATTGTTATTCATAGGGTTCTCCTGACTATATTTTTAAGCAAATTTCTTACCGGTCAGTAATTCAAATGCTTCTTCGTATTTCTCAATTGTCTTCTTAATTACTTCATCCGGAAGGAGATAATCACTGTCTGGATTTGCTTTTAACCAGTCTCTTACAAACTGTTTGTCATAAGAAGGCTGTCCCTGTCCCGGTTTATATCCTTCTAATGGCCAGAAACGGGAGCTGTCCGGTGTCAGCATCTCATCACCTAAAACTACATTTCCATTCTCATCGAGACCAAATTCAAACTTGGTATCTGCAATGATGATTCCTTTGCTTAATGCGTATTCTGCACATTTCTTGTAAAGTGCGATGGTATATTCTTTAATCTTTTCTGCGTACTCAGCACCCTTGCCCGGGAATGCTTTCTCTAATACGTCAATACTCTGTTCAAAAGAAATATTCTCGTCATGGTCACCAATCTCAGCTTTGGTACTTGGTGTGTAAATCGGCTCAGGTAATTTATCGGATTCTACAAGTCCTTCCGGTAATTTGATTCCGCAGACGGTTCCGTTCTCTTTGTAGCTTGCCCAGCCACTTCCGGTAATATATCCACGAACAATACATTCGATTGGAATCATTTCCAGTTTCTTGCACATCATGCTGTTGCCATCATATTTCTCATTCTGGAAAAATTCCGGCATATCTTTTACATCAACGGAAAGCATATGGTTTGGCACGATATCCTTTGTAAAATCGAACCAGAATCTGGACATCTGTGTCAGAATTGCGCCCTTATTGGTAACCTTATTCTTTAAAATATGGTCAAACGCTGAAATTCTGTCTGTTGCAACAATGATAAGGCTTTCTCCATTATCATATACTTCTCTTACTTTTCCTTCTTTAAATGGTTTAAATTCCTGCATACTGCTTTTGTCCTCCATTTTATGCTTTCGCAAATTTTTGTTGTGATAAAAAACACTACTGGAAAATTATAATACAGTGCCTTTTAGAAAGTCAATGAATTTGGGCGAAGTGCGCCTTTTGCCCCATATAGAAAAATGAGCGAAATTTATTAGTTTTTTTGTCTAATATTTTCTATTTATAAGTATCATTAATATATGTGCTGGAAAATACTTATCTATAGCAAAAGATTCTGTACCTTACACTTGAGATACAGAATCTTTTTATTTACATGAGCACCGTGATAACTTGAGAAACTCGCAAAGCGTGTTTCTCGTAGTTTGCATTTCGCCCTTACGGTCTTATTTTTTGATTAACAAAGATTTCCCTGTCATTTCTTTTGGCTGTTCCATTCCCATCAGCTCGATTAATGTAGGAGCGATATCTGCAAGACATCCACCCTCTCTTAAACCGTATGCAGGGTCTGCATTTACCAGAATGAATGGTACCGGATTGGTAGTATGTGCTGTAAATGGTTCGCCTGTTTCATAATCGATTAACTGCTCTGCATTTCCGTGGTCTGCGCAGATGAACATTTGTCCGTCAACCTCTTTTAATGCTGCAACAGCTTTGCCTACGCACTCATCAACTGCTTCTACTGCCTTGATTGCTGCAGCCTGAACTCCGGTATGTCCAACCATATCCGGGTTAGCAAAGTTGATTATGATTACATCATATTTTTCAGATTTGATGGCATCTACTAATTTATCACATACTTCGTATGCACTCATTTCCGGTTTCAAATCATAGGTTGCTACCTTTGGAGATTTTACCAGAATTCTTTCTTCGCCTTTGTTTGGCTCCTCTACACCGCCGTTGAAGAAGAAGGTTACATGAGCATATTTCTCAGTCTCAGCGATTCTTGCCTGAGTCTTGCCATTGTCTGCAAGGAACTGTCCAAATGTATTGGTAAGTTCTACCTTGTGGAATGCAACAGTTTTGTTTGGAATGGTTCCATCGTATTCTGTGAAACATACATAAGTTACGTTCTTTCTTGCGCCTCTGTCAAATCCGTCGAACTCATCTGCACAGAATGCTCTGGTAATCTCTCTTGCACGGTCAGGACGGAAGTTAAAGAAGATAATGGTATCGTTATCCTGTACGGTTGCAGTTGGAGCACCATTTTTCATAATTACAGTCGGAACTACAAACTCATCTGTTACGTCTTTTGCATAAGATGCATCAATTGCTGCAACAGCGCTGTCTGCTGTCTCGCCAACACCTTCTGTAATTGCTTTATATGCTTTTTCTACACGATCCCAACGGTTGTCACGGTCCATTGCATAGTAACGTCCGTTGATGGTTGCGATTTCACCAACACCGATTTCTTTCATTTTTGCTTCCAGCTCTTCGATAAATCCTTTTCCGGAAGTAGGTGCTGTATCACGGCCGTCTAAGAAGCAGTGTACATATACTTTGTCTAAGCCTTCTTTTTTTGCCATTTCCAGAAGTCCGAATAAATGTGTAATGTGGCTGTGAACTCCACCATCGGATAATAATCCATATAAATGAAGTGCAGAACCGTTGTCTTTTACATTTTTCATGCCGGCAAGCAATGCTTCGTTTTTAAAGAAATCTCCATCTTCGATTTCTTTGGTAATTCTGGTTAATTCCTGGTATACAATTCTTCCTGCACCCATGTTCATATGTCCTACTTCGGAGTTACCCATCTGTCCGTCCGGAAGTCCTACGGCAAGTCCGCTGGCATTTCCTTTTACCCATGGATAATCTTTCATCAGTGCATCAATGTTTGGCTTGTTTGCCTGGGCTACTGCATTACCCTCAGTTTTGTCATTCAGACCAAAACCATCTAAAATCATCAATACGGTTGGTTTTTTACTCATGTTTTTTCCTCTTTTCTTTAAAATCTTCTATTGAAACGGATTACTCCGTTGCTGTCACATATCCATCATCATCTATGGTAATTCCCACGGAAAGGGATTCCATAAAATCAAAAATACGTCTTTTCTCACTTTCATCTGTCACCAGTGAGGTCTTGTAATTCTTCTGTATACACGGCAGAAACCGGAAATCAATAGTTCCGTCATCCCGGATGATTACCTGGGATAAACCGGTATCTAATGTTGAAGCCGAAAACCAGAAATTGCCAAGGCTATAGATAATCGGCACGCCATCCATATATTCCATGCCCTGCAGGCAATGGGTATGTCCGCCGATAATGACATCCACACCGGCTTCCACAAACTGTTTTGCAAGAGCCACCTGGTCGGAACCAAAATAGTTATTTCCTTCTGTTCCCCAGTGTACAAAAGCAATCACATAATCGCTGTTGTCTCTTGCTTCTTCTATTACTTTCAGAAACTTGTCCGGATTTAAGGTCTTTAACACGCCCGGTGTCGTCTCAGTTGCTTCCTTCGTATAATTTAAAGAACGTTCAATCTGTGTAGCTGATACAATTGCTATTTTCTTTCCATTTGCCACAAAATATACCGGACGCATGGCATCCTTTAAATCTTTTCCTGCTCCTACATACGGAATTCCTGCCTCTTCCAGTGTATCTATGGTATCAATCAATGCAGCTTCGCCATAGTCATAGACATGATTATTGGCAAGACTGACAATATCTGTTCCAAATGTTTCTAACAAGTCAACACGCTTTGGATCTGCCCGGAAAGTATAATCCTTACCAGCTAAAGGTTCCCCTCTTGTACTGTAGGTGAACTCATTGTTTATCATCATAATGTCTGCATGATTCATTTCCTGCAATAAATCTTTGGAAAAGCAGTCATTGATTCCATTTGGCTGTCCATCCATGTGTTCCGTTGTGCCCCAGCCTTCTGCAAAATTAATATCGCCGGTAAAATCCAGCACAACCTCATCCTCAGAGCTGCATGTCTTCCAGTAAACCTGCTGCAAATCCTCTTCATTCATGCCGGTGTCCTGACAATAAAGAAGCCACAGCACATGTATGGAATTTCCGGTCTCTTCGTACCAGACATTTACATTCTGGTCTTCCTGAGACTCCTGTGCAATATTTAATACTGCTTCTTTTCCATAATTGGCATAAACCCAGTTTAAGAAACTTTCGTCAATCCGATAATCCCCGATAAATTCTTTGCTGCAGGAATCCAGCAGTGCTTCGTATGCATCATCCAAATCTTCTATCACCAGCTTCTTCGTCTCTGTAGAGACTTCTTCTGTTTCCGTCACTACATATTCTATTTTCTCGCTGCTTTCCGGTTCTGCATTTACCTGCGCTTTCCTGTCACATCCACTGCAAACCATTCCAAACAACAATATTCCTATCCCTGCCATCCGCAAAGCTTTTCTTCTCAAATCGGTATCCTCGCTCAACTCCTCTTTCGTCTCTTGTGTCCTGCTTTATTGCCGATAACATTATACACTATCTTTCTTTTTCTAACAATCCTTATTTTGCAAGCGTATTCTGTTATATCAAACCTCATCATTTAACATTTCTTCTAAGGTATGCCAGCCTAATACAGCGCACTTTACTCTTGCCGGCATATGGGAAATATCCTTTAATGCCGAAGCTTCTTCCAGCTCGTCAATCTCTTCATCCGAAGCTTCTCCTTTTATCATTTTTAAGAATAATTCTCCTAAATGCAGCGCTTCCTCTTTCTTCTTTCCGACAATCATGCCCAGCATAATATCGGCAGATGCCTGGGAAATAGCACAGCCATCTCCTACAAATGCACCGTCTACGATTTCATCACCATCTAATTTTAACTTCAAAAAAATATCATCCCCGCAGTTTGGATTCACGCCCTCTAATACCAGGTCGGCATCCGGAAGGTCATGCTTGAACTCCGGGTGAATATTGTGTTCGGTAAGGATTTCATTATAAAAACTTCTACTCTCCATATCCCATTCTCCTTCTGACTCCTGCTACGCTTTTTACCAGCGCATCGACTTCTTCTTCTGTATTGTAGAACATCAGGCTTGCTCTTGTAGCGGAGCGGACGCCCAGATACTCTAACAATGGCTGTGCACAATGATGACCTGCCCGGACAGCCACACCATCGGATTCCAATACTGCACTGACATCATGCGGATGCACGTCTTCAATGGTAAATGTCAGGATTCCGGTATGTTCTTCTGCCAGTTCCGAACCCAGCACATGAACCTTCGGAATTGCTTTCAGTCCTTCCAAGGCTCTTTTCGTAAGTGTAAGTTCACGCTCCTGCATGGTTTCAAAACCGATTTTGTTAATATAATCAATGGCGGCAGCCAGTCCCACTGCGCCTGCTGCATTGACGGTTCCTGCTTCAAACTTATGCGGAAGCTCTGCATATTTTGCACCGTCTCTTGTTACAGAATCTATCATTTCTCCGCCGGTAAGGAATGGTGGCATTGCCTTTAAAAGTTTTTTCTTTCCATATAAGACACCGATTCCCATCGGTCCCATTAACTTGTGACCGGAAAATGCCAGAAAATCCACATCCAGCTTCTGCACATCAATTGGCATATGCGGGGAACTCTGGGCTGCATCCAGCACGACTACTGCATTGCTCTTTCTTGCTCTTCGCACAATTTCCTCTACCGGAGTCGGACGTCCCAGCACATTGGATACTTGTGTGATTGCCACCAGTCTTGTTTTATCGGAGAAAGCTTCGTCTAGCTTTGCTTCGCTTAAACTACCATCCTTTTCACATTCCAGATAAATAAGCTTTGCGCCGGTCTGTCTTGCCACCATCTGCCACGGCAACATATTGCTATGATGTTCCATAATGGAAACCACAATTTCGTCCTCTGGACAAAGATTATTTAAGCCATAACTGTACGCTACTAAATTCAGGCTCTCTGTGGTATTTCTGGTAAGTATAATTTCTGTCTCAGATGCAGCATGGATAAAATGCTGAACTGTTTTTCTCGCTGCCTCATAAGCATCGGTTGCTTCCAGACTCAAAGGATAGAATCCACGCAACGGATTGGCATTATGTTTTTCATAAAATTCCTTTTCCGCTTCAATGACGCATGCCGGCTTCTGTGCGGTTGCCGCATTGTCAAGATAGATGACATCCCGGTCTTTAAAAAGAGGAAAATCCTTCTTAAAATCGTACATTCTAAATCACCTCTTCCAGCGCTTCCTTCGCAATTTTTTCTGCTGCTTCATCCTTCATCAAATCACAGATATGCTCCAATTTTGCACCTGTCACAATACGTTCTGCAGCTTCCTTATCAATACCTCTTGCTCCAAAATAGAACATGGTATCTTCATCTAATTCTCCAATGGTTGCTCCGTGATTTCCTTTTACGTCTTCCTGTGCACATAAAATCAGCGGAATGGTCTTATTTTCCACATCATCACCCAGCAGAAGTACGCTTTCCTCTTCCTGTCCTTCTGCGCCGGAGGAACCACGTTTGAAATCAATGGTTCCGCGGAAAACCTTATGTGCCTGTCCGCGAAGAGCTCCGTCAGAGTTGATATAGCTCATGGTTTTCTCGCCAAAATGATTGGCTACCATATTATAGTCTAAAATCTGCTGCGCCTGACCAAGATATCCGGTCTCTGTGGCAAAATTACTTTCTTTTCCATTCAAATCCATGCGGCATCCGGAATAGAGATTCCCTTTTCCAAGGAACAACTGGATATATTCTACCTTTGCTCCTTCGCCAATTAAATTACCGCCTATATCACTTAATAAAGTCTCATGCTCCTGCGGCATCTGAACCTGAACTAATCTTACAGATGCACCGCTCTCGACTTTCATCCTGACACGGACTGCCAGAGATGCTTCTGCGGTACTGTCTTCCTCTTTTGTGGCATCCGGAGCCACACGGCTGTCCATCACAACAGTAAGTGTACTGTTTTCTTTTGCAACTATCTCTACACAGCCTGCCGTATGTGCATCTTTTTTACCGGAAATGTGCAGTCTTACGGTTTTATCCTGTCCTGCATTATCTGCAAGAATCTGATATTTTGCAGTATTTTCTGTTGCAAAGATTGCATCTGCTTCTCTTCCGGCACCGGTTTCAATGTCCGAAAGCTGCTCTGTTTCAGTAGCTACTGCATCTCCCTCTGCTGCAATCTCACAGGGTTCTATCTTATTGCTCCATTTTATCGGAGTTTCATTTACCTTCAGCCAGTTCCAGGTAGGAGAAGGCAATTCATTGATTTTCATACTTACATTTTGTTCCATGCTCTTTCCACATCCCTTCTGCTATCCTATGCTGCCCTTCATCTCAAGGCGAATCAAATTGTTCATTTCCAGTGCGTACTCTAAAGGCAGTTCCTTGGAAACATTATCCGCAAATCCGCTGACGATGCAGGCTCTTGCGTCCTCTTCGCTCATGCCTCTTGACATCAGATAAAAAATTGCTTCATCACTGATGCTTCCAATCTGGGCTTCATGTCCCACATTAGCATCCTTGGTACGGATGTCCATTGCCGGAATGGTATCGGAACGGGACTCAGAATCTAACATCAGAGACTGACAGGATACTGCTGACTTCGTGCCTTTCGCTTCCTTCGTTACCACAACGGAACTACGGAAAGTACTGATACCACCATCCTTGGAAATGGAACGAGTATTCATATAGGAGCTGGTGTCCGGTGCGCAGTGTACCACTTTGGCTCCGGTATCAAGGTTCTGTCCTTTTCCTGCAAAAGTTACACCGGTAAATTCCATGCGGGCGCCCTTTCCTTTTAAGACGCTCATCGGATACAGATAAGATACATGGGAACCGAAGGAACCGGATACCCATTCAATGGTTCCGCCCTCTTCTACCAGTGCCCGCTTGGTATTTAAGTTATACATATTCTTTGACCAGTTCTCGATGGTGGAATAACGAAGTTTTGCATTCTTGCCAACATACAATTCCACGCATCCTGCATGCAGATTGGCTACGTTATATTTTGGTGCGGAACATCCTTCGATGAAATGAAGGGATGCTCCCTCATCTACGATAATCAGTGTGTGTTCAAACTGCCCGGCACCTTTGGCATTCAGTCTGAAATAGGACTGCAGCGGAATCTCTACGTCCACACCCTTTGGCACATAAACGAAAGAACCGCCGGACCAGACTGCACCGTGCAGTGCTGCAAATTTGTGGTCATTTGGTTTTACCAGCTTCATAAAGTGCTTCTGTATCATATCTGCATATTCGCCATGCATTGCACTTTCCAAATCCGTATAAATAACGCCCTGTGCGGCAACTTCTTCTCTTACATTATGATAAACCAGTTCGGAATCATACTGTGCGCCAACACCTGCCAGTGACTTTCTCTCTGCCTGTGGAATTCCAAGACGTTCAAAGGTATCTTTAATGTCCTTTGGCACCTCAGACCATTTTCCCTTCATCTTTGTGTTTGGGCGGACATAGGTTACGATATGGTCCATGTCCAGTCCTTCAATCGATGGTCCCCAGTCTGGCACTTCCATTTCATTGTAAATCTGTAAAGACTGTAAACGGAAATTCTGCATCCAGACAGGGTCATTTTTCTCTTTTGATATCTGCTCTACGATTTTAGGAGTAAGACCTTCTTTCAGCTTATAAGCATCCTTCTCATCGTCCCGGATATCATATATGCTTCTGTCGATATCTTCTACATAGCTTTTCTCTTCCATTCCTTACACTCCTTACTCGTATTTTGCAAAACCATTCTCGTTTACTTCATTAATCAGGGATGCATCTGCGGTCTTAACAATGTGTCCTTCCACCATGATGTGTGTGTAATCTACGTGTAATGCCTCTAAAATCTTGGTGCTGTGTGTAATAATCAAAAGGCTTCCCTTACTGCTCTTCTGGTATTCTTCGATTCCTTTTGATACGGTTCTTACCGCATCTACATCCAGCCCGGAATCGGTTTCATCCAGAATCGCAAGCTCCGGCTTTAACATCAACATCTGTAAAATTTCAGCTTTCTTTTTTTCGCCGCCGGAAAATCCTACATTCAAATCACGTTCTGCATAAGACGGATCCATCTGTAAAAGTTCCATTTTCTCTGCCAGTTCTTTCTTAAAATCATAGAAACGGACTCTCTTTCCAGTCTTCTGTTCCAATGCACTACGGATAAAGGAACTTAAGGTAACGCCCGGTACTTCCAGTGGGTTCTGGAAAGATAAGAACATGCCGCTCTTTGCGCGTTCATTCACCGGCTCTCCGGTAATATTTTTTCCCTGGAAAAAGATTTCTCCGCTTTCTACCTGATAACGTGGGTTTCCAACCAGTGTATAACCCAGTGTGGATTTACCGGTTCCGTTTGGTCCCATCAGTACATGTGTCTCATGTTTTCCTATTTCAAGATTTACGTCATGTAAAATATGTTTTTCTTCTACACTGACATTCAGATTTTTAACCTCTAAAAGTAGTTCTTTGCTCATTTTTCTTCCTCCTGCATCTATTGTTTCTTCTTCGCTGCTTTCTTCTCCGCTTCCTGCTTCGACTGCAGAACATCCGCCAGCGTCATTTCATCAAAATATTTATCTATCAAATCTGCCAGTCCCTTCCAGATTGGAAGTGTACAGCAGGAATCTGATTTTTCACATGGCTCCTGGTCTTCTCTTAAGCAGGATACCGGTGCAAGCGTTCCTTCTGTCAGCCGCAGGATATCACCAACCCTGTATTCTTCCGGTTTCCGGTTCAGACGATAACCGCCCTTCTTGCCGCTGACTCCTTCTATCATATGTCCCTTGGAAAGAATGGTCGAAATGCTCTCTAAATATTTCTGGGAAATATTCAGTTTCTCGGCAATTCCTTTTAACGGAATATATTCTTCCGCATCATGCTCCGACAGCTCGACCATGACCTTTAATGCATACCTTCCTTTGGTTGAAATCATGCTCTGCATTCCTCCTTTTCTGGTTCATTCGCATCATATACCCATTCGCCTACTATGTCAATGGGTGAATCAGTTTTCGTTTGTTCTTTTCGGGAAACAAAGAAAACGTCACCAAATGCATTTCACCGGTAAATTTTACCAATGCCATAATGCATTTCGTGACGTTTCTTATGAAAATATTCTATTTTCCGAAAAGCTTATTTATTGTAATTTACAATCTTTCCGAAGTCAGCCTTTAAGGAAGCTCCTCCTACCAGACCACCATCGATATCAGCTTTTGCGAACAGCTCTGCTGCATTTCCTGCATTTACAGATCCGCCGTACTGGATACGGATAGACTCAGCTGTTGCTTCATCATATACTTCACGGATGCAGGCACGGATTGCGCCACAAACTTCTTCTGCCTGATCAGAAGTAGCTGTTTCACCGGTTCCGATTGCCCAGATTGGCTCGTAAGCAATAACTGCTGTTGCAGCCTGCTCTGCTGTTACGTTCTGGAATGCAATCTTAATCTGCATACGGATCCAGTCAAGGTAGATACCCTGTTTTCTCTGTGTTAAAGTCTCTCCACAGCAGATGATTGGTGTAATACCATGTTCGAAAGCTTTTAATACTTTCTTATTTACAGTCTCATCTGTCTCTGCGAAGTATTCTCTTCTCTCAGAATGTCCTAATACAACGTATTTTACGCCAGCGTCTGTAAGCATTGCCGGAGAGATTTCTCCTGTGTATGCTCCGCTCTCTTCAAAATACATGTTCTCTGCACCGATGCAGATGTTAGAACCTTTTGCTGCTTCCATTGCTGGAATAATATCAATTGCTGGTACGCAGAATACTACATCTACGTCTTCGTTTGCTACTAATGGTTTTAATTCATTTACCAGTGCAACTGCCTCGCTAGGAGTTTTGTTCATTTTCCAGTTGCCGGCAATAATTTTCTTTCTTGCCATTTTAAAATGTCCTTCTTTCTTAAATATATAAGCGTTTGCCTGCATACAGGCATGTGCTTTGATTACTTATTTATCGTTTGCTGCTGCAACGCCTGGAAGCTCTTTACCCTCTAAGAACTCTAAGGATGCTCCACCACCTGTTGAGATGTGGCTCATCTTGTCACCGAATCCAAGCTGGTTAACTGCTGCTGCAGAATCTCCACCACCGATAATGGTTGTTGCATCTGTATCAGCTAAAGCTTTTGCTACAGCGATAGTACCTGCTGCAAGAGTTGGGTTCTCGAAGACACCCATAGGTCCGTTCCAAACAACAGTCTTAGCAGTCTTAACAGCATCTGCGAAAAGTGTCTGTGTCTTAGGTCCGATATCACAGCCTTCTCTGTCTGCCGGCATCTTGTCTGCATCATAAGTTTCTACTTCAACTGGAGCATCGATAGGATTTGGGAAATCTTTGATTGTTACAGCATCTACCGGAAGAAGAAGTTTCTTTCCAAGTTTCTCTGCCTTCGCCATCATTTCTTTACAATAATCGATCTTAGTATCATCTACTAAAGAGATTCCGATTTCATATCCTTTTGCTTTTAAGAATGTGTAAGCCATACCACCACCGATGATTAAGGTATCACATTTCTCAAGTAAGTTGTTGATTACATTTAATTTATCAGCAACTTTTGCACCACCAAGAATTGCAACGAATGGTCTTACCGGATTCTCTACTGCATTTCCAAGGAAGTCGATTTCTTTCTGCATTAAGTATCCAACTACTGCAGTGTCAACTAACTGTGCAACACCTACGTTAGAACAATGTGCTCTGTGAGCTGTTCCGAATGCATCATTTACAAATACATCACAGATAGAAGCAAGGTCTTTAGAGAAAGCTTCTCCGTTCTTTGTCTCTTCTGGTCTGAAACGTGTATTCTCAAGTAAGATAACATCGCCATCGTTCATAGCTGCTACTGCTGCTCTTACGTTCTCACCAACAACTTCAGGGTCAACAACGAATTTAACTTCCTGTCCTAATAACTCTGTAAGTCTTGCTGCTACTGGTGCAAGAGTTTTGGTCTGTTTGTCTTCTTCTGTTTTTACTTTTCCTAAATGGGAGCAAAGGATAACCTTTCCACCATCAGCGATTAATTTCTTGATTGTAGGAAGCGCTGCAACCAGACGGTTCTCGTCTGTAATCTTTCCTTCTTTTAATGGTACGTTGAAATCACATCTGCAAAGAACGCGAAGTCCTTTTACATTAATATCATCTATAGATTTTTTATTTAATGACATATTAAGTAGTCTCCTTTAAATTTTATTTCTAATAGCAAGAAAGAGCCCGGTCCTAAAAGACCGGACCCTTTTCCTGAGTCTTATCTGCACTCTGGCAGCCTGTCGCTTAAAAAAGTAGTCTACCGTGCAGTGATTGTTCGTTAAACTACGGGAAACACGCTTTGCGGGTTTCTCTCGTAAATTATGCTAACTCGCTGAAGTATTTGATTGTACGAACCATCTGAGATGTGTAGCTGTTCTCGTTATCATACCAAGAAACAACCTGTACTTCGTACAGATCATCAGATACCTGGTTAACCATGGTCTGTGTTGCATCGAACAGAGAACCGAATCTCATTCCAACGATATCAGAAGATACGATTTCGTCTTCATTGTATCCGAAGGACTCATTAGCTGCTGCTTTCATAGCTGCATTGATATCTTCTTTTGTAACGCCAGCTTTCTTAACAACTGCTGTTAAGATTGTTGTAGATCCTGTAGGGGTTGGAACACGCTGAGCAGATCCGATTAATTTTCCGTTCAGTTCTGGGATAACAAGTCCGATAGCTTTTGCTGCACCAGTGCTGTTTGGAACGATGTTAACTGCTGCCGCACGAGATCTTCTTAAATCACCTTTTCTCTGTGGTCCATCAAGAGTCATCTGATCACCTGTGTAAGCATGGATTGTTACCATGATACCAGACTGGATTGGAGCATATTTATTTAATGCATCAGCCATAGGTGCTAAGCAGTTTGTTGTACAAGAAGCTGCTGAAATGATTGTATCAGATGCTTTTAATGTCTCATGGTTTGTGTTGTATACGATTGTAGGAAGGTCATTACCTGCTGGAGCAGAAATAACAACTTTACGAGCACCTGCATTGATGTGTGCCTGTGCTTTTTCTTTGCTTGTATAGAAACCTGAACACTCTAATACAACGTCAACTTTTAATTCACCCCATGGGCAGTTGTTTGCATCTGGGAATGCATAGATTTTGATTTCTTTTCCACATACGATGATAGAATCATCTGTGCAGGATACTTCATCAGCATGCTCATATTTACCCTGAGAAGAATCATATTTTAACAAGTGTGCTAACATTTTAGGGCTTGTTAAATCGTTGATTGCTACTACTTCGTATCCTTCAGCACCAAACATCTGTCTGAATGCCAGACGACCAATACGGCCGAATCCATTAATTGCTACTCTTACTGCCATTATTAATTCCTCCTAGAAATTTAATATAAAATATCTTTATTTGGGATTGTACCCAATCTGGTATTATTCTAACCAATTTTTGTCGAAAGTTCAAGTAGTTCCCATCACTTTGTTAATTTTTTCACTATTTTTATTTCTTCTTTCTCATTTTCAAACAAATGTTACAATAGCTTTTCCATTTTTCATACTGTCTTTTGACAGATTGTCAAATTTCTATTATAGTATTCTGTGTATTATATACAAAGATTTTACTATACTTGTGAAAATGTAACATTTTTCTTAGTAGAAATGTGTAAACACCGGGTAAGGTTTGTGCAATATGTAGGCGAAGGGAATGGGAAAGCTTCTTCCCGAAAACACTGGAACAGTTATGATGTGAGAATCCGCAGCACTTCACGGGCAGTATTTTTCTTGAAATTAGGCTGTCTTTCCGGCTGCTTTGACCATATACTGCTTTTGTCTGCCAGCAGCGGATACCACACTTTGTCTGAAGGGACTCTAAGAGTCCCTAACAGACGCTGTTCACGGTATCCGCACGCCGGCAGACAAAATGCAGTATACTGTCAAACATTGGAAAGACTGCTTATTATAAAAGAAAGAAAAATACTGCAGGTTGAAGTGCCGGCTTCTTACATACAAACGTTCCGGTGCTTTTGGGAAGAAGCTTTCTCATCCAGTTCCCCACCTGCACAACCTTACCCGCCATACACCCCACAGAAAGGAGTACACTATGCTTTGGGACACACATATGCACACTGCTTTTTCTACCGACAGTGAGGCCTCACCGGAATCCATGATTAAAGCCTCTATCGAACTGGGACTTGGCGGAATCTGCATTACCGACCATATGGATTATGATTATCCAAAAGAACATCCGGAGGATGAACCGGAATTTATCTTAGACACTCCGGTCTACTTCCCAACTATCCAGAAGCTGGGACAGCAATACAAAGATAAAATAAAGGTGCTGACCGGCATTGAGCTTGGATTGCAGCCTCATCTTGCAGCGAAACATCAGGAACTGATAGGCCGATATGACTTTGATTTTGTCATCGGCTCTTCCCATGTAATCCACGGCAAAGACCCTTACTACTCCCGCTTTTTTGAAGGAAAAACCGAACAGCAGGCTTACCAGGAATATTTTGAATCTATCCTGGAAAATCTTGCGGTATTTGATAATTTTGATGTATATGGACATATCGATTATGTGGTACGCTACGGTCCAAACCGGAACCTTGAATATTCTTATCAGAAATATGCCGATGTCATTGATGCGATTTTAGAAAAGCTCATTGATATGGGAAAAGGAATTGAAATCAATACCGGTGGTTTCAAATATGGTCTGGGACATCCGAATCCAACAGAAGATATTATAAAACGTTATCACGAACTAGGCGGTGAAATCATTACCATCGGTGCCGATGCCCACAAACCGGAGCATGTTGCATTTGATTTTGCAAAAGTACCGGATATTTTAAAGGCCGCAGGCTTTCAGTATTTTACTGTATTCGAAAAGAGAAAACCGGCTTTTCTTCCGTTGTAAACTATGGGAATCACGCTTTACGAATTTCTCATCTTATTGCGGTGTTCACCAAATCTGTATGCAGGCATGCAATTTTTCCTGTGTATGTAAAAGTAACGGCGCGGTTCGTCAACTACAGAGACAACATAAATACAGTAAAGGGCACTAAGAATTTCGATGAATATAGAATAAGTTCCGGCAACCGGTGCAAATTCACATCCATGTTCATATGCACCTCGCTGACACATCCCTGTGCCAGCGTTGCCTGATATTATCTGAAATTCCAAGTGCCCCTAACTGTACTTATCATGTCTCCTAAGTTGACAAACCACGCCGCCTTTTTCTATCATAAGAAAATTGTTTTTACTTCAAATCCTACCCCAGCAGATGCAGCCGTTCGAATGCATGATACAGTCCGTCTTCATCAATCTTATCTGTAACCATATCCGCATACTGTTTTACTGCCGGAATCGCATTTCCCATTGCCACTCCTGTTCCTGCAAATTGCAGCATTTCCACATCATTTGGTCCATCACCAAAAGCAATGGTATCTTCCCTGCCTATCTTTAACTCATCCATAAGCCGCTGCATTCCGGTTGCCTTGTTGACTCCCATCTTCGTCATTTCACCGGACATCTGACGATCCTTGCCAAAGCTTGCTCCGGTTATCTTGATATAATTTCCGACTTCCTTCTGCATCACATCCACCGGAATATCGGCATCAAAATACATTCCACTTTCAAGAGCCGGCATCTGTTCCGGATGTTCAACAAGCGTCATCCCGTTTAGAGCACCGTCAATATCAAGTCCAAGCCGCATACAGCGTTCTCTCATTTTCTTTGCATTCTCTTCATCCACATAACGTCCGTTGATTCCCTGCAGCATAAAGCATGCACCGTGCTCCTTCAGCACCTCTACCATATCCTGCACCTTATCATTTGCCAGAACGCTATGGTAAATCACCTTATCATTTGCAGACACATAAGCACCTGCCGAAGCCACAATGGCATCAAATCCAAATTCTAAAAGCCATGGATACACATTCGTTACAGTTCTTCCGGTACATAACGAAATCAGATGTCCCCGCTTTCTGGCAATGCTTAATGCTTCCCTGGCAGATTCCGGCATGTGCATGGTGAAATCCACCAGAGTTCCGTCTACATCCAAAAAAATCAGTTTACGGCTCATTATTCTGCATCCCGAATCGCTTTTCGAACCGGAAGAACACAGCCAGGAGAAACAGATAATTCATCTACCCCCATCTCTAAGAAACGCTGGGTCAGAGTTGTATCTGCCCCAAGTTCTCCACATATTCCTGCCCAGATGCCTGCCTTGTGTGCATTTTCCACGGTCATCTGAATCAGCCGGAGCACTGCTTCATGATGCGGATTATAGAAGCTGTCAAGCTTCGCATTCTGACGGTCAATTGCCAGTGTATACTGGGTCAGGTCGTTGGTTCCGATACTGAAGAAATCAACCTCTTTTGCCAGTTCATCACTCATTACTGCTGCTGCAGGAGTTTCAATCATGATACCCTGCTCCACATTTCCAAAAGGAATCCCTTCCTTTGTAAGTTCTTCTTTCACTTCTTCTGAAATTGCTTTAATCTTACGCACTTCATCTACCGAAATAATCATCGGATACATAATTGCAATATTTCCGTAATTGCTTGCGCGGAATAAAGCACGAAGCTGGGTCTTAAAAATTTCCGGCTGGGTCAGGCATATCCGGATGGCACGATATCCCATTGCCGGATTATCTTCTTTGTCGAGGTTAAAGTAGTCCACCTGCTTATCGGCTCCGATATCCAGGGTTCGGATAATAACCTTCTTTCCTGCCATGGTCTCTGCGACCTGCTTATAAGCCACAAACTGTTCTTCTTCTGTTGGGAAGGTATCTTTTTCAAGATAAAGAAATTCACTACGGAAAAGTCCGATTCCACCGGCATCATTTTTAAGTACTGCCGCTAAGTCAGAGACATTTCCGATGTTGGCATAAAGATTGATTTTCTGACCACTCTTTGTCACATTTTCTTTTCCCTTTAAAGTCAGCAGTAATTCCTTCTGCTTTGCATCCTCTTCTGCTTTTTTCTTATATTCTGCCAAAGCTGCTTCATCCGGTTCAATGATAAGAGTTCCGGTATAGCCATCCACAATTGCCTGTTTTCCGTTCCACTCTTCCTTGATTTCCACACCAATCAGTGCCGGGATGCCCATAGTTCTTGCTAAAATTGCAGTATGTGAATTCGTAGAGCCCAGCTGTGTTACAAATGCCAGCAGCTTACTTTTATCCATCTGTACGGTTTCACTCGGAGCTAAATCCTTTGCTACGATAATAACCGGCTCATCTCCAAGGTCGCTTCCCATATCATTTCCACATAATACATTGATGACACGCTCAGAAATATCCTTCATATCAATGGAACGGGCTTTGAAATACTCGTCATCCATATTTGCAAATACTTCTGCAAAGTTATCTCCGGTAACACCTACCGCATACTCTGCATTTACGCTCTGGCTCTCAATAAGATTGTGAACGGAATCATTATAATCTCCATCCTCTAACATCATGGCATGCACATCAAAAATCTGTGCATTTACTTCACCCACTTCTTTTAATGCTTTCTTGTAAAGCTTGTGGAGCTGTTCAATTGCAGTCTGCTTTGCTGCTTCATAGCGGGCAATCTCTGCTGCCGGGTCTTCTATTCTCTTTCTTACCACCTGATTTTCAGCTTTTACAAGGAGTTTTACCTTTCCAATTGCAATACCGCTGAATACCTTTTTTCCATTAAACTTTTCCATAGTCCATACCTTCTTTCTTTTATAAGTTTTCTCCATTTGAAGCAATTACTTCTTTATACCAGTCGAAGGATTTTTTCTTTCTTCTTGCAAGAGTTCCGGTTCCATCATCATATTTTTCTACATAGATGAAGCCATATCTCTTTGCCATTTCTCCGGTGGATGCACTTACTAAATCAATGCAGCCCCATGGTGTATATCCCATCAGGTCAACGCCATCTTTTACCGCTTCTTTCATCTCTTTGATATGATCCCGCAGATAGTCGATACGGTAATCATCCTGAATGCTTCCATCTTCTTCTAATTTGTCATAAGCGCCAAGGCCATTTTCTACTACCATAACCGGAATCTGATAACGGTCATAAATTTCATTTAAGGAATAATGTAAGCCCTGTGGGTCAATCTGCCAGCCCCAGTCACTTGCCTTAAGATATGGATTCTTAAGACCGGCAATCAGGTTTCCATCCGTCTGCTCGCCATTTGGATCTTTTGATACACAACTGCTCATATAATAGCTGAGGGTATAGAAATCCACACAGCCTTCCCGCAGAATTTCTTCATCGCCCGGTTCCATTTTAACATGAATATTATTTTCTTCAAAATACCGCTCCATATACGCCGGATATTCTCCTCTTACCTGCACATCGGAACAGAACCAGTTCATAATCCGCATTTCCTTCTGTGTTGCTAATACATCCTCCGGATTGCAGGTAAATGGATACTTGGTCATAAAGACATTCATATCACCGATAAGATATTCCGGATATTTTTCATGTGCTAATTTTACTGCTTTTGCGCTGGCAACAAACTGATGATGCAATGCCTGGAAACGAACCTTCGGGTCATCCGGAATCTCTGTAATTTTTCCCTCATAGCCTTTTACAGTTCCAAGGGAAAGCAGGTTGCCAAGCGGTGTGGTTCCGCCATTGATTTCATTGAAGGTCAGCCAGTATTTTACTTTGCCCTGATATCTTTCGAAAATTGCCTTGCAGTAATTTAAAAAATAATCAATACATTCTCTGGCTTCCCAGCCATTGTATTTTTCAATCAGTGCATATGGCATTTCATAATGGGAAATGGTTACCAGCGGCTCAATGCCATATTTTAAACACTCATCAAATACTTTATCGTAGAATGCCAGTCCTGCTTCGTTTGGTTCATTCTCCATTCCGGTCGGAAAAATTCTTGTCCATGCAATGGATAAACGGAATACTTTAAATCCCATTTCTGCAAATAATGCAATATCCTCTTTGTAATGATGATAGAAATCAATTGCTTCGTGGCTCGGATAGAGATATTCCGGATGAATGGTTCTTGTTACCTTTTTCGGCTCGGTATGGGAACCATTCGTACACATATCAGAAACAGATGCTCCTTTTCCATCTACATCCCATGCTCCCTCAAACTGATTGGCCGCGGTTGCACCGCCCCAGAGAAAATCTTTACGAAATGTCTTCATTGCTTTTTCCTCCTGCTTCTTATTATTTTTATTTTTGAAAATTTATAATTTCTGTTTTTATATTTTTCTTTTCTCATTCTGCCCTGCAATAAGGCTTCTGATTTTGTTGGATAGAGCACGAGCCCTTTATCAGAGCCCGCACCCTTAGGTATAAAAAACTATGGAAAACTAATTTATAAAACGGTAATCAATGTGTCCAACGCTGCAACTTTCTTTGCATCTGTCGGAACTACATCTGCGTAATCTGCTGTGTTGCTGATGATAACCGGAGTCAGAACGGAATATCCTGCTTCTGTAATCTTTGCAATATCAAATTCCAATAAAAGGTCACCTTTCTTTACTTTGGCTCCCTGTGCTACCTTCGGTGTAAATCCTTCTCCATCTAATTTCACGGTATCCATGCCCACATGAATCAGGATTTCTGCTCCGCCATCGGATACTATTCCAATGGCATGACCGGTTGGGAAGAAGGTTACTACTTCGCCATCACATGGTGCATATAATTTGCCTTCGGACGGGAGAATAGCAACACCCTGACCTAATGCTCCGCTTGAAAATGCTTCATCTTCTACTTCTTCCAAGGCTTTTACTTCTCCGGTAAGAGGAGATGCAATTACCTGGTTTGCTGCGGTTTTTGTGCCTTTCTTTTCTATTTTTGCTTCATCATTCTGTGGAGCATCATCATGATAGGTAATGTAAGTTGCTACGAACGCAACTACCATAGCTACTGCCATACCGATTAATACCCAGATCAAACTGTAAACGCTCTTTGACTCACCATCGATGAATGCCGGAAGTCCGAAGAATCCAAGACCACCCATCATATAAGTTTTAACTCCGGCAAATCCTATGATTCCACCACCAATAGCGGATGCAATACAGGAAATTACGAATGGTTTTTTCTTTGGAAGTGTAATACCATAAATACATGGCTCTGTTACACCAAAGAGTCCTGAGATAAACGCCGGTAATGCAATATTTCTAAGTTGCTTATCTTTCGTCTTTAATACAATAGCCAGTACAACCATGGACTGCGCAAAAGATGCTGCGAAATATGGAGAAAGGATGAAGTCATATCCTAAAGTTCCATAATTAATCATTGCCAGTGGAACAAGTCCCCAATGTAATCCGAAGATTACCAGTACCTGCCAGAATGCTCCGACTAAGATACCTGCTACAAGACCTCCTACAACCGGAAGGTTATAGATTGCTCCGAAAATAATACCGATAATGTTGCAAAGGAAAGTAGATACCGGTCCGATTACCAGATAGGTAAGTGGAACCATTACTGCCAAAGTTACAACCGGAACGATAAATGTTTTAATAACGTCCGGAATTACTTTCTTTAATCTCTTTTCCAGCCAGGCAGCACAAGCCACTGCAATAACAATTGGTACTACCGAAGAAGTATAACCACTGGATGGCATAATAACAGGAATTCCAAAAAAGGTTGTATAATAATTCATTTCAAAGGAAGTTCCTGCAAACAGGGAACCTATCAGTTCTCCTGAAGTCAGATTAACCAGTGCCGGATAGGTAAGTGATATACCAAGTGCCATTCCGATAAATTCATTCATCTTAAATTTCTTTGCTGCAGTATATCCTAAGATAATCGGCAGAAAATAGAAGAATCCGTCTCCAATGGAATACCAGAGCTGATATGCTCCGCTTGTGGTAACATCAATTCCTGACTGACTTGCGATAAAAGACCACAGTGCCAAAAGACCTTTGATAATACCTGCTGCACAAAGCACACCAAGGAATGGCTGGAATACACCGGAAATCAAATCAATGAGTCTTGCACCAAGCCCCATCTTCTCTCCGCCGTCTTCTGCATCCTCGGAAACAGCTCCGTTTCCGACCAGATGTGCATGTTCACAAACCACATCATAGACATCCGGTACATGATTTCCGATTACTATCTGATACTGTCCGCCAGATTTCATTACTGTCACAATTCCTTCCGTTGCTTTTAATACTTCTGTGTTAGCCTTGGACTCGTCTTTTAATTTAAAACGAAGTCTGGTAACACAGTGTGCAAGGCTTATGATATTCTCCCTGCCGCCTACGTTCTGGATAATAATTCTTGCCAGTCCATCATACTTACTTGCCATAACAATCCCTCCATTTTTATTTTTTATAGCATGTTCATTTTTATCTAAAACACTCTTGTGTTTTATTCATTTTGTTAAAAACAACGAATGTGCCTTGGCACATTCTCGCGCCTGCGGCGGTCGCTTGCGACATCTACCTTATACGCCGCAGTGTGCATCCTCGCGGAGCGTTTTTTAATTTACAGGAAAGCAATTTCCTGTAAATTAAAAAAGCCCAAACAAATAAAACTCTTCCTATGAGTCTTATTCGTCTGGGTTTTGCCGTCTTAACGTAACAATCCCTTGCCGAAAGGGTATTTACTTATTCATACTGTGAATCACACGATGAATGTGTACTGCCAGATAGGAAATCTCTACATCCGAGACTTCATAATCAAGCTTCTTCTTCATGTAACTCTTTATCTTCTGTGCACATTCGTAGGAATGTGGGAAACGATCCGCAATCAACTGGTCAAATTCTTCATCATTACGTTCACTGTCTTCCCGACTGATTACCCGCTGTACAAAGAATCTTAAATGCGTTACAAAACGCTCATAGGACAGGCTCTTTTCATCCAATTCCACCTGAAAGGTATATCTGACTATATTGAGTATATCCTTTATCATTGCCGGCATGTTCCTGGACTGATTCATCTGACCGCCCATCTGTGCATTTACCAGATGCATCGCAATAAATCCAGCTTCATCCTCCGGCAGCTCCACGTCTAGTTCCTGTTTTACAATATCTAAGGCTTTCAATCCCACCTGAAATTCTGCATTGTAGAATTTCTTCATCTCCCAGGAAAGCTCATTTGCAACAACGATGCCCTGCTGCTTTCTCTCTATAGCGTATCCCAAGTGGTCTGTTAATGTCACATAAATATTTTTACTTAAATGATAACCTAATGTTTCTCTGGCATATGCGATAACCAGCTCGGCTGTCCGGATATATTCATACGGCATGTCCTTTACCACCTGCATGAACTGGCTGGTACTTTCGTCCGGAAGGGAGAATACTTTTTCTATCTTTGTCTCATCTATTTCTTCTCCGGCTTTCTTTCCGAAGCCTATGCCCTTTCCCATAACGATGATTTCTTTACCTTTATCGTCCTCGGAACTGATTACATTATTGTTAATTACTTTGATAATCTGCATTACGTTTCACCTGTTTATGATATAAAAAAAGCTGCATTACACTCTAAATAATCCGACCTAACAATTATCTTAAAGTGCAATCCAGTCTTGCCTATCTCTAGTAACAATCCGGTTTGCGTCCCTGCTTATTACATTACAAATGTACTATATTTTATCAGAAACGTCAAGTCCGGAATGTAAACTTCGTATATAATATATAATTTTACCATTTCATTTTTGTGCACAATTCACTATTTTCCTATAATAATTCCACCGCCTGCGACAAATTCCCCATCATAAAATACCACCGCCTGACCCGGTGTCGCAGCACGGACCGGTTCTTCAAAATGACAGCGGATCCTGCCCTCTCCGATATTTTCCACGGTACACATGGCTCCTGCATGTCCATAACGGATTTTACCTAAGAGACGTCTGCCATCAAAATCGGTAAGTCCCATATAATTGACATGGTCTGCAACCAGTGTATCCGTAAATACATCCTCTGGCGAACCTACCACTACTTCATTGGTTTCCGGTCTGATCTCTGTTACAAAAATCCGTTTGCCATATGGTATATTCAAGCCACGGCGCTGTCCTACGGTATAGTGGGTAATTCCTTTGTGCCGTCCGATAATTTCACCATCTTTTGTCACAAAGTTTCCCTCTCCCGGAACTGCATCTCCAACCTCACGGTCAATAAAACCTGCATAGTCATTATCCGGAATAAAGCAGATTTCCTGGCTGTCTCTCTTATGAGCCACCGGAAGTCCCACCTCTTCTGCGATTTTGCGGATTTCATCTTTATGATAAGCACCTACCGGCATCAATGTATGGGATAACTGCTCCTGTGTCAGGTTATATAATGCATAGGTCTGATCCTTGGCTGCTGTTACAGATTTTGCCACTGCGAAACGTCCGTTGTCACATTTTGCAATTCTTGCATAATGTCCGGTTGCAATATAATCTGCTCCGATGCTTAAGCTTCTGGCAAGAAGTGACTCCCATTTCACATAACGGTTACAGGCAATACATGGATTCGGCGTTCTTCCTGCCAAATATTCTGCCACAAAATAATCCATTACATACTGTTTAAATTCCTGTTTAAAGTTCATCACATAATATGGTATTTCCAACCGGTCAGCCACTCTTCTGGCATCATCCACGGCACTGAGGCCACAGCAGCCACCATTTTCCTGCTGCTGTGTTTCTTCCTCATCCTGCCAGATCTGCATGGTTACACCAATCACATCATAGCCCTGTTCCTTTAAAAGATATGCCGCAACGGAAGAATCCACTCCGCCGGACATTCCAACTACTACTTTTTCCTTCATATATTTAATCCTATCCTACAGGCAAATTTTTAGCTGCACTCACAGTTTACCCACACTGTCAGCATCCGTCAAGTGAATTTTACGGTTTCCTTCTGTCCCCTTAGGATTGTGACATTCTTTTTGATGCAGGCAGTCACATAATCAATCTGCTCTGCCGTAATTTTTTCATTTAAAGTAAGCCGCAATGCTCCCCTTGCAATTTCCGGCGGTACACCGATGGCTGTTAACACATGGGATGGCTCATGTTCTCCGGAAGAACACGCTGAACCTGCCGATGCACAGATTCCATCCATATCCAGCATAACCAAAAGATTCCCACCTTCTAACTCATCAAAACAAAAGTCCACATTATTCGGAAGGCGGTTGTTCCATTCCCCATTCAGCCTTACCTTCGGCACCTGCTTTAATACTGAATAAATCAAGTAATCCCGCATCCTTGTCTCGATTTCCATCCGCTCTTTTAAGCTTTCCATTGCCATAGCTGCCGCTTTTCCCATGCCTACAATTCCCGGCACATTCTCAGTTCCCGCCCGGACACCGCTTTCCTGGCCTCCTCCATGGATAAAAGGAGGTATCCTCTTTTTCTTTCGCACATATAAAAATCCGGTTCCCTTAGGTCCGTTGAATTTATGTGCGCTGGCACTCATCATATCAATATTCATTCTGTTGACCTCAATGGGAATATGTCCATATGCCTGTACGGCATCCGTATGAAAACAGATTCCATATCTCCTGGCAAGCATACCGATTCTTGCTATAGGTTCTATGGTACCAATCTCATTATTTGCCATCATAACAGAAATCAATATGGTATCCGGCCGGATTGCCCGCCGCACCTGCTCCAAGGAAACCGTTCCCTTGTCATTTACCGGAAGGTAAGTAATCTCATAACCATTCTGTTCCAGATATCCGCAGGTTCTTAAAATGGCATGATGCTCTATTTTCGTGGTAATGATATGCCGGCCACGCATAACCATACTTTCTGCGGTACATTTCAATGCCCAGTTATCAGATTCACTTCCTCCGGCTGTGAAATATATTTCCTCCGGCTGCGCCCCGATGCTCTGCGCAATTATCTTCCGGCTTTCTTCTATGGCATCATGACTTTTTTGCCCCAGATCATACAGGGCAGATGGGTTTCCATAACGACGCTCATAAAAGGGCAGCATTGCTTCGATTACTTCCGGTGCTGTCGGTGTTGTTGCTGCATTATCAAGATAAATCATTTTCTTCATGCTTCTTTCCCTCTGAGAATAGTTCTTTCTGCCTCTGATTTATCATATACTTTTGACAAATCTGCTTTTTCATGGAGGCTCCAATTGAAACCGTTGAAATCCATTTCAAATCCACTGATTGCCGGTACTCTCCTGCTTACTGTGACCGGACTTTCCAACAGAGTAATCGGTTTCTTCTATAGAATATTCCTCTCCCGCATAATTGGTGCAGAAGGTCTTGGAATTTATCAGCTTATTTTTCCGGTTTTTGCCCTCTGTATTGCCTTCAGTTCCTCAGGCATCCAGACCGCTGTCTCCCGCTTTGTTGCTGCAGCCGACCATAAAAATACCGGCATGAGTTACCTCTATGCCGGTCTGGTTCTTTCTGTGGGAATTGCACTCTCACTTACTGTTATTCTGATTTCTTATTCTGATTTTATTGCCATTCATATTTTAGATGAATCCCGTTGTGCTCCACTCCTAGTTATTCTTTCCTACTGCCTGATTCCTGCCAGTGTCCATGCCTGTATCAATGGTTATTATTATGGGAAGAAGAAAACTCTGGTGCCATCCGTAAGCCAGCTTATGGAGCAGGTTGTCCGGGTCTTAAGTGTCTATATACTTTATCTTATCTGCCTGGAAAAAAGTTATCCCATCACCCCATCCATTGCTGTCTGGGGTGTTGTCTGCGGTGAACTGGCCTCTTCACTCTTTTCCGTAAGCTGCCTTCATTTCCAAAAGTGCAGCAGGCATATAAAAAGAATTTTTAAGGAGCTTTCCCTCTTTGCGCTGCCCCTTACCACCAATCACGTAGCATATCACTTATTTTCCAGTATTGAAGCCATTCTGATTCCCATCTGCTTAAAAAAATATGGCTACAGCAATCAGGATGCCTTGAGCGTCTTCGGCATTTTTACCGGAATGGCAATGCCAATGATTCTTTTTCCCAATGTCCTTGTAAATTCTGTCTCGGTGCTGCTGATGCCTGCTATTTCAGAAGCCTATGCAAGAAAGGATTTTCACTTAATCCGCCGTACTATTAAAAAAACGGTGTTTTATTGTCTGCTTCTTGGCTTTTCCTGTACCTTCGGTTTTCTTCTGACTGGGAAATGGATTGGACAATTCGTTTTCCAGAACACATTAGCCGGCAGTTTCATACTCATATTAAGCTGGATCTGCCCTTTCCTCTATCTGTCCACCACCCTTACTTCCGTTCTTCACGGTCTAGGGAAACCGGGACGTGCGTTCTACATTAATATGAGCGGCTGCACTTTACGCATTTTCTTTATCTATGCACTGATTCCAACATATGGCATCCGCTGCTACCTCTATGGCATGCTTGCAGGCGAACTGCTGACTACTTTTTTATCCTTTCTTGCGCTCCTTCGGTTTGCCAGAAAGAAATCGCCAGAAAACAGCCTGCTTTAGTCTATTGATTTTAAGGATTCTGCCATGTTGATACGTTCTAATTTGCCTGTCATCATACAGTTTACAATCCATGCAAAGCCCATCGTCAGCAAAACACTAAAGAGATAACTTACTGCATTAATCTGTACATTAAAGGATACCATATCAATCTGTATCTCACCCATTACAAAACGATGGAACCATTTTCCTAAAATCAGTCCCAGTCCGCAGCCGATGGCAGTTAAGACCATATTCTCCCGAAACACATAAGATGCCGTTTCCTTTGGATAGAAGCCTAATACTTTAATGGTAGCTATCTCTCTCACCCGTTCCGTAATATTGATATTATTAAGATTATATAATACGATAAATGCCAGTGCTCCGGCACAGATAATAATGATAATGACAATATAATTCATACAGGACATCATCTGTGAAATCCGGCTTAACATATCGGAATTAACGGTTACTGCCGTCACACCATCTGCTTTCATCAGTGCCGCACTCACTTCATGAATATCTGACGCATCCGGCAGTCTCACATACACATTTTTAAATACCACATCCCCAATCTGTTTTTCATAGGATTCCGGTGCAATGTATACATAATTATAAATATGATTCTCACAGATTCCGGTGACTTTTAAGTGCATCTCATTGTTGTCACTGTCACGCAGCAGAATCGTATCGCCTTTTTTGACTGCATAGGTTTCTGCCACTTTCTTCGAAAGTACTGCTTCTCCTTCTTTTGGATAAGCAATCGGCTCCTGTTTCTTTGTATGCAGTGAAATAAAGTCTCCTACTTCATCCGGATTTTCCACTGCCACCATATGAATCGACTTAGTTCCTTTATCTGTCACCAGGTCAATGGTCTTTTCCATGGCATACATGCCTGCTGCATTTTCCTTTTCCAATACAGAATCTAAAGATTTAAGGTCGGCCTCTCCCGGCATCTTTCCAGCTTTTAATGTAACTCCGATGTTGTAAAGCTGGATTTCTTCATACTGCTGGTCTGCCACTGCCACTACAGAATCTCTTACACCAAAGCCCATCACCAGCAATGCCGTACAGCCGCTGATTCCGATTACCATCATAAAGAAACGCTTCTTATAGCGGACAATATTTCTTACGGATACCTTCTGCAAGAATTTAAGTCTCTTCCAGATAAATGGTACATGCTCTAAGAATACACGTTTTCCGGCTTTTGGTGCTTTCGGCCGCATCAAATCTGCCGCCACTTCTTTTAACTCTTTATGGCAGGACAGCCAGGTCGTCCCAACGGAGCAAAGTACTGCAACGGTAAGTGAAACCAGTACTAATGGCAGGTCAGACACATAATAAATCCCACCCATTTTATAGACAATTCCATAGGCGGTTATGATGACTAACGGGAAGAAATGGATTCCCAGCACATAGCCGATTAACGTTCCGCTGATGGCTGCAGAGCCGGAATAGAAAAGATACTTTCCCATTATCTTTCCTTCACTAAAACCCAGTGCCTTTAGCACACCAATCTGTGTCCGCTGTTCTTCCACCATCCGGTTCATGGTAGTCATACAGATTAACGCTGCCACCAGAAAGAAGAATACCGGAAATACATTGGCAATTCCTTTTACTACACCGGAATCATTTTTCAGGCACACATAACCTACATTGGTATTCCGGTCCAGTACATAAGTCTCCGGTTTCTCGATTTCATCTATCTTACTCTGTGCATCTGCTATCTGGTCATCCGCATCCTGCATCTGCTCATCAAATTCACTCTGCTTCTCCTGATACTGCAGTAAGCCGTCTGCCAGCTCTGTTTCTGCAGCCTCAAGCTGATCTTCTTTTTCTTCTATCTGTTCTTTTGCTGCCGCAAGCTGGTTCTCCCCATCCGTAAGCTCTGCCTCGGCAGCTGCCAGTGCATTTTTTCCATCTTCTATCTGCTGCTTTGCGGCTGCCAGCTGGCTTTCCGTAGAAGAAAGCTGACCTGCGGCTGCTTCTAATTCCGCATTCTTTGCATTTAATTCTGCTTCTGCACCGGCAACCTCCGTTAAACCGGCTTCAATCTGTGCCAGCATCTCTTCATAGCCCGGAGTATTTTCCATCAACTGCGCTTTTGCGGCCTCAAGGCTGTTTCTCTGATCCGTCACCTGCTGCTTTGCTGCCAAATAAGCATTCAATCCCTGCTCATACTCTGCCTTTTTTGCTGCCAGTGCACTTTCCTGCCCGGAAATCTGCTGCGATGCGCTCTCTAATTCTGCCGCCTTAGAAGACAATGCATCCTTCCCGGACTGCAGCTCCGATGCTTTAGCAGAAAGTTCGGTCTTTGCAGAAGCAATCTGATTTTTTCCATCGGAGATCTCTGTTTCTCCATCCGTAAGCTGCTGCTTTGCCGATTCTAATTCCGCTTCCGCTTCTGCCCGCTTTTCCTCTAACTCTTCCTTCTTCTCATCCAGTTCGTCCTGTGCGTCTTTTACAATCTTTTCATAACGGATATCTGCCTGTTCCTTTGTATAGGCCTCCCAGTCTGCTTCCTTTGCGTCCATATAGGAATCATACTCATCGGAATAGATGTCATAATCTTCATCAAATTTAATATAGATTTCTGTGTCATAATCTACTGCAAATCCATCTTTTAATATATAGGCAAATCCGCTGATTCTGCCATTTCCAATGGATGTATTGCCACGTTCAAACTGGATATAGCACGGTGACTGTACTAGTCCGGTAATCGTATATTCTTTGTATGCAAATTTATCTAAATCATCTGTTGTATTATTTTCCGAAAGAACCAGCTTGCTTCCAATGGCATCTTCTGAAAAAAGTACGGAATCTACCACACATTCATCAGCAGACTGCGGCATTTCTCCGGCAACCAGCTTCAGTTTATTGACCTTCTCTGTGATGGAATGCATCTTGATAACGCGCTCATTTTCTCCGGCATCCTTATAAAGAACCTCTGCCGATATGGCACCCTCTGCCGCCCGGACATCTTCTTTTTCTGCCAGTGCTTCTACATTTTCTTCTGTAAAGCCAAGTGTGGATACCAGACGATAATCATAGAATTGCAAATCCTTTAAATAGACATCCGCAGAATGCACCATGACCGACTGGGTAATCTTAAGGCCGGAAAAAAATGCAACACCCAGTGCAATAATGGCAAGGATAGCAAAATATCTTCCAAAGCTTTTCTTTATCTCACGAAATGTATTTCTCTTCATCATGGATTTCATATTTCAAACCCTTTCTTTTCCACATGGACTACCATTCAATCTCATCGACATCCACGATATGTTCATTTTTCTCTATCTTTTGAATGGTTCCGCTCTTTACGGTAATGACACGGTCTGCCATTGCGGTCAGTGCCTGATTATGTGTAATTACAATGACTGTTTTTTCCTGTTTTCTGCAGGTGTTCTGCAACAGTTTTAAAACGGCTTTTCCGGTATTGTAATCCAGTGCGCCTGTCGGTTCATCACAAAGCAGCACCTTCGGATTCTTTGCCAGTGCTCTCGCAATTGCTACTCTCTGCTGTTCTCCACCGGATAGCTGTGCCGGGAAATTGGCTTTCCGTTCACTTAAGCCCACCTCATCTAAAACTGTTGCTGCATCTAACGGTTCCTTGCAAATCTGTGCTGCAAGTTCAACATTTTCCAATGCTGTAAGATTCTGCACCAGATTATAAAACTGGAATACAAATCCCACATCATATCTCCGGTAACTGGTAAGCTGCCGCTTATTATATGCAGAGACTTCTTCTCCATCCAGATATACTTTTCCGGTGGTCAGATAATCCATTCCTCCCAATATATTTAATATTGTTGTCTTTCCCGCTCCGGACGCTCCTACGATAACGCAAAATTCTCCCTTTTCTATCTCAAAATTCACATCATGTAATGCTTCTATCGTAACTTCTCCGGTTTTATATACTTTACTTACATTCTGAAAGGATACAAATGCCATTTGATAGCTTCCTCCTTTTATTCTGGTTATTCAAGTGATTGTGCAAACGGAAAGTTATAAAAACCGTCTTTCCGGTTGCTTTGGCTGAATCGCTGCACTGTCCGTCGAAGACAGATGCCACATAATGCCTGCAAGGGACACTGGGAATTTCGTTATCGTATTAATTTCATCCGGCAACCGGCACAAATTCACATCCATGTTCAGTTGTGCCTCGCTGGTACATCCCTGTACCAGCGTTGCCTGTTTCCTGATGAAATTCCCAGTGTCCCTAACAGCCTTTATCAGGCATCTGTACTTCGACGAACCATGCAGCAATTCTTACAAACATCAGAAAGATAGTCCTGATAACAAAATCTATCTCCTTCACAATCACCTGTTACCTGCTTATTGTAATGGTAGCACAATCTTTTCACTTTTTGAAATTAAATTTTTCTAAAGTCAAAAAATCCACTTTCTTAGAATCACAGTCAGAATCTGCTATTCTAAAAAAGCGGATTATACATTCAAATATCCGAAAAATTTTTTCTTATAACAACGGAGCTATCACTGCATCAAACATACAATTTAAACTCTCTTCATATATCTCCTGATACGTGCGGTGAAAAGTCTCAGTAATTGCCATTGCCTGCTTTGGTACTTCTTCGTAAAGTCCAAATGCCGCCTCATATACTTCCGGATTCTTATCGTAAAATGCTTCTGTCATGGCATTTTCAAATTCAAATCGTGCGCCCTTGGAAAGATGCTCTTTAAAATCCTCTTTCCGTACATTTTTCACATAATCATCCTGAAATATATTTAATCCTTCTGCCTTGACTAATTCCTCTAAGCCTTCTTTTACATCTTCGTAAGTCATAGTCTTGAAATTCTCTACAAAGAATTTGTCAAAGGTCTCCTTATCCGGAAACTGCTTTGTTAAGCTCTCCATCTCTTTTTCCTCCTGTCTTATACCGCATGCAAAATCATGCGTTCCCGATATACCACTTCCATATGGTCTAATACTCTTCTCGCCCGCTGATACTGGTTATAATGTGTACTGATAACGCAGACTTCCTTCGCCCCATTATAAGCAACTCTCTTATAAAATGGAACTCTCACCCAGTTCTGTGTAAATGGAATCTCATGGCTTACCAGTGTCCGCATCATCTGACTGCTGACTCTGGCATTGGTAGTTCTGCATAATTCCACATCCCGGTCAATATTTTTCCCCATGGTCTTCGGTTTGTTCTTCTTCATAATAATACCCTGTCTCCTTCTATTTGTCCATAATCTGAATCTCTACGGTCTTCCCCAGACAGCCTGCTACCTTCACCAGAAAATCCAGACTTGGATTATATCTTCCGCTCTCCAATCTGGAAATATTGGATTTCTTCGTGCCCGCCCGCTCCGCAAGCACTTCCTGGGTAATATGCTGTTCCTTGCGCACCGCCTTCAACTGACGCACCACATCCGAACGCGTCGACTGCTCCCTGCTCTTATTCTTCTCCATTTCTCACCTCAACAACTATCTCAATGTTATCATATATGATAACTTTTTGTCAACGAAAAAGTACTCTTTCAAAACTTCCAAATCAACTATGCGAAACGCATTTTTCTTGCTACTCGCGTAAATAAAAAATGAGCCATTTCATACGTTTCTGTTAATGAAACAGAAGACATATTCATAATGACTCATTTCGGGAAATAAGTGGGATTTCCCAATTATTCAATTGCTACGCAGTTTACTTTTATTTTGCATATCCATCCAAAAATGGTTCTGCAATAAAATATATGGAATTTGTTGTAAATTCATCCTCGTTCGGGTGTGTTATATCTATGCGTTCTTTTATTAACCCATTACGTCCCTTGCTGACATCGACATTATATCCGGCTACTTTAAAAGTTTTTATCATATTTTCGTTTTCTTCATAAGTGCCGGAAAATGTTGGCAAAAAAGAATATTGCAAGCGGATAAGATTTATCAACGCAGTTGCTATAGACTGTTCCCGATATTGCGGATCTACTAACTCTGTACCAATTTCTATTCCTGAAATCCAAGTGATTTTATAATCGATATATCCAATTAATCTATCACCATCAAAGCAACCATAAGCAGTCCAAATACCAGAATTCAATCCCTCTTCACACAATTTAGAAATATTATATTCCGGCCAAAAACTTTTTGGTCTGAATTCACTCTTATATAATTCAAGGAAGTCAAGCGCCACGGGAAATTCCTTCAACGTAAGTTTACGAATTTCATAATTTGATTTTTGCACATAAACGATATGTGCCGTAGATGACAATGATAATAAATAGTTAATAAGATAATTATTCTTTGTGCAATATAAAATTGCATCATCTATATTATGAAAAACAATGTCATTTGGAAGTTCTGTGCCAGCTATTGTAATTGTAATAGAATGTGTCGGAGATATTTTATCACAATTATTCTTATTTTTTTGATTAAAAGCGAGCACAGTCTTTTCCTTTTTCTTTTTATTTTCCTGTTTTAAATATTGCATATGTAGACGAGCGTTCATTGTAATGCCTAATGCCTTACTAAGCAATACAGTAACATCTTTTTCCTCTAAAAGAGTGTTTTTCCAACTGTTATCCGGAACATTATTAATGAGTTCACACAGTTCTTCCTTAAATGCACCGGGATTTTCCATATTATCAATAAAAGTTTCTTTTATATATTTATGTAATTCGTTTTTTTGGGATTCATCACCGTATGCATTCCGCACTTCTATCGGAATTGGAGTTTTTCCATTTTTGTACTGGCTTAAACTTGGATGAAAACTTCTGAAACTCTCTTTATCATCAAGCATTATGGAATACATATATTTATCCCTGAATCCCAGAATAAGTCCAACAATTTCAGCCTGATTAAGTTTTAAGATTTCTTTTTTCCCGTTATTGTCAGTCAACAATATTGACAATGGCATTTCTTTTTTAATTAAGTCACATAAATTTGAAAAAGTTAATGTGCTCTGTAATTCTTCAATACTCATACAGGTTCCTCCTTTGTTTAGCAAAACGTTTTTATTTGATAATTCTATATTATAGGATAGTTAAACAAATAACCATTAAATATTTGTTTAGCAAATATTTCATTAAGCGTTTGAATAAATATTAAAGGATAAATGCGGCTGTATCCCGTTTTATTGACTATAAATTATGAGGTAATATAATTAAGCTGTAAAAAAAAGAGAGTTTAATATTCACCATATTAAAGGAGGTATAATCATGAAAAAAGCAGGCAAAAAAATGTTATATCCAGAAGTTCTCATCTTACTATTATTACTCGCAAAAGCACAGCCACTCATCCAGTTTTGTTTTTATTTCACATTATCGTAAAAGAAAAGGGGCTGTAAAATAAGTCCCTAATTAAGAAACGCCAACTCCGGCAAATGTCGGTTTTGGCGTTTCTTTGTATGAATTTTTCTATTTTTG
>NZ_JAOQKI010000007.1:0-159129 GCF_025567465.1 Roseburia amylophila
GGAGTGACCTCCATAAGATGGATAAATCTTTTACAGAATGGGATTAGCCATCAACACGTTTTGTCCTATAACCCTAAAAAACGCTCCGCGAGGATGTATACTGCGGCGTATAAGGTAGGTATCACTTGATTTTCTTGTTTTTTATAGCTTCTAACAAGTGGTTTACATAACTTTTGATAAGCTCCGGCGATGAAAGAAATTTTTCCGTAAGTTCAAAGTAAGATATTTTTTCCTTATAGTCGTGTTTAAAAGAAGGAGAAATAAGCTCTTCGTACTGTGGAAGAAAGCTTCCTTTATGCCGGGTATAGCAGGTGGCAGCGGTAGCCTGTCTGCGGTGTTCTTTATCGACATATGATGCTACACTTTTGTGCATTGCAGTATCTTCAGCCGGAAGATAATAATAATCCTTATAATTTGGAAAGAAATATTTCAGGGCATCCTCTTCTAAACGGACAGAGAGGGTGCATTTTTTGCCCTTTGCATAGAAATAAACAGAACCCATGCGGCAGGAAATATGCTTTGGAAATGGAAATTCCGGCTCAATAGAAAGAATCAGTTCTTTCTTTTCCTGTTGCTTATAATCTGTATATTCAGAAACAGAAGCACTGCAGGATAAATACTGTCCGTAAAACAGATGGACATAGGATAAGACGGGAAGTAATGCAGGCATATCCAGAACATCTTCGTAGTTGTGGAGCAGAAGAATCTCCAATTTATCCGGACGTGGTTCCTTGGTATACGAATGATAGATCTCAATCAATTCACCGCCGGAATATAAGTCATCCCTGACAATACCAAGAAAAGCTTCGATGGTCTTCTGCTTGTAATTTGGCAGCTGGAGAATATGCTTTATCTGGGAAATGGATTTGAAAATATCCACATAAGTAAAATCAGCAAAGTGCTCGTTACATTCATAAGTATTGCATTTTGCTTTCAGATAAGGAATATCAAAGCCGATTCCATTGAAAGTGATAATTGTATCAAAACCGTCTAATAGCAAAAGAAACTGCTCAAGTACTTCTTTTTCTTCTTCCGGTGTTTCGGCAAAAAACTGTTTGATATAAAGCATCTGTTCTATGTGATAGGCACATCCAATCAGATAAAGACTGGTATGAGCCGGGGAAAATCCGGTAGTTTCGATATCGAAAAAGACAGAGGAAGCAGTGAATATTTCCTCATCTAAATTCGAAGCCGGACTATATGGAATTTCATGTACAATTGTTTTCATATCTGTCCTCCTGTTATTTTTTTATTATACACGATGTATGGGCAAAAAGTAATCATGCCTTGTTAAAAATCGACAAAAATATTGAGAAAAAATCTTTTTAGTGTGTCAAAAAAATCTAATTTGTGTTATAATACATTTTATGTTAAATGCATTGCATATGCAGTGCAATACTATCATAGAAAGAGGGGCACATAAGATGGGTTTAATGACATTTAAAGGTGGCGTCCATCCTTTTGAAGGAAAGGATTTATCAAAAGATAAGCCAATACGTGAATTATTACCCAAAGGTGAACTGGTATATCCGTTATCGCAGCATATTGGAGCACCGGCAACACCAATCGTAGCGGTAGGAGATTCCGTTTTGAAAGGGCAGAAGATAGCAGAAGCAGGCGGCTTCGTATCTGCACCAATCCATGCGTCCGTATCCGGAACTGTTAAGAAAATTGAGCCAAGAAGAGTTCCAACAGGTGATATGGTGAACTCCATTGTAATTGAAAGCGATGGTGAATTTAAGGAGGTAGAGTATCAGGCAGTAGAAGACGTCAGTGCTCTTTCCAAAGAAGAAATTATTAACCGTATAAAAGAAGCGGGAGTTGTTGGTATGGGTGGAGCAGGATTCCCAACCCACGTAAAATTATCTCCGAAGGAACCGGAAAAAATCGACTATATTATTGCCAACTGTGCAGAGTGTGAACCATATCTGACATCTGATTACCGCATCATGTTAGACCACACGGAAGAACTGGTAGAAGGCATGCGTATCATTCTCAGTATGTTTGAACATGCCAAGGGTGTATTTGCAGTCGAGAATAATAAACCGGATTGTATCGCAAAATTATTAGAATTAACGAAAGATGAGCCTCGTATGGAGGTCGCACCTCTTATGACAAAATACCCGCAGGGTGGTGAACGTCAGCTTATTTATGCAGTAACCAAACGTGCAATTAATTCCAAGATGCTTCCGGCAGATGCAGGATGTATCGTAGATAATGTTGCAACCATGGTTGCTGTATACCATGCAGTAAAAGAAGGAAAACCTGTTACAAGCAGAATCTTTACAGTTACCGGTGATGCAGTAGAAGAGCCGGGTAACTTTGAGTTCTTAATCGGAACCAGTTTCCAGGAACTTTTAGATGCTGCCGGTGGATTTAAAGAGCAGCCGGAGAAAATTATTTCCGGTGGACCAATGATGGGCTTTTCCATGTTCGGATTAGATGTGCCGACAACCAAGACTACTTCAGCACTCCTTTGTATGACCAAAGATGAAGTGGCAGAAGCAGATGCAGATGCAACAGCATGCATCAATTGTGGTCGTTGCGTAGAAGCATGTCCGGAACAGATTGTTCCATCCAGATTATCTAAATTCTCAGAGCATGGAGATATGGCAGAATTTGAAAAATGGCATGGTCTTGAGTGCGTGGAATGTGGAAGCTGTAGTTTTATCTGCCCGGCAAAACGTCCATTAGCACAGCTTATTAAGACAATGAAAAAACAGGTTCTTGCTGAAAAGAAAAAAAATAAATAACAAAGAAAGAGGTGGACTATTGTGAGTGAGTTATATCATGTATCATCATCACCACATGTACGAGCCAAAGATACAACAAGCAGAATCATGCTTTATGTAATTATAGCTCTGCTTCCAACAAGTATATTTGGTATTGTTAATTTTGGATATAAAGCAGCAGTATTGATTTTGGTATCTGTTGCAAGCTGTATTGCATCAGAGTGGATTTTCAATCTGATTGTACATAAGAAGAATACCGTCAGTGATTTAAGTGCGGTAGTTACCGGACTGTTACTTGCATTAAACCTGCCGGCATCCCTTCCATGGTGGGAAGCTGTAATCGGCAGTGTATTTGCAATCGTTATTGTTAAAATGATGTTTGGCGGACTGGGACAGAACTTTATGAACCCGGCACTGGGTGCAAGATGCTTTTTACTGATAGCATTTGCCGCAGACATGACAAACTTTACCGTAGATGGATATTCAGGAGCAACTCCACTGGCTCTGATTAGAGAACAGGGCGTTGGAGCTGTTAATACCATGAATATGTTAATTGGTAAGACCGCCGGAACCATCGGAGAGACATCCGCTATTGCTATCTTAATTGGAGCAATGTTCTTAATCCTGATGGGTGTCATTACACTTCGGATTCCGGGAACCTATATCATTACATTTGTAATATTTATCAGCTTGTTCGGTGGACATGGCTTTGACATCGACTATATCGTTGCTGAGCTTTGTGGTGGTGGATTAATGCTTGGTGCATTCTTTATGGCAACCGACTATGTAACATCACCGATCACACCGAAGGGACAGATTTTATATGGAATTCTTTTAGGTATTCTTACCGGATTATTCCGTATCTTTGGAGCAAACGCAGAAGGTGTATCCTTTGCAATTATTTTAAGCAACCTTCTGGTTCCTATGATTGAAAGGATTACAATTCCAAAGGCCTTTGGACAGGTAAAGGAGGCAAAGCAGCATGAATAAGAAGATTGTACATGACGCGTTGATTTTAACCGTATTTACCGTAGTAATCGGATTTATTCTCGGACTGGTATATGAGATTACCAAGGATCCGATTGCAAAGGCAGAAGAGGCAACTGCACAGGCTGCATACAAAGCAGTGTTTGAAGATGCAGATTCTTTTTCCACCTATGATTTTGATGCAGAAGCCGCAGCCAGCCTGTTAGAGCAGAATGGTTACAGTGATGAAATCAATGGTGTGCAGGAAGCATTAGATAAAGATGGCAATGTATTAGGCTATGTGATTACTGTAACAGCTAAAGACGGAAGCCAGGGTAATATCACATTTTCTGTTGGCATAAAGAATGATGGAACCGTAAACGGCTATTCCGTTACCAGTATGTCAGAGACACCTGGACTTGGAGACAAGGCAAAGACAGAAGACTTCTCCAAACAGTATAAGAATAAGAATGTAGACAGCTTTACCGTTGTGAAACAGGCACCATCTGCTGATAACGAGATTGAAGCAATTTCCGGTGCAACCATTACATCAAAAGCAATGACCAATGGTGTAAATGCCTGCATTACATACTTCCAGAATGAATTGGAAGGAGGCGCTGAATAATGAATAAGTATTTAGAACGCGTATATAACGGATTGATTAAAGAAAATCCTACCTTTGTACTGATGCTTGGTATGTGTCCGACACTGGCAGTAACAACATCAGCAATGAATGCACTGGGAATGGGGTTATCTACAACAGTGGTATTGATTTTCTCTAACCTGTTGATTTCCTTATTCCGTAAAGCAATTCCAAATGGTGTCAGAATGCCGGCATACATTGTTATCGTAGCATCTTTGGTAACCATTGTAGAATTTATTATGAAGGCTTATACACCGGCACTGGCTAAACAGCTTGGTGTATATATCCCTCTTATTGTTGTTAACTGTATTATCCTTGGACGAGCAGAAAGCTATGCATCTAAAAATCCACCTGTATTGTCTATCTTAGACGGTGTTGGTATGGGACTTGGATTTACCTTCGGATTAACCTGTATCGGTATTGTCCGTGAGATTTTAGGTGCAGGACAGTTGTTTGGATTCCAGATTCTTTCACTGAAATGGTATACACCAATCAATATCTTTGTTATGGCACCGGGTGCATTCTTGGTACTGGCATTCTTAGTTGCTTTAATGAGTATTGTTCGTCAGAAGATGGAAGCAAAAGGCAAACCGCTGGCAGAGCCTGCCGGCTGTATCAGTGGAGACTGTGCCGGATGCAGCATGTCTGCAACCTGCAGCGAAAAAGAGAAGAAAGCTGCAGATGCAGAGGAAAAAAGTGAATAGGAGGAATATGACAGATGCAGACATTATTATTGATTGCAATTGGTTCAGCCATTGTAAATAACGTAGTATTAAGCCAGTTCCTTGGTATCTGTCCTTTCTTGGGTGTATCAAAGAAAACAGAGACCGCTGCTGGAATGGGTGGAGCCGTTATCTTTGTCATAACGATATCCTCCTTTGTTACCTCATTGATTTATAAGTTTATACTGATTCCGACGGGAACACAGTATTTACAGACTATTGTATTTATCCTTGTAATCGCAGCGCTGGTACAGTTTGTAGAAATGTTCTTAAAGAAATCCATGCCTGCTCTTTATAAGAGCCTTGGAGTGTATCTTCCTTTGATTACAACCAACTGTGCAGTATTAGGTGTAGCACTTACCAACGTAACCAAAGAGTATGGTATCTTAGAGGGCGTTGTAAACGGTTTTGCAACCGCATTTGGATTCTTTATTGCTATTACAATTATGGCAGGAATTCGTGAAAAAATTGAATATAATGATATCCCTAAGCCATTTAAAGGAACAGCAATTGTATTAATTACAGCATGTCTGATGTCCATTGCATTTATGGGCTTCTCAGGAATGATTTAGGAGGAAAGAAAAGATGAGTGTACAGGCAATTATTATTGCAGCCGTTATTGTAGGTGGCGTAGGACTTTTTATTGGATTTTTCCTCGGCGTTTCCGGAGAAAAGTTCAAAGTAGAAGTAGATGAAAGGGAAGAAGCAATTGTTGGTGTTCTTCCTGGAAATAACTGTGGTGGTTGTGGTTATGCCGGATGTTCCGGTCTTGCAGCTGCTATTGTAAAAGGTGATGCCCCGGTCAATGGATGTCCTGTTGGTGGTGCGCCGGTTGCAGCAAAAGTCGGTGAAATCATGGGTGTTGCTGCAGAAGAAGGCACAAAGCAGGTTGCCTTTGTAAAATGTGCAGGAACCTGTGAAAAAGCCGGTCATGATTATGAATATACCGGAGTAGAAGATTGTGCTGCTATGGCATTTATTCCGGGCGGCGGAGCAAAGAGCTGTAGCTATGGCTGCCTTGGCTTTGGAAACTGTGTAAAGGCATGTCCGTTTGATGCAATTCATGTTGTAGACGGTATTGCAAAGGTGGATAAGGAAGTTTGTAAAGCATGTGGAAAATGTATTGCAGCCTGTCCAAAGCGTTTGATAGAGCTGGTTCCATATGAAGCAAAGCATCTGGTACAGTGCAGTTCCAAGGATAAAGGCAAAGACGTTATGAAAGCCTGCTCCGTAGGTTGTATTGGCTGTCATCTCTGTGAGAAGAACTGTCCAAATGATGCAGTTCATGTCGTAGATAATGTGGCTTATATCGACCAGGAGAAATGTACCGGATGTGGCATTTGTGCCGAGAAATGTCCGAAGAAGATTATTTTATAATCGTTTCTGTGATAGAAAGAACGGGATTGTCATTGATTTGGCAGTCCCGTTTTGCGTAGTTGATGTTATATGAGGATTGGATATGAGAAAATTTAGAGAAAAGTATATTGGAAATAAGGATTTTTATAAAATGGTTCTGCTGGTAGCTATTCCAATTATGATACAGAATGCCATCACTAACTTTGTGAGTCTTTTGGACAATATCATGGTAGGACTGGTTGGAACGGAGCAGATGTCCGGTGTCGCAATCATCAATCAGTTGATGCTGGTTTACAATATCTGTATTTTTGGAGCAGTATCCGGTGCAGGCATTTTTGGGGCACAGTTTTATGGAAAAGGGGACCATAAAGGAGTGCGGGATGCCTTCCGTTTTAAAATTGTAGCCTGTGGTTTCTTAGCAGTCATATGGATGCTGATATTGGGTTTTGCAAATAAACCGTTAATTCGGCTGTTTTTGCATGAAGGAGGAAGCACGGGAGATATTGAAGCTACATTATTGTATGCAAAACAGTATTTACAGACGGTAATGCCATCCATGGTTCCTTTTGCATTGATTCAGGCATATGCCCAGACATTACGTGAAACAGGAGAAACGGTTCTTCCGATGAAAGCCGGAATTGCTTCTGTAGCAGTAAATCTGATGTTTGACTATGTATTAATATTTGGTGCATTTGGACTGCCTGCATTAGGAGTAAGAGGTGCAGCGGCAGCAACCGTATTGGCAAGAGTTGTGGAATGCATTATTGTTGTCTTGTGGACCCATGCGAGAGCAGATAAGAATCATTTTATTGTAGGAGCTTACCGTGATTTTAAAATACCGGGAACACTGGTACGACAGATTATCATAAAAGGAACGCCATTGCTTTTAAATGAGACTTTATGGGCTGGAGGAATGGCAGTCCTGATGCAGTGTTATTCCACAAGAGGTCTTGCTGTTGTAGCTGGATTTAATATATCAAATACAGTAGCCAATCTTTTTAATGTTGTATTTATTGCGTTGGGAAGTGCGATATCCATCATTGTAGGACAGCAGCTTGGTGCTGGTAGATTGGAAGAGGCGGTGGATACGGACCGCAAGATGATTGTATTTTCTGTATTTTGTTGTTTTGTTATAGGAGCCTGCATGTTTGCGATTGCTCCGTTCTTTCCAAGAATATACAATACGACAGAAGAAGTGCGTGGACTAGCAAAACAATTTATCCGGATTGCATCAGCCTGCATGCCGTTATATGGATTTATGCATGCAACCTATTTCACACTGCGTTCCGGTGGCAGGACAGTCATTACCTTTCTTTTTGACAGTGTCTATATCTGGGTGGTAGATATTCCACTGGCATTTGTGTTAACCAGATTTACAGGAGTTCCGATTGTATCTATTTATTTATCCTGTCAGTTGATAGAGATTATAAAATGCATCATCGGATATGTTATGGTAAAGAAGAAAATCTGGGTCAACAATATGGTTATGGAGCAGCAATAGGATTATGTTTACATTTCATGAAATGGAATATTGCTGCCGATGCCGGAAGTGGTATGAAGTTCGTAATCGTCGGTGATAAAAATGGCTTCCGTGTCATCCAAGGATTCTATCAGCTTCATGCCGTCCTCTAATCCTAAAGCAAAACAGGTGGTGGAAAGTCCGTCACCATCTACGGATTTCGGACAGATAATGGTGACACCCAGCAGGTTATTGTCATAAGGATAACCGGTTTTCGGATTTAATATGTGGTGATAGAAGTTATCACCCACATAGAAATAACGTTCATAAACACCGGAACTTACTACCGTTTCATCAGAGACTTCAACACTGGCAATGGCAGTGCCGTCATCGGAAAATGGTTTCTGGATACCGATATTATAGTTGCTTCCATCTGGTTTATCACCCAGCGTAAGGACATTGCCTCCAAGGTTAATCATGCCGGAGGTAATGTCTTTTTCATTTAAATAATCTTTCATTTTATCAGCAATATAACCTTTGGCGATGCCTCCCAAGTCAATCATGGCATCCGGATTGGAAAGACTAACTTCGTTTCCATTAATAACAATCGCATGATAGTCGATGGTGGAAAGTGTGGCTTCAATATCAGATTCAGATGGAACAGTACCGCTGTTATTTGGAAAGTCCCAGAGGGAAGACAATTTACCAATGGTGATATCAAACTGTCCCAGGCTTAAATCACCATAATAAATACCTTTTTGTAATAATTCAATCGTATCATCATCCACAGTAACCGGTGTGCCACCAGCATTGTTTATTTTACTGATATCGCTGTCTGCGATGGTATTGCTGAAAAGGTTCTCATAATGGGAAGCAAGCTTGAAGCAGTCATCAATATAAGAAGCATTTTCTTCTCCATATAGTGTAATAGTAATGACTGTATTAAAATAAAAATCAGATTTGGAAACGGGTTCTTTGCTGCGTCCGCATCCCACGAAGGAGAAGGAGCAGAAGAAGAGAAAGAAAGCAAGTAAACTGCAGGTTAATTTATAAGAAAATATCGTCTTTTTTGTTTTCATCATGTATACTCCGGTTCTTTTAAAATCATATAGCACAAGCATAGCACAAGGAAGATAAAATTTACAGATGATTTTTTTCGAAAGGTATGATAAAGTATAAAATGTATGCATATTAATAAAAAATTATAACCGGCATTCAGATAGTGAATATGCCGTAGATGATTAAGAGGCGGAAAAATGGATACACAGTTGCGTGAAACATTAAAGAATAAGAAGCGTGTAATTGTAAAAATCGGTTCTTCATCTCTTTTACATGAAGAGACCGGAAAATTAAATCTTTTAAAACTGGAACGTTTGGTAAGAGAATTATGTGATATTAAGAATCAGGGCATGGATGTATGTCTGGTCAGCTCCGGGGCTATTGCAGTAGGAAGACAGTCCATGGGATTAAAAGAAAGACCGGAGAAAATAGCTGTAAAACAGGCATGTGCGGCAGTGGGACAGGCGAGACTTATGATGACTTATCAAAAGCTTTTTTCAGAGTACCACCAGAATGTGGGACAGGTTCTTATGACAAAAAAAACTATGGTTGATAACGTGTCGAGAAAAAATGCCCAGAATACTTTTGAAGAATTGTTTGAAATGGGAATTATACCAATTGTAAATGAAAATGATACCGTATCTACTTATGAGATGCAGTTTGGTGATAACGATTCCCTGTCGGCTATTGTAGCCTCATTGGTAGGAGCAGATTTGTTGATTCTTTTATCTGATATTGACGGGTTGTATACGGATGATCCGAGAAAGAATCCAAAAGCAGAATTGATACCGGTAGTAGAAAAAATTGATAATCGGATTGAAAACATGGCAGGAGATACAGTAGGTAGTGATGTTGGTACCGGTGGAATGACCACCAAATTAACGGCAGCAAGGATTGCAACCTTATCCGGAGCAGATATGATTATTGCCAATGCAAAGGATGTGGGAGTTCTGCATCAGATTTTCGAAGGAAAACAGGTGGGAACCTTTTTCAAAGCCAATAAAAATGATGATTTCTATATTGCAGATTATGTAGAAGAAAGCATGGAGTAAAAAGATGATTGAAAATACAATAGCAAGAATCAATGAATTATATCATAAATCCCAGAAAGAAGGACTGACACCGGAAGAAAAGGAAGAACAGGCAGCACTTCGCAAGGAATACATAGCAAGTGTAAAGCGGAATCTGAAGGGACAGTTAGATAATATTGATATGGTAAATGCAGATGGAACGGTAACCAATCTGGGAGAAAAATATGGAAACAAAGGCAAGCATCAGAACTAAGTATAAGACACTGCGAAATGCAATGCCAGAGAATATTGTAAGAGAAGAATCCCAAAGGATTTGTCAGAATATCAGTACCTGGGAAATCTTTCAGAAAGCACAAAATTGTTTCTTTTATTATCCCCTTGGGAAAGAGGCTTCTTTATTGCCTTTTTTTAAAGAAAGTATTCAAAAAAGAGCAGCTTTTCCCCGGGTGCGTGGAGAAGAAATGGACTTTTGTGAAGTCAATAGTACAGATGATTTTCAGGAAGGGTATTTTCATGTGATGGAGCCAAAGGATGAGATACCGGCGATGGATTTAGCAGAACTTGAGCAGGAGAAAACAATTGTATTCACACCGGGACTGGTCTTTGATATTAACGGTGGAAGAAGCGGATATGGTAAGGGCTTTTATGATCGTTTTTTTCAGAAATATAAGAAAGTAATCCGGGTTGGGATTGCACTTTCCTGTCAGTTGGCTGAGCAGGTGCCCATGGAGACCCATGATATTTCGATGGATTATCTTGTAACACCGGAGAAGATTTATAAAGTGACGGATAACAGAGACGAAAATAAGTAGAAGGAGGAAAATATGGAATTACAGGAATTAGGTAAGAGAGCAAAAGCAGCAGAAATTATCATGCGTAATTTGGGCATGAAAGAAAAAGAAAATATTTTGCTTGAAGTTGCAGAACATTTAGTGGAAGATAGCGATGCTATTTTAGCAGCAAACCAGAAGGATATGGATGCAGGAAGAGAAGCCGGAATGCATCAGGGACTTTTAGACCGTCTGATGTTAAATAAAGAGCGTATTGCACAGATGGCAGAAGGAATCCGCCAGGTAGCAGAATTAGAAGATCCGGTAGGAGAAGTCCTTTCCATGAAACAGCGCCCGAATGGACTTATGATTGGAAAGAAGCGTGTACCATTAGGTGTCATTGGAATTATTTATGAATCACGTCCAAATGTAACAGCAGATGCCTTTGCTTTGTGCTTTAAAACTGGAAATACCGTGATTTTAAAAGGTGGAAGTGATGCCATTCATTCCAATATGGCAATCGTAAAGAGCATCAATGAAACTTTAAGTAATAACCAGCTGCCGGAAGGAGTGCTTTCTTTAATCGAAGATACCAGCCGGGAAACTGCTACTGCATTTATGAAAATGAATGAGTATGTGGATGTACTGATTCCAAGAGGTGGCTCCGGACTGATTCGTGCTGTGGTAGCCAATGCTACAATTCCGGTGATTGAGACCGGTACCGGTAACTGCCACATTTATGTGGATGAAACCGCAGACCTTGATATGGCGGTGAATATCATTAATAATGCCAAAACACAGCGCATCGGTGTATGCAATGCCTGTGAATCTTTAGTGCTGCATGAGAGCATCGTAGATGAACTGATGCCACGCCTTTCTGCAAAATTATCCGAAAGCCATGTAGAAATCCGTGGGGATGAGCGAGTTCAGAAAGCTACAAAAGATGCAGTGGCTGCAACAGAAAAAGACTGGGGCACCGAATATTTGGATTATATTATTTCTGCAAAGACAGTTTCAGATATTGATGAAGCCATTACACATATCAATAAATATAATACCGGACATTCGGAAGCAATCATTACCAATAATTATGAGCATGCGCAGAAGTTCTTAAATGAGATTGATGCTGCGGCTGTTTATGTGAATGCATCCACACGTTTTACCGACGGATTTGAGTTTGGCTTTGGGGCAGAAATCGGAATCAGTACCCAGAAGCTGCATGCCAGAGGACCGATGGGCTTAGAAGCACTGACGACCACCAAATATATCATTTATGGGGATGGCCAGATCAGAGAATAATAAGAAAAATATTAAGAAAACAGGAAAAGAAATGAGAGAAATAGAAAAGATAAATCACACCGGTGAAGTTCCGGTAATGGAACCGCAGAGACAATTTTATTTTATGGACCTTGCAAAGCAGTATGTGACGCAGATTTCCAGGAAGAAAGGCAGACCGCTCACCTTTCATGTGACAACTTTTGGGTGCCAGATGAATGCCAGAGATTCCGAAAAGTTATGTGGAATTTTAGAGACCGTAGGTTTTGAAGAGATTGATTCCGAGGAAGCAGATTTTGTCATTTATAATACCTGTACCGTACGTGAAAATGCTAACAATAAGGTTTATGGACGTCTGGGATATTTAAGCGGCTTTAAGAAAAAGAATAAAGATATGATGATTGCATTATGCGGCTGTATGATGCAGGAACCGGAGGTTGTGGAAAAATTAAAACAGAGCTATCGTTTTGTAGACCTGGTTTTCGGAACCCATAATATCTTTAAATTTGCAGAACTTCTGGTGCGCTGCTTTGAAGAGCAGAAAATGGTGATTGACATCTGGGATGATACGAAAGAAATTGTAGAAGAACTTCCGGTAGAACGGAAATACAGCTTTAAGTCCGGTGTTAATATTATGTTTGGCTGCAATAATTTCTGCAGTTACTGTATTGTGCCATATGTAAGAGGAAGAGAACGCAGCAGAAAACCGCAGGATATCATAAGAGAAATTGAAAAATTGGTAGCAGATGGTGTAGTAGAGGTTATGCTCTTAGGACAGAATGTCAATTCCTATGGAAAGAACTTAGATACACCAGTGACCTTTGCACAGCTCTTACAGGAAGTAGAAAAGATTGAAGGTCTGGAAAGAATCCGGTTCATGACATCCCATCCAAAGGATTTATCCGATGAACTGATTGAAGTAATGAAGAATTCTAAAAAAATCTGCAGACATCTTCATCTGCCGCTTCAGTCCGGCAGCAGCAGAGTGTTAAAAGAAATGAACCGTCACTATGACAAGGAGCATTATCTTGCACTGGTTGAAAAAATCAAAAAAGCAATGCCGGATCTGGCAATTACAACAGATATTATTGTAGGATTTCCGGGAGAAACTGAAGAAGATTTCTTAGAGACCATGGATGTGGTAAGACAGGTAGAGTATGACAGCGCGTTTACTTTTATTTATTCAAAACGTACCGGAACGCCTGCTGCCAAAATGGAAAATCAGATTCCGGAAGATGTGATAAAAGACCGTTTTGACCGGCTGTTAAAACTGGTACAGGATATTTCCGCAAAGAAAGCCGGAGCATTAACCGGAAGCGTGCAGGATGTATTAGTCGAAGAATTAGATGAACAGCAGGAAGGCCTTGTAACCGGAAGATTATCCAATAACTCAGTGGTACATCTGCCGGGTGACGTATCCATGATTGGAACTATCGTACCGGTACATTTAAAAGAATGCAAAGGCTTTTATTATATGGGAGAGGTTGCAGAGTAAATGAACCGTCGTTTTGGAAAAAATGATATCCTGTTGCTGGGAATGCTTGCAGTAGTTATTTTAGTTTTCTATGTTGGAATGACCTCTGCATTACAAAGCGGTGACAGTATTATCATTACGGTAAATGGCAGCGAATATGGCAGATATTCCCTGACAGAAAATAAAGAGATTCCAATTAAAATAGATGGAAAAGTTACTAATATCGTAACGATTGAAAATGGGACTGCCTATATGCTTGAGGCGGACTGCCCGGATCAGTTGTGTATGCATCAGAACGCAATTTCCAAAGATAAAGAATCCATTATCTGTCTGCCAAACCGGGTTGTAGTAACCGTAGAAAGTGAGCAGAAAAATACATTGGATGATGTGGCAGGGTAGGTGAAAGCATGAAGAAAAGTGTAGCATATCTTGGCGTGTTTTTGGCACTGGCCATGATATTAAGTTATGTAGAAGCAATATTGCCCTTTGCCATTGGAATACCGGGAGTAAAGCTTGGACTTGCCAACCTTGTTACGGTGCTGATGCTGTATCTGATTGGCTGGAGAGAGGCTCTTTGTGTATCGGTGCTTCGTATTGTGCTTACCGGAATTTTATTTGGAAATTTGGTCAGCATCTGTTATGGACTTGCCGGCGGATTATTAAGCTTTGTACTTATGTTTATTCTGATTCGGATGAACTGTTTTCATGTAGTTACGGTCAGTATCTGTGGCGGAATCATACATAATATGGGACAGCTTATCGTAGCAGGATTTCTGGTAAGCTCATACTATGTCATTTACTATATGCCGGTTTTATTGATTGCAGGCTTTGTGACGGGTGCACTGATTGGAATTGTGGCAAAGGAAGTAGGAGGAAGATTATGTATTCATATATCAAAGGCGAATTATCCGAAATAGTGGCAGAGAATCATATTGTCGTTGAAAATGGCGGAATCGGCTATAATATTTATATTCCGGGACAGGTATTATCTCTGCTACCGGGAGTTGGCGAAGAAGTAAAAATCTATACCTATCTTTGTGTCAGAGAGGATGCATTTATTTTATATGGTTTTCTTACCAGAGATGATTTGAATGTATTTAAATTGCTGATTGGTGTATCCGGAATCGGACCAAAGGGTGCACTGGCAATTCTTTCTGTCATGTCAACGGATGATTTGCGTTTTGCAGTATTGTCTGATGATGCAAAAGCAATTGCAAAAGCTCCGGGTGTTGGAAATAAGACGGCACAGCGGTTGATTATAGAATTAAAAGACAAGCTTAGTTTGGAGGATGCCTTTGAACAGAAATTAAGCCATACACAGGAAGCTGTTTCTGGTAACGGCTTAAAAGGAATCCGCAATGAAGCAGTAGAGGCACTGGTTTCACTGGGTTATTCTTCCACAGAGGCTTTGAAGGTGCTGCGGGATATCGAAATTACGGAAGACAGTTCGGTAGAAGATATTTTAAAACTGGCTTTGAAGCAGATGGCATTCTTATAAGAGGAGCAGAAAATGGAAAAACGTGTAATTTCAACGCAGATGCAGGATGAAGATATCAAAATCGAAAAAACACTGCGTCCGATGACCTTGGATGAATATATTGGTCAGGAGAAAGCAAAAGCAAATCTTAAAGTGTATATAGAGGCTGCAAAACAGCGTGGAGAGTCCTTAGACCATGTATTGTTTTATGGTCCTCCGGGACTTGGTAAGACTACTCTTGCCGGCATTATTGCCAATGAAATGGGCGTACATATGAAAGTCACTTCCGGTCCGGCAATTGGAAAGCCGGGAGAAATGGCAGCTATTTTGAGTAATCTTGCAGAAGGTGACATTTTATTTGTAGATGAGATTCATCGTCTGAACCGGCAGGTAGAGGAAGTATTATATCCTGCCATGGAGGATTATGTCATTGACATTATGGTGGGAAAAGGCGCAACTGCCCGTTCAATCCGCCTTGATTTACCGCATTTTACGCTGGTTGGTGCCACTACCAGGGCCGGACTTTTATCGGCACCCTTAAGAGACCGATTTGGAGTGGTACATCATCTGGAATTTTATAATGTGGAGGAACTTAAGACAATTATTGTCCATTCTGCAAAAAAGTTAGAGGTAAAGATTGATGAGGAAGGTGCAATCGAATTGGCACGCCGTTCCAGAGGAACGCCGCGTCTTGCCAACCGCCTTTTAAAGAGGGTGCGTGATTTTGCACAGGTGCAGTACAATGGTGAAATTACCAAAGAAGTAGCATCCTTTGCACTGGATTTACTGGAAGTAGACAAGATGGGCTTAGACCAGAATGACAGGAACATTTTGCTTACGATTATTGAAAAATTCCAGGGTGGCCCGGTAGGGCTGGATACCCTTGCGGCAGCGATTGGGGAAGATGCTGGAACCATAGAGGATGTTTATGAACCATATCTTGTAAAGAATGGATTTATCAACCGGACACCAAAGGGAAGGGTCGCAACAGAATTTGCATATCATCACTTTGGAATAGAGGGCTAAGAAAATAGTTGTTTTTCGACAGATTTATAGCTATAATATGCTATATGTAGTAGTCAGAGAATATTTTAGGCAGATACGCAGAGAGGAAATGAAAATGGCAGCAAAAAATAATACAGAAGTGATTATTGATGGAAAAGTATATACTTTAAGCGGATATGAGAGTCAGGAGTATTTACAGAAGGTAGCAACTTATATCAATGATAAGATTGCAGAATTTAAAATGCTGGATGAATATAAGAGAATTCCAAGTGATATGCGTTCCACATTGCTGGCATTGAACATTGCAGATGATTACTTCAAAGCGAAAAATCAGGTTGAAAAATTAGAGCAGGATTTAGAGGTAAAAGACCGTGAAATCTATGATTTAAAGCATGAACTGATTTCCAACCAGATCCGCATGGAAAGTGATGCCAAATCTTTAAAGGATCTGGAAAAAGAAAATAAAGAGCTGCTTTTAAATAAGACCAGATTAGAAGCAACCTTAGAAGATGCTTTACTTGGTAAAGTAGATAAACTTGAAAAACCGGAAAAAACTGAAAAACCAGAGGAAAAGAAAGCAGACCATACGGAAGAAAAGAAAGAGGAAAAGCCTTCCGGAAAGAAAGCGTAATAGAGAATAAAAACTATGAAAGGGGGCAGACATTTATCTGTCCCTTTTGTTGCCATAGGAGATGAGGAAAGATGAAAGAGTTAGAACTTTTAGCACCGGCAGGTTCCTTGAAAACATTAAAGGCAGTCATTCATGCCGGAGCAGATGCCGTATATCTTGGCGGAAGTATGTTCGGCGCAAGAGCATATGCCAATAATTTTAACGAAGAAGAATTATTAGAAGCAATCCGTTTCGGACATATTCATGGACGCAAAATTATTCTTGCGGTGAATACCCTGTTAAAAGAATATGAATTAGGACAGCTCTATGATTATCTGCGCCCTTATTATGAAGCGGGAGTAGATGCTGTCATCGTGCAGGATATGGGCGTTATGGAGTTTATCAAAACTCATTTTCCAAATCTTCCGATACATACCAGTACCCAGATGACCATTACCAATGTAGAGGGAGCCAGGCTTTTAAAGGAACAGGGCGTTGAGCGTGTGGTGACAGCGAGAGAAATGTCCTTAGAAGAAATTCAAAGAATCCATGATGAAGTAGGCGTGGAACTGGAAAGCTTTATTCATGGCGCATTGTGTTACTGTTATTCCGGACAGTGCCTTTTCAGTAGTATCATCGGCGGAAGAAGCGGAAACCGTGGCAGATGTGCACAGCCATGCCGCCTTTCCTATGAAGTATTGCAGGGAGAAAAAAGTCTTACCGGACATCATGCAACACCGATTTTGAGCCTTAAGGATATGTGTACACTGCCATTTTTGTATGAACTGGCTGACCATGGGGTATATTCCTTTAAGATAGAAGGACGGATGAAGACACCGGAGTATGCTGCCGGTGTAGTAAGTATTTACCGGAAATATATGGATTCCTATCTGGATGGAAGCCGTATCCCAGTGGAAAAAAAGGATATCAGGGCACTTTTAGAGCTTGGAAACCGTGGTGGCTTTACCAACGGATATTACTATCATCATAATGACAGTGATATGCTAAGCGGAGAGAGTGCTTCCCATAATAAGAGCGAAGGTGTTCTTCAGGATAACATCCGTAGAGAATATGTAGACACCGAATTAAAAGAAAAGATTAAAGGAAAGTTAATATTAAATAAAGAATGCCCTGCTAAGATAGAAGTGCAATATGGAAAAATAAAAGTTTCTTATCAGGGAGATATGGTTCTTGTAGCGCAGAATCGTCCGTTGACGAAAGAAGTTGTAACAGAAAAGATTACAAAGACCGGGAATACACCATTTGTTTTTGAAAATCTTGAAGTTACAATGGATGATGATATTTTTATGCCGGTAAACCAGTTGAACCAGTTGCGAAGAGGTGCGTTGGAAGCATTAGAAGAAGCGTTGTTGAAACCTTATGAAAGAACGCTTCCAGAATTGGTGGAAACTTCTTCCGCTGAAACAGATAGGCAGACAACAGGAAATGCCATAAAAGAAAAGCAGATTTCCGGACAGTCATTATCACAGACTTCTGGACAACAATCCGCCGGTTCATCCACAGAAGTCCGGGTACTGATTGAAGACGCAGAACAGCTTCCGGCAGTATTAAAAGCCGATTTCGTGGATACGGTTTATCTTGATTGTATGTTGTATACAAGAGAAAATCTGATCCACAAGTTAAGTGAGGATATAGACAGGGTACATGCATCCGGTAAGAAAGTATTTTATGTATTCCCGTTTATTTTCCGGCAGCAGACCAGTCTTTTTTATGAAAAAATCATGCCGGAGCTAAAAAAGCTTCCATTAAATGGTATTATGGTGCGGAGTCTTGATGAGATTGCGTTTATAAAGGAATGGGGCAATGAAAACTGGCAGATGGTATCCGACAGTAATTTATATACCTATTCCAATGAAGCGGCAGAATATTTTTATCGTCTTGGAATGATACAGGATACAATTCCGGTGGAATTGAACCGGAAGGAGATTTTAAGAAGAGAAAACAGCCGGTCTGAAATGATTATCTATGGCAGACTTCCACTTATGATAACGGCGCAGTGTATTCATAAGAACATGTTAGGCTGTATGCATCAGCACAAGGTGCTGAACTTAAAAGACCGTTATTCTGTACATTTTCCGGTGAAAAATTTCTGCTCGGAATGTTATAACGTAATTTATAATTCGCTTCCGGTCTGTCTCTTTAAGGAAGACGTAACCGTGAAAAAGATTGCACCGGCTGCCGTAAGGCTTTCCTTTACGACAGAAACTGAAGAAGAGACAGAACAGATTTTAACAATTTATGGCGATATTTATAAAAATGGTGGCATTTTGGGGCAGATGCCAATGGAATGCACCAATGGACATTTTAAACGAGGCGTAGAATAAAGCAGAGGTATTTATGGTTCATTTGATTGTGGAATTATCAAAATATGCACTTATTATTCTGTTTTCTGTGTATACATATGAATGTTTTTCGGTATTCCGGAATATATCAGAACGAAAACAGGAAAAGAAATTTAAACGGCAGGCAAGGATTTTGTATGCGATTCATTTTACGGCATATGTAGTCATATTTGCGGTGACAGAGGATGCATATACTTTTATTTTTTATCTGGCGCAGATAATTCTTCTTGTTGTGGTACGGAATGTGTACAAATTATGTTATCCGAAGGCTTCAAGACTTTTGGTTAATAATATGTGTATGCTTATGATTATCGGGTTTATTATTCTGACCCGCCTGAATTTTGGACATGCTATCAAGCAGTTTGCGATTGCAGCGGTATCCTGTGTGATTTCCCTTGTGATTCCGGTGATGATACGGAGGATGGGATTTTTCCGGAATCTCACCTGGATTTATGCGGCAATCGGTATTGTGGGACTTGGTATTGTATGTATCGCAGGAAGCACCAGCTATGGAGCAAAGATTTCCTTTACCATAGCAGGAATTACGGTACAGCCGTCTGAATTTATTAAGATTCTTTTTGTGTTTTTTGTGGCTGCCATGTATCATAAATCAACGGAATTCCGTCAGGTGGTAATTACCACTTTGATTGCAGCACTGCATGTATTGATTCTGGTATTATCCCGGGATTTAGGTGGCGCATTGATTTTCTTTGTGGCTTATATGGCAATGCTTTATGTGGCAACGAGAAAACCACTCTATTTTGCCGGTGGACTGCTGGCGGGAAGTGTAGCGGCAGTAATTGCCTATAAATTATTTAATCATGTCAGAGTCCGTGTGGTGGCATGGAAAACACCACTAAAAGTAATTGACAAAGAGGGCTATCAGATCTGCCAGTCGCTTTTTGCAATCGGGACCGGAGGCTTTTTCGGTCTGGGGTTATATCAAGGCATGCCAAATAAAATTCCGGTAGTAGAGCAGGATTTTATTTTTGCAGCAATTTCAGAAGAACTGGGTGGAATGTTTGCTCTGTGTCTGATTCTGGTCTGTGTAAGCTGTTTCCTGATGTTTTTAAATATTGCCATGCAGTTAAAGGATTCCTTTTATAAGCTGGTGGCACTTGGACTTGGAACGATTTACGGATTTCAGGTATTCTTAACCATTGGCGGAGTAACAAAATTTATTCCATCCACCGGAGTAACCCTTCCGTTAGTCAGCTATGGAGGAAGCTCCATGTTAAGTACATTGATTATATTTGGCATTATTCAGGGATTATATATTTTGCGGGAAGACGAAGGAGTGTCACATAATGAAAAAGGAGAATATAAACCAGCAAAAAAGAAAGCAAAATCGGGATTCGAAACAGAAGTCAGGGACCTCAGTTAGTAAGAATAAAGAATTTGCAGTGATTACTTATCTTTTCCTTGCTATCTTTATCTGCCTGATGGGATATATGGTATATTTTCAGGCGGTAAAAAGCGAAGATTTTATCAATAGTCCATATAATAGCAGACAGGATACTTTTGCAGACCGTGTGGTCAGAGGAAAGATTATGTCAGCAGATGGCAAAGTTTTGGCCGAGACCGTAGTGGATGCTGCCGGTAATGAAACCCGGAAATATCCTTATGGTAATATGTATGCGCATGTGGTCGGTTTTTCCACCAATGGAAAGTCAGGTATTGAATCCAATATGAACTTTAATCTTTTACGTTCCCATTCTTTTGTATTAGAGCGTATGTTTAACGAGATTAAAGATGAAAAAAGCATGGGAGACAATGTGGTTACCACGTTGGATTCCACTTTGCAGGAAACTGCATATCAGGCATTGGGTAATTATGATGGTGCAGTTGTTGTGATGGAGCCTTCCACCGGAAAAGTGCTTGCCATGGTGTCCAAACCGGATTTTGACCCGAATACTATTGCGGCAGACTGGGATTCCATTATTTCAGAAGATAATAATAACTCGGTTCTTTTAAACCGGGCGACCCAGGGATTATATCCGCCTGGCTCTACTTTTAAAATAATTACAACTTTAGAATATATCCGGGAAAATCCGGATTATGAGAATTACAGCTATAGCTGTAACGGAAGTATTACAGAGAATGATTTTACAATACACTGTTATAATAATGCCGTGCATGGAACGCAGGATTTGAAGCAGTCCTTTGCAAATTCCTGTAATTCATCTTATGCCAATATCGGATTATCTTTGGACACAGATTCTCTTTCGGACCTTTGTTCAGATCTGATGTTTGATAAGACACTGCCGGGAAACTTTGAAACAAGTAAAAGTCAGTTTAAATTAACAGATGAATCCCCGGAAAGTATGAAAATGCAGACGTCAATCGGACAGGGAGAGACGCTGGTAACACCACTCCATATGTTATTGATTACCAGTGCAATTGCCAACGATGGAATTCTGATGAAACCTTATGTGGTAGACCATACGGAAAATGAAAATGGTATAGAAGTAAAGAAATATGAGCCGGCTGCAAGCAAGCAGCTTCTTTCGGAAAAAGAAGCAAAGACCATGCAGGAATTTATGGCAGGTGTAGTTGCAGATGGTACTGCATCCAAGTTAAATGGGCAGAGTTATACTGCATACGGCAAGACTGGCTCCGCAGAGTTTAATAACAATAAGGGAGAAAGCCATTCCTGGTTTGTTGGATATGCACACCGGGAGGATAAGGAAGATATTGCAGTTGTTGTAATTGCAGAAGGTGCAGGTGCAGGCAGTACCGTTGCAGTTCCAGCAGCAAAACAGGTTTTTGATGTATATTACAGATAAATGAAAGCAGATAGGATGACATGCTGCGTCAGGAATCATCCGGGACTTCTGAAATGGATTGTTGCATCCTTATGAAAAAAGGGGTATACTGTTTGTTAAACAAAAGGTAGTGACCACATCAGGAGGTATTGCAATGATTGAAGCAACAAGTTGTGGTGGTGTGGTAATATTTCGGGGTAAGGTGCTTGTCCTTTATAAGAATTATAAGAATAAGTACGAAGGCTGGGTGCTTCCAAAGGGAACAGTAGAACCCGGGGAAGAATTCAAAGATACCGCAGCAAGAGAGGTATTGGAGGAAACGGGCGTAGATGCATCCATAATCAAATATGTCGGGAAGAGCCAGTATAGCTTTACTGTGCCAGAAGATACGGTGGAGAAACAGGTACATTGGTATCTGATGATGGCAGACAGTTATTACAGTAAGCCACAACGTGAAGAGTTCTTTGTAGATTCCGGATATTATAAATATCATGAAGCCTATCATCTTTTAAAATTTGCCAATGAGAAGCAGATTTTGGAAAAAGCTTATAATGAATATCTGGATTTGAAAAAGTGTAATCTGTGGGGAACCCACAAATATTATTAGAGCAGCCATCTGACTGCTTTTTTAAATCAGATATGAGGTGTAGCATGCATTGGTATTCTAATTTATATCTGGGAGAAAGGTTGAAAAATCAGGAAGCAAAGGTAAAAAGCAGAGTGGAGCGGAATGTGCCACAGCCGTCGCTTTATCTTCTGACCCTTCCGTCAAATGAAGAGAATCTTCTGGATATTATACCGGCAACAGATTTATTACAAAAGGCATATCCGAAGAAAGAACTTTTTATTATCGGTCTGGAAAAAGGATATGACGCAGCATTAGAGATGTCAGCAGCAATTGTGAATGATATTTATCATAAAACAGGAACATTTGAAGTGCGTAAATTTGTACTGAAACAGCAGACTCGTAAAAATACTGAAATGGAGACATGAGGATGACAGTGCTGTTATCTATTTTGAAAATCCTGGGCATAATATTATTATGCATATTAGGTTTACTGGTTTTACTTATCATGCTTTTGCTGTTTGCTCCGGTATCTTACCGGATTCGTGGAGAGACAAGGCAGGGACAGACTACGTTAAAAGTGCATGGAGCATGGTGTCTTATGGCTTTGCGTTTTTCCTTTCTGATGGAGCAGGGAAAGCAGCTTGCAGTTTTAAAGATTTTTGGCATAAAAGCATGGAAGTATCCATCGGATGAAAAATCCAAAAAGAAATTAGAGAAAAAGAAAGTAAAGAAAAAGCCGAAAAAGAAATCCGGGGAAAAATCCCATAAGGAACCGGAAAAAGACTTAGTGCAGAAACGTCAGAAGCCGGAAGAACAAACAGCACCGGCGATTGAAAAAAAGATAGATGTAACGGGGCTGGAAGAACAGAATCCACCGGCTGAAGTACAAGAAGAACAGACGGAAAAACAGTATGAACAGAAACACCATAAGAAGACATATAAGAAAAAGTTTGTTTCCGTATTTGGTAAAATCAGCAAGACAATACGCTCGATAGTAGAAAAGATAAAAGCAATTCCGCAGAAATTTAAAAATATCGGCAGTAAAATAAAAAAAGTGAATCAGTGGATACAGGATGAGCAGAATAGAAGTGCCGTCCGTTTTGTCCTGGGTGCTGTAATAAGGCTGTTAAAAAAATACGGACCAAAGCATATGAAGGCAGATGTTGCTTATGGTATGGAAGATCCGGCAGCCACAGGGCAGGTTTTAGCAGTGCTCAGCGTATTACCATTTTTATATTATGATAAGGTATCTATTATGCCGGATTTTGAGGCAGAACATTTTTATATCGAAGGCAGCTGGGATATAAGGGGACGGATACAGGTGATTCATTTATTAAAGGCTGCAATTCAAATCTGGAGAAATCCGGATGTGAAACACTTTATAAAGCAATTTTAACAGAATCAATATGAAGTAGAATCAGGAGGAATTATTATGTCAGACAGTAATAACACATTTCGCAATACGGTAGAATCTTTATTCAAAGGAATGGACAGTTTCATTACAACCAAGACGGTTGTAGGAGATGCCATTCATATCGGAGATACCATCATTCTTCCATTAGTGGATGTATCCTTTGGTGTAGGCGCAGGTGCATTTTCCCAGGAGAAGAAGAACAACGGAGCAGGAGGAATGGGTGGAAAGATTACACCGAGTGCGGTTCTTGTCATTCAGAATGGCACCACCAAGCTTGTAAATATTAAGAATCAGGATGGTGTGACCAAAATTCTTGATATGGTACCAGATTTCGTAAATAAGTTTGCATCCAGGGGAAAGAAGGATGAGGCAGCAACTGCAAAGTTAGATGAAGAATCCAAGAAAGCAGCAGAGTCTGAGATGAATGAAATTTTATCTGATGCAGTAAATAAGGATGAAGAATAAGAACAGTATAGAATAGTAACAGAAGAACGTACAGCGTGCTAAGTGAAAAAGAAGGGCATATACTATAATGGTATATGTCTTTTTGATTGGAGAAAAAACATGAAACGCTTGATGGGGTATTCCTTTTTCATGGTGGGATTTGGTATGTTTTTTATGTTTATTATTCCAAGTGACGTGATTGGGATTATTATTATATTGATATTGCTGTTGATAGGGTATAATCTTTTCTGCTGTAAGTAATAGGAAAGCAATTTCCTGTAAAAGAACAAAGAATGTGCCTTGGGCACATTCTCGCGCCTGCGGCGGTCGCTTGCGACAACTACCTTATACGCCGCAGTGTGCATCCTCGCGGAGCGTTTTTACTTTACAGGAAAGCAATTTCCTGTAAAGTAAAAAAAGGACTGTCCAAAAGGACAGTCCAGATAGAAAATGCTAATTAAGCTCTTTCAACGGATCCGGATCTTAAACAGGAAGTACATACGTACATTCTTTTTGGAGTTCCGTTTACTTTACATTTTACAGATTTGATGTTTGATTTCCACATTCTATTAGATCTTCTATGAGAATGGCTCACATTGTTACCGAAATGAGCGCCTTTTCCACAAACTGCACATTTTGCCATGATAGCACCTCCTTTAAATTCTTCACTAAGCCTGTTATGACACAAGCTCACAACAAAGCTATCTTAACAGAAATACAGACAGAATGCAAGAAAAAAATTGCATTTTTTGAAAATAAAGAAAAATACTGTTTCTTTTTTCAGAAAAAGAGGTTATAATATAGTTCATGTTATGTATATACTGGCGGAAATGCGAGAAGATTAATTTTAATTGGAGGTTATAGAATGACAGGTAAAATGGAAAACGAATTAGGTAAAGTCGTAATTGATAATGAAGTAATTGCAACCTATGCCGGTTCTGTTGCAGTTGAGTGCTTTGGCATTGTGGGAATGGCTGCAGTTAATATGAAAGATGGCCTGGTTAAATTATTAAAGAGAGATTATCTGACACATGGTATAAATGTGGATGTGGATGAAAATAATAAAATTACAATTGATTTCCATGTAATTGTTGCCTATGGCGTAAGTATTGAGACAGTAGCAGACAATCTGATTCATACGGTAAAATATAAAGTGGAAGAGTTTACCGGAATGCAGATTAAGAAAGTCAACATTTTAGTTGAAGGCGTCAGAGTGATTGATTAAGGAGGAACTGTTGAAGTGGAAGTAAGTACAATAAACGCTGCGGTATTTGCTAAAATGTTTTTGGCCGGAGCAAAGAATCTCGAAGCAAAAAAAGAGTGGATTAATGAACTGAATGTTTTCCCTGTACCGGATGGAGATACAGGAACCAATATGTCTATGACAATTATGTCAGCAGCAAAGGCAGTAAGCGAGCTTGAAAATCCGACCATGAAGGAACTTGCAAAGGCAATTTCCTCGGGTTCATTAAGAGGAGCAAGAGGAAACTCAGGAGTTATCCTTTCCCAGTTATTCCGTGGATTTACCAAGGTGATTGCAGAATATGATGAGCTTGATGTAGTGATTCTGACAGAAGCTATGCAGAAGGCTGTTGAGACTGCATATAAGGCAGTTATGAAACCAAAGGAAGGAACGATTCTTACTGTTGCTAAGGGGGCAGCCAACAAAGCATTAGAACTTTGTGATGATACTGATGATATTGTATTCTTTGTAGATGAAGTTATTAAAGAAGCAGACCATGTGTTAAGCAAGACACCGGATATGCTTCCTGTATTAAAACAGGCTGGCGTAGTAGATTCCGGCGGACAGGGACTGGTTCAGGTATTAAAGGGCGGTTATGATTCCCTGATTGGCAAAGAAATTGATTACAGCATTGAAGGTTCTGTAGCATCTGCAGGTGTTATGAAGATTACTGCTGAGACAGAAGCTGATATTAAGTTTGGTTATTGTACCGAATTTATCATTGTATTAAATCAGCCATTAACAGAGAAGCAGGAGCATGAATATAAAAACTTCTTAGAGTCCATTGGTGATTCTATCGTTGTTGTGGCAGATGATGAGATTGTGAAAACCCATGTACATACCAATGACCCTGGTCTTGCCATCCAGGAAGCATTGAAACATGGTTCATTAAGCAAAATCAAGATTGATAATATGCGTGAAGAGCATCAGGAAAAACTAATCAAGGATGCTGAGAAACTCGCAAAAGAGCAGAAAGAGGAAGAAACCAAAGAAGAAAAGACAGAGGAACCAAGAAAAGAAATGGGCTTCATTTCCGTATCCATAGGTGCAGGTGTCAATGAAATCTTCAACGGACTTGGCGTGGATTATATCATCGAAGGTGGTCAGACCATGAACCCAAGTACCGAGGATATGTTAAATGCCATCGACCATGTGAATGCAGATAACATCTTTATTCTTCCAAATAATAAGAATATTGTACTGGCTGCAAATCAGGCAGCATCTTTAGTAGAAGATAAGAAGATTATTGTTATTCCAACCAAGACAATTCCACAGGGAATTACAGCACTGATTAACTTTATTCCGGATCAGTCGGCAGAGGAAAATGCAGAACGTATGACCGAGGAATTAGAAAATGTAAAGACCGGTCAGGTAACTTATGCAGTCCGTGATACCGTAATCGATGACAAAGAGATTAAACAGGGCGATTATATGGGAATTGGCGACAAGAGCATCCTTGCTGTTGGTAAGGATATCAAGAGCACTACAGAAGATATGGTTGCTGAGATGGTAGATGAAGAATCTGCGATTATCTGTATCTATTATGGTGAAGAAGTAACAGAAGAAGATGCCAATGCATTAGGTGCTGCTTTAGAAGAGAAGTATCCGGAGGTAGAAGTGGAGATTCACTTTGGCGGACAGCCAATTTACTATTATGTAATATCAGTAGAGTAACAGGAGTGTTTATGGACAGAAATGCACCCATTCAGGAATTGAATGGAGTTGGACCAAAAACTGAAAAAATATTGCAAAAACTTGGAGTATATACCGTTGGGGATATACTCCTTGCTTTTCCAAGGGATTATAAGCGGATGCCGGAGCCGGAGCATATCAGTGTGGCAGAGCCGGAGAAAGTCTATGCTTTTCATGTACGGCTGTGTTCTTCTCCGGTAACGAGAAATACCAGAGCCATGCAGATATCTACTGCGCAGTTTAGCGATGGAACAGGGAAAGTAGAGGCGGTCTGGTTTCGGATGCCCTATATCTGTAATCAGCTGAACCGGGAACCGGAAGTAATATTATATGGAAAGCTGACCTTAAAAAATAAGAAATATGTCATGGAACAGCCGGCAGTGTGGAAGCCGGATGAATACAGGAAAATGCAGATATCCCTGCAACCGGTATATTCTCTGACTAAGGGAATATCCAGCAAGCAGTTTGGTAAACTTGTACATACAGCCCTTGACAGTGTAAAAGAAGATGGTGAATATATTCCGGAAGAAATCTTAGCCCGCCATCAGTTTATGGGATTGAGAGAGGCATTGGAAAAAGTGCATTTTCCAACAGATTTAGAAGAACTGACCGGAGCAAGAAAACGTCTTGCTTTTGACGAATTTTTCTTATTTCTGCTACAGATACAGCGGTTTAAGGAACATCATGAGCAGACGCCGAATGGATTTCCGGTAGTAAGGGATGAATTTATTGAAGTGGTGGCAGAACAGCTTCCGTTTCCACTGACAAATGCCCAGAAGAAAACACTGGAAGATCTGGAAAAAGATATATACAGTCCTTATGCCATGCAGCGGTTGATACAGGGGGATGTAGGCTCCGGTAAGACCATTCTTGCATTCCTAATTATGGCAAAATTTGCTCATGAAGGTTATCAGACTGCTATTATGGCACCAACTGAGGTTCTGGCAAGACAACATTATGACACTTTTCAGAAATGGATTGCCATGTTTGAACTGGACTTTCCTGTTATTCTTCTTACTGGTTCGTTGACCACAAAGGAAAAACGTGAAGCATATGCGAGAATGGAAACAGAACAGAATGCCATGATAATTGGAACCCATGCATTGATACAGGAAAAGGCACTTTATCAGAAGCTGGCGCTGGTAGTAACGGATGAACAGCATCGTTTCGGGGTAAGACAGAGGGAGACACTGGCAGATAAGAGCAGCCGGCTGCCACATGTACTGGTTATGAGTGCGACTCCGATTCCGCGGACCCTTGCAATAATTCTTTACGGAGATCTGGACATCTCGGTAGTAGATGAACTTCCGGCAGAACGTCTTCCGGTCAAAAATTGTGTCGTCGGACCAAAAATGCGGGAGAAATCCTGGAATTTTATTTTAGATGAAGTTCAAAAAGGACATCAGGCATATATCATCTGTCCTCTGGTAGAAGCAAATGAGGAATTGGAATTGCAGGATGTTACTTCATATGTAAAGAAATTAGAACAATATTATGGAGACAGAATCAGCGTAGGATTACTTCATGGAAAAATGCGCCCGGCAGAGAAGAATAAAGTAATGGAAGCCTTTGTCACTGGTGAAATCCAGGTTCTGGTTTCTACAACGGTAGTGGAAGTAGGTGTAAATGTGCCGAATGCCACCGTTATGATGATTGAGGATGCACAGCGTTTCGGGCTGGCACAGCTCCATCAGCTGCGGGGACGTGTCGGAAGAGGAAATGCACAATCCTATTGTATTCTTATGAATTCTTCCAATGGAAAGAATGCCAAAGAGAGATTGAATATTCTGGCGGGCTCTAATGATGGATTCTATATTGCCAGTGAAGATTTGAAAATGCGTGGACCAGGAGATTTCTTCGGGGTACGTCAGAGTGGTTTGATGGAATTTAAAATTGCAGATGTCTTTTCGGATGCCGATATGCTTTCTATTGCATCCGAAGAAGCAAAAGAATATGTCGAAAAGTGTAACTTAAACGATTGCGAAAAAGACATGAGACTTGAAACAACACTGAAAAATGCGTATAAAATGACAGAATATAGCACAAATATTTAGAAAGTTTCGAAAAATAAGAAACAATTTGTGAAATATTTACGAAAATTAACGCAAAATCCCTCGTTTTTATTGCTAAATTGCCTAAATGTTGATACAATAAGTACAAAATTACAATTTAGTGAAAGCGGGGGATATATTTTTATGGCTAAGAAGAAAAAAGGGAAGAAAATTAGCACGAAAATGTTAAGTGCAATGCTCCCGGTACTGATTCTTGGTATGGCTGTATTAGGGGCAGTCAGTGTATTTTCCAGTAAGCAGATTATTGACGATGAGATTGGGAAGGAAATGACGCTGAGTCTGGAAAACGAGAAGACAGAGGTAGAGTCACAGATGCAGTCTGCGGCAAGCCTTGCAAAACATATGGCTGGAATTGTTGGGATTACTTATGAAAATGAGGAACTGCTGGCATATGTTAATTTCTTAAATACCATGATTTATGAGGAGGATTTTATTTATGGTGCCGGAATTTATTTTGCACCGAATAAGTATGACTCCAAACAGCGTTTTGTAGGACCTTATGTATATAAGGATGGAGATACGCCGATTCTGACTTATGACAGGAGCCAGTCCTCTTATGATTATGTAAGCAGGGATTTCTACAAGATTGTTTCGAATGGTGAAACAGAACCAAAGTTTACAAAGGCATATCATGATGAGGTTTTAGACTGTGATATGGTAAACTGTTCTGCACCGATGTATAATGCAGATGGAACTTATATGGGATGCGTAACTGTTGATATTACGCTGGATGAGATTCAGAATCTGGTCAGCCAGATGTCAGTAGGAAAAACAGGAAAAGCATTTCTGATTTCGTCGGATGGAACCTATCTTTATACACAGGATTCCGGTAAAATCATGAATGAGAAAATAACGGATTCTAAAAATAGTTCTCTTGCTAAAGTAGGAACAAAAATGTTAGATTCTGATAGTGGAAAAGCCTGCTTTACAGAAGGAATTACCGGATATACGGTATATTATGAGACAATTCCGGATCTGGACTGGAAGCTTGGAATTGCGATTGAAAATTCAGAACTGAATGCACCGGTTATCAGCCTTGGAATTAAGCTGGCAATCATTGCGGCAGTGATTCTTATTATTATGATACTTGTGATTTTATCACAGGTAAAATCAGTTTCCAGACAGATTAATAGAGTTAAGAACTTTGCTGTACAGCTGGCAGAGGGTAACTTTAAAGTACAGTCGCTTGAGAGCAGACGCAGTGATGAACTAGGAGCAATGGGACAGTCTTTAAATGAAATGTATGGAAATAATAAGGACATGATTTCAAAAATCAGTGGTCATGCAAAACTTCTGAGTGATTCCAGCATTGAACTGAAGCGTTCGGTAGAGGAATTAAAGAAGGATTATGAGATGATAGAGTCACTGATGAATCAGGTTAATTCCGATATGACATCTTCCAGTGCAGCGACGGAAGAAGTAAATGCTGCGGTAGAGGAAGTGAATTCCTCTGTTAATATGCTGGCTTCTGAGACAGAAAAGAGTCTGGAACTGGCAGGAGAAATTAAGAAGCGTGCAAATGGAATTGAAGATACCAGCCGCAATGCTTATGAACTTGCCAATAAGCTTGCAGCGCAGAACAGAGCTGGTCTGGAGGAGAGTATTAAGAATGCAGATGTTGTAAAATCCATTGGCGCATTGGCAGAAGTGATTTCTGAAATCGCAGATCAGATTAACTTACTGTCCTTAAATGCTTCCATTGAGGCCGCCCGGGCAGGAGAACAGGGAAAGGGATTTGCAGTTGTTGCCGGAGAAATTGGCAATCTGGCAGGTGAGACTACAGCTGCAGTTAATAAGATTAAAGAAACAATTGGCGAAGTAGAACATGCCTTTAGCGGAATTGTGGAACAGTCACAGTCTATGTTAAACTTCGTGACAGATACGGTTGCACCGGACTACGATACTTTTGTCAATGTAGCACAGCAGTATGGAGATGATGCCCAGGCAATCGAAAAATTTTCCAATGATATTGCCCAGATGGCAGTAAACATCGAGACAATCATTCATGAAGTCAGCCAGGCAGTATCCAGTGTAGCGGAATCTTCCCAGAATACAGTGGATAATAGTGGACAGATTATGCAGTCTGTAAATTCAGTATCTGCAGTTGTTGGAGAAGTGTCTGAAATGTCTTCCCAGCAGGAAAAGATTGCCGGAGAATTAAAAGAGGTTGTCGGAAAATTCGTATTGTAATAAGTGTTACTGCATGTGTCATGATAGAAAAATGATATAGAAAGAAAAGGGGGAACCTGAGAAAGGGGCTGTTCACCGATTCCGGTGGACAGCCTCTTCTGACATCTAAGCGTGCAATGAAAAAGATGCGTTAACGTTCAGCCATCTGCTTTTCCTGCGCCTCAATCATTTTCTTTACCATATAACCGCCTACGGAACCATTCTGACGGGAAGTTAAATCCCCATTATATCCCTCAGACAGTGGTACACCTAACTCACTTGCAACTTCGAATTTGAAACGGTTTAATGCACTTTGTGCTTCTGGAACAGAAGATTTTTTCGAACGATTAGACATAGTAAATTTCCTCCTTAGCATTTGTATATAACCGAATGGTTACAATACTATTATCTACCGATAAAAAAGGATAATACTAATAAATATTCACTTTTTTGGAATAATCTTGAAAAAGCTCTTGACACATACAAGTATAATTGTATACAATTATTCAAGAATATTTGTGAATCAAAAGGAGTGTGTTCCATGAGAGAAGTCGTTATGAATGAAAAAACTAATCTATTACAGTTGGAAGAGCATTTTTATCAGCTTGTAGATGTTGAGGAACCAAATGTATTCCGCAATCTTTTTCCATATGAGGAAATTCCGAAAATTGCATTTAATGACAGAATCGTTCCGCATAATATGCCGGAGGATATCTGGATTACTGATACAACATTCCGTGATGGTCAGCAGTCAAGAGCACCATATACCACAGAACAGATTGTAACCATCTATGATTACTTACATAAATTAGGCGGACCAAAGGGTAAAATTCGTCAGAGCGAGTTCTTCTTATATAGCAAGAAGGATCGTGATGCCGTATATAAATGCTTAGAGCGTGGTTATAAATTCCCGGAAGTCACCAGCTGGATCCGTGCCAGCAAACAGGATTTCCAGCTTGTAAAAGATTTGGGACTGCGTGAAACCGGTATTTTGGTAAGCTGCTCCGATTATCATATTTTCTATAAAATGAAAATGACCAGAAGCGAAGTTATGAATCTTTACTTAAGTGTGATTCGTGAATGCTTAGAGACTGGAATCAGTCCAAGATGTCATTTGGAGGATATTACACGTTCTGATATTTACGGATTTGTAATTCCGTTCTGCTTAGAGCTGATGAAGTTAATGAAAGAATACAATATTCCGATTAAGATTCGTGCCTGCGATACCATGGGATATGGTGTAAACTTCCCGGGAGCAGTAATTCCGCGAAGTGTACCGGGTATCATTTACGGACTTACCACACATGCAGGAGTTCCTTCTGAATTGATTGAATGGCATGGACACAATGATTTCTATAAAGCAGTCAATAACTCGACCACAGCATGGCTTTACGGTGCATCCGGCGTAAACTGTTCCTTATTTGGTATTGGTGAGAGAACCGGTAACACACCTCTGGAAGCAATGGTATTTGAATATGCGCAGTTAAAGGGTACCCTGGATGGAATGGATACCAGAGTTATCACAGAACTGGCAGAATATTATGAGAAGGAATTGAATTATAAGGTTCCAAGCCGTACACCGTTTGTCGGAAGTAATTTTAACGTTACAAGAGCAGGTATCCATGCAGACGGACTTTTGAAAAATGAAGAAATTTATAACATTTTTGATACCGAAAAATTCTTAAATCGTCCGGCACTGGTATCTGTTTCCAATACATCAGGACTTGCTGGAATTGCACACTGGATTAATACCTATTACCGTCTCAGTGATGACCGCAAAGTAGATAAGAATTCGGAACTGGTAAAGACCATCAAACAATGGGTAGACGAGCAGTATGATGAGGGACGTGTAACTGTAATTACAGATAACGAACTTGTAGTACAGATAACTGACTGTTGTAAAAAACTCGGAATTGTATTATAAATTAAGGAGGCTTTATCGTGGGTGAAGAAGGATATTCTTTAAGCGGAAGAGTATTTCATACGATTCGTGAAAATATTTTATCCGGAAAATACAAGTGCGATGAAGAATTGAAAGAAAAAAACCTGGGTGATGAACTTGGTGTCAGCCGTACGCCGGTAAGAGAAGCCTTAAGGCAGCTTGAACTGGAAGGCCTTGTCAGAATCATTCCAAACCGCGGAGCATTCGTAGAGGGAATTACGAAAGAAGATGTAAAAGATATCTATGAAATCCGTGCACGGCTGGAGGGACTTTGCACAAAGTGGGCGGCAGACAGAATTACCAAGGATCAGATAGCAGAACTGGAAGAAAACATTTTTCTGGTGGAATTTCATGCTAAGAAGAAAAATTATGCACAGATATTGGAGCTGGATAATAAGTTTCATGAGGTGCTTTATGAAGCTTCCGGAAGCAAAATGTTAAAGCATGAATTGTCTGCATTTCATCATTATGTGGAAAGAGTTCGAAAAATCACTTTGTCAATGCCGGATCGTGTGGTAAAATCAAATGATGAACATAAAAAGATTGTAGAAGCATTGAAGCAGCGCAATGCAAAAGAAGCAGAACTGCTTGCGACAAGTCATATGTTAAATACTATTGAAAATATGGATAATTATGGCTGGGACAATCTGCTGAAATAGTAAATGGAGGATAGAAAGATGGACAAAATTAAAATGACTACCCCTTTGGTTGAAATGGACGGAGACGAAATGACAAGAATCCTTTGGAAAATAATTAAGGATGAACTGTTATTACCATTTATTGATTTGAACACAGAATATTATGACCTGGGTCTTGAACATCGTAATGAAACGGATGATCAGGTAACTGTAGATTCTGCAAATGCAACAAAGAAATACGGTGTTGCAGTAAAATGTGCTACCATTACACCAAATGCAGCACGTATGACGGAGTACAACTTAAAGGAAATGTGGAAGAGTCCGAATGGAACTATCCGTGCAATGTTAGATGGAACGGTATTCCGTGCACCAATCGTTGTAAAGGGAATTGAGCCATGTGTTAAGAACTGGAAGAAACCGATTACCATTGCAAGACATGCTTACGGTGATGTATACAAGGCTTCTGAAATGAAGATTCCGGGACCGGGAAAATGTGAACTGGTTTATACAGCAGAGGACGGAACAGAAACAAGAGAGCTGATTCATAACTTTACCGGAGCAGGTGTTGTCCAGGGACAGCATAACTTAAATGATTCTATCGAAAGCTTTGCAAGAAGCTGCTTTAGCTATGCACTTTCTACCAGACAGGATTTATGGTTTGCAACCAAGGATACCATTTCCAAAAAATATGACCATACTTTCAAAGATATTTTCCAGGAAATCTTTGATGCAGAATATAAAGAAAAATTCGAAGAAGCAGGAATTACCTACTTCTATACCTTAATCGATGATGCGGTAGCCCGTGTGATGAAAGCAGAGGGCGGCTTTATCTGGGCATGTAAGAACTATGATGGAGATGTTATGAGTGATATGGTATCATCTGCATTTGGTTCCCTTGCCATGATGACTTCCGTACTGGTATCACCGGCAGGATATTATGAATATGAAGCTGCACACGGAACAGTTCAGCGTCACTATTATAAACACCTCAAGGGAGAAGAAACATCCACCAACTCCGTAGCAACTATTTTTGCATGGACCGGAGCACTCCGTAAGAGAGGTGAATTAGATGGCAACCAGGAGTTAAGCACATTTGCCGATAAACTGGAAAAAGCCTGTGTAGATACGATTGAATCCGGAAAGATGACCAAAGACCTTGCACTGATTACTACAATTGAAAATCCGACTGTATTAAACAGTGAAGACTTTATCAAGGCAATCCGTGCTACATTAGAGAAAATGTTATAAATTTTATACTCCGGGAGGGCAGAATAGTGTGCCGTCCCGGAATTTTCAGCTATAAAAAGCCCTTGTAAAGAATGCTTTACTTATGGGGTGAAGAGAAAAAGTGAGGAGACTTCCATGATTTTAGCCTGTCAGAATATCAGTAAATCCTTTGGGACAGACACCATAATACAGAATGTTTCTTTTCATGTAGAAGATAATGAGAAAACAGCAATTGTCGGCATCAATGGTGCCGGCAAATCTACGTTATTGAAAATTATAGTGGGAGAGCTGGCACCGGACAGTGGCGAGGTAACCGTTGCAAAAGGAAAAACCATCGGTTATCTTGCCCAATATCAGGATAAAGACAGCAACGAGACCATTTATAATGAAGTGCTTCATGCCTGCGATGCATTAATCGAAAAAGAAGAAAAGCTTCGTAAAATGGAAGAAGACATGCAGCATGTAAGCGCAGATGAATTAGAAAAATATATGGAGCAGTATAACCGTTTCAGCCATGCCTTTGAATTAGAGGGCGGACTGACTTTTCGCAGTGAGATAAACGGTGTGTTAAAGGGACTTGGTTTTTCGGAAAATGATTTCGGAAAGAAAATGTCAGAGTTATCCGGAGGACAGAAGACCAGAGTTGCATTAGGCAGACTTCTGGTAACCAAGCCTGACATTATCATGCTCGACGAGCCGACCAATCACCTTGATATGGCATCGATTGCATGGCTTGAAAACTATCTTTTGAATTATAAAGGAGCCGTAATTATCGTAGCCCATGACCGTTATTTCTTAGACCGGATTGTTACGAAGGTAGTGGAAATATCCCGCCATACGGCAACGGTATTTCCGGGAAATTATACCGCATATGCGAGGCAGAAGGAAATACAGCGGGAAAGTCTTTTGCGACAGTATTATAACCAGCAGCGGGAAATCAAGCACCAGGAAGAAGTAATATCCAAGTTAAAATCCTTTAACCGGGAAAAGTCCATTAAGCGTGCGGAAAGCCGTGAGAAGGCATTGGATAAAATAGAACGTATTGAGAAGCCAATCGATGAAAAAACAGATATGCATATTACATTGGAGCCGGAAATTACCAGTGGAAATGATGTACTTTCGGTGAAAGGACTTTCAAAATCTTATGAGCATAAACTGTTTTCAAACATTGATTTTCAGATTAAGCGAGGGGAAAAAGTTGCCTTAATCGGAAATAACGGTACCGGGAAAACCACCATTTTAAAGATTATCAATGGAATTGTAGACGCAGATGCCGGGGAGATAAAGCTTGGAAGCAATGTGGAAATCGGATATTACGATCAGGAGCATCAGAACTTAGACCCGGATAAGACGTTATTTGATGAAATTGCAGATGCTTATCCGAATCTGAAGGCAACGAAGATTCGAAATGTGTTAGCGGCATTTTTATTTACGGATGATGATGTGTTTAAGCGGATTCGTGATATCAGTGGTGGAGAAAGAGGTCGTGTTTCACTGGCAAAACTGATGTTATCCAATGCGAACTTCTTAATTTTAGACGAGCCGACCAACCACCTTGATATTATGTCAAAGGAAATTTTAGAGTCAGCCATCAATTCCTATACCGGAACGGTGCTTTATGTATCCCATGACCGTTATTTTATTAATAAAACTGCCAGCAGAATTCTTGATTTAAAGAATGAAACAATTCTAAATTATATTGGAAATTATGATTATTATCTGGAGAAAAAGGAAGTTCAGGAGTTAGCGGCGTTTGGCACAGCCACACAGGATCGTGCAGACAATTCAGCAGCAAAAGGAAATGTCATTGTTTCTGATGGAACTGGAGAAAAAAATGGAACAGAGCAGATATCCGGCGGAGGAAAACAGAAGTTAAGCTGGGAAGAAATGAAGAAACAGCAGGCAGCAAAACGTAAGCTGGAAAATGAATTAAAGCGTACAGAAGATGAAATTGCTAAGAGAGAGGCAAAGATAGAAGCATTAAATGATGAACTGTCAAAGCCGGAGGTAGCATCAAATTCCTATGAATTAAACAAAATCCATGAGGAGCAGATGCAGGAAGAGGCAGCGCTGGAAGAACTCTATGCAAAATGGGAAGAATTAAGTTTACAGAAAGATTGTTAAAGTTGTAACACATTGACATCCTTTCGGCAAGAAACTATAATTATTGTAGGGTATTGAGAGCAGGAGGAACTGGCAGAATGAGCAAAGAAATATCACAGGCAGTAATTCGTAGAATGCCAAGATATTACCGATATCTGGGGGAACTTTTAGATGAAGGGGTAGAACGTATTTCATCGAATGAACTGAGTGCAAGAATGAAAGTGACCGCATCGCAGATCAGACAGGATTTAAATAATTTTGGTGGTTTTGGACAGCAGGGATATGGTTACAATGTACAATTTCTGTATGAAGAAATCGGAAAGATTATGGGATTAAATGAACAGCATAATATTATTATTATTGGAGCTGGTAACTTAGGACAGGCGCTTGCTAATTATGTGAAGTTTGAAAAACTCGGTTTCGTCATAGTAGGATTGTTTGACGTGAATCCGGAGTTATGCGGAAAATCCATTCGTGGCAATAAAATCGAAATGATTGATAAACTGGAAGAATTTGTAAAGACACATAAGGTAGATATTGCTACACTGACTATGCCGAAAGAAAAGGCAGATGCTGTGGCAAACCAGCTGGTAAGCCTTGGTGTACATGCAATCTGGAATTTTGCCCATGTGGATCTGGAAGTGTTGGATGAAAATGTTGTAGTGGAAAATGTACATTTATCAGACAGCCTGATGCAGTTATCCTATAATATGACAAAGAACAAAAGGGAAAAGGAAACGCTGGAATAGAGGTGTTTTGCATGAAAGATGACAAGGAATTTCTGGAAGCATTAGAAAGCAGAAAAGTACCAATACTTGTATTGGATCAGAAATGGCACAGGCTTTTTGCTTTAAGTGGAAAAACCAGTGAAATCAAGCAGCTGGAAGAAAAGGTAAATCAGTTGTTAGAACAGCAGGGAAAGCTTAATAATGATTTGAAAGAACTGAAAAAGACAAAGAATCGGTTGATGAAAAGCATTGTTGTCAACATGGAAGGAACTCATGAGGAAAATGAGGGGGATATTTCTTCCAGAAAATTAGATGAAGACAAGAGACTGATTGATGAAGTCAATGTCAAAATGGAAGAAATTGAGGATGAATTAATTGAACTTCCACGAAATATAAACAGTGCAAATCAGGAACTTATGTTAGAAAGCATGCGTTATTGCTATGAGAGACTAAGACAGAACAGCAAAGAAGCAGATGAAATTACGGCCTGGATTGATAAGGTAAGGGTAGAACTTAAGAAAAATATCATCAAAAAACAGAATCGTGAAATCAACAACCGGCAGATTTATTCTTATATGCATGATATTTTTGGTGTGGATATTTTAAATATATTTGATCTGCGGCAGGAAGATGAAGACCGACTGCAGGGAAAAAAAGCGGTGGAAAATGCGGACGAAAGGAATTAATTTATGGAATATCTTGTAAATTCCCGGGAAATGAAAACATGTGATACCAATACAATCGAACATTTTAAAGTGCCATCCATGGTTCTAATGGAGCGGGCAGCACTTTCTGCGATAGAAGTAATACAGGAAAAAGAAATTTCATGTAACCGCGTGCTGGTAGTGTGTGGAACCGGAAATAACGGCGGCGATGGTATGGCAATTGCAAGATTGTTATACTTATCCCACATTCCGGTTGAAGTATATCTCTATGGAAATAAAACGCATTTTTCAAAGCAGGCAAAAGAACAGTATGAAATCTTGGCATCATATGGTGTACCATTTATTGATGAAATGGAGGATGCAAATTCCTACAGCCTGATTATTGATGCGTTATTTGGTATAGGATTATCACGAAAATTAGATGATGAACTGGTGCATTTGATGGAACGGCTAAACCAGAGCAGTGCCCACAGGCTGGCAGTGGATATACCATCCGGTGTCTCGGCAGATAATGGAGCTGTATTAGGTGGTGCATTCAAAGCAGATGATACTGTAACCTTTGCTTACTGCAAGACCGGAATGGTGTTATTTCCTGGTGCAGAATACTGCGGAAATATTACGGTTAAGGATATCGGAATTGGAGAAGAAAGCTGGTTAGATAAAAGACCTGCAGCTTATGCAATCACAAAGGAAGATTTAAATTTTTTAAATAATCGTGCTGCTGATTCGAACAAGGGAACCTTTGGAAAAGTCCTTCTGGTTGCCGGAAGCGTGAATATGGCAGGTGCGGCGGTTCTTGCAGCAAAGGCAGCTTATCGCAGTGGCTGTGGTCTGGTGAGAATATATACACCGGAAGAAAACCGTATTATCTTACAGACAGCAGTGCCGGAGGCAATTCTTACTACCTATTCTGCAAAAAAGGCTGATACACAGCAACTGATAGAATGTCTGTCCTGGGCAGATGTTATTATTTTAGGACCTGGAATTGGCAAAAGTGATGTGGCACACAGTATTGTAAAGACGGTACTTAAGAATGCGGCAGTACCAATGGTAGTAGATGCCGATGCATTAAATATCATAGCAGAGCAGACCGAACAGCTTCTTCGCCCGCATACAGAACTGGTATTAACGCCACATCTGGGGGAAATGTCCCGGTTAAAACAGCTTGCCGTTTCCTATATCAAAGAAAATATTGAGCAGGTTGCGGAAGATTTCGCAAGGGAATATAATGTAATCTGTGTTTTGAAAGACAGCAGAACGGTAACGGCAATTCCTTATGGGAAAACATTTATTAACCGGAACGGTAACAGCGGAATGGCTACTGCGGGAAGTGGTGATGTACTGAGCGGAATTATTGGAAGTCTGATGGCGCAGGGCTTATCTGCAGAGCAGGCGGCACCGCTTGGGGTATATGTACATGCGGCGGCAGCAGATGAACGGAGCAAAACAGTTTCAAAGCATGGACTGACTGCAGGCGAAATTATAAACGGATTATCCGATGTGTTGTCATAATAATAATTTGAGGTGAATGAAATGAAAAGATATAGCAGGGTATATGCCAGCGTGAATCTGGATGCGGCCATTGAGAATATGGAGGCAATGCACCGGCTTTTAAAGAAAGATACCAGCATGTTTGCGGTAATTAAAACAGATGGATACGGACATGGTGCAACGGAACTTGCCCGTGTATTAGAACCGCTTCCGTATCTCCATGGCTTCTGTGTGGCCACAGTGGAAGAAGGCGTAATTTTAAGAAATCATGGAATTAAGAAGCCGATTCTGATTCTTGGTTTTGCATTCCCGGATGAATATGATATTATTGTAGAACAGAAATTAGAGCCTGCCGTATTTACGTATGATATGGCAGTTGCACTTTCTGAAGCTGCAACAAAGAAAAATCAGGATGTGGCAATTCACATTGCAGTGGATACTGGAATGAGCCGGATTGGTTATCAGGTGGAAAAAGAAAATGCAGGAGAGATAGCGCAAATCAGTAAGCTGCCACATATAATAATGGAGGGGATTTTTACCCACTTTGCAAGGGCAGATGAAAAAGACAAAACGGGTGCCCATAAGCAGCTTGAACTGTTTCAGAAAATGATTGCAATGTGCAAAGAAGAAGGCGTTATTTTCCATCATGCACACTGTTCAAACAGTGCAGGAATTATTGATTTGCCGGAAGCAAATATGGACATTGTAAGAGCGGGAATTACATTATACGGACTCTGGCCATCGGATGAAGTGCAAAAAGACAGACTGCCAATGCACCCGTTAATGGAATTAAAGAGTCATGTTTCTTATGTAAAGACACTGCCGGCTGGAAGGGAAATCAGCTATGGTGGAACCTATACCACAACCAGAGAGACGAAGGTGGCAACGATTCCGGTCGGTTATGGAGACGGTTATCCGAGAACTTTATCTAACAAAGGTTCTGTACTGATTCAGGGAAAAAGAGTACCGATTCTTGGCAGAGTCTGCATGGATCAGTTTATGGTGGATGTTACTGATGTGCCGGATGTTGTCGTTGGAACAGAGGTAACACTTCTTGGCAGAGACGGCGATGAAATCATTACAGCGGAAGAAATCGGGGATTTATCCGGCAGATTCAATTATGAATTTGTCTGCTGTCTTGGTAAACGTATTCCAAGAATCTATTTCGAAAACAACAAAGAAGTAGAACAGAAAGATTATTTTCAGGATTAGAACAGTATACACTCGATAAAATTGGTAATACTTTCAGTAAAACCTATTCTATGGAGTGTATATTATGATTATCAGACGAGGAGATATCTATTATGCGGATTTAAGACCGGTAGTAGGCTCGGAACAGGGCGGAATCAGACCGGTTCTGATTATACAGAATGATGTAGGAAACCGGCACAGTCCTACGGTTATCTGTGCCGCAATCACATCACAGATGAATAAAGCGAAGCTGCCGACCCATGTGGAGCTGTCCTGTCATGAATATGACATTGTAAAAGATTCGGTTATTTTATTGGAACAGCTTCGTACCATTGACAAGACACGATTAAAAGATAAGGTGTGTCATCTGGATGGAAAAATTCTGTCGAAAATCGACAAAGCACTGAAGATTAGTCTGGAATTATATACATAACTTGACTATTTTTGCCTAAAATGTTATATTTTTCAGAAATATGTATAAAAAGGAGAGTATTCAAAAATGGATGACGGAGGGAGTCCGAATACAGGATTTTTTAAAAAAATTTTTCATAAACTTCCATTCAAAGATTCCGAGGATGTAACAGAGGAAGAAATTATTTCCATGGTAAATGAAGGCCATGAGCAGGGAGTCCTTCGGGAAAATGAAGCGGAGATGATACATAATATCTTTGAATTTGGTGATAAAGAAGCCGGTGATATTATGACACACCGTAAAAATATTTCTGCACTGGATGGAAATGACATTTTTGAAGATGTAATCACTCTGGTGATAGACAGCCATTATTCGAGAATGCCGGTATACTCTGATACCATAGACAATATTATCGGAGTATTACATATCAAAGAGACCTTATCCTACAGCAGACAACCGGAGCTTTTAAAGAAGCCGATTAAGGAAATTGACGGGTTAATCCGTCCGGTGGATTTCATACCGGAGACACGCAACATCAATGCATTGTTTCAGGAGATGCAGTCGGCAAAAGAGCATATGGTAATTGTTGTGGATGAATATGGTCAGACAGCCGGACTGGTCACCATGGAGGATATCTTAGAGGAAATCGTCGGAAATATTTTAGATGAACATGATGAGGAAGATACCTATATAGAGAAGAAACCGGACGGAACATTTGTAATGAATGGAATGACACCGTTAGAGGAAGTAGGGGAAGCGCTGAATCTTGATTTTGAAGATGAGGATTATGACACCTTAAATGGTCTTCTGATTTCGCTTATTGATAAAATTCCATCGGAGCACGAAGTCTTTGAAGTAAAATACAAAGGCTATATTTTCGAAGTACTTTCCGTGGAAGATAAGATGATAAAATATGTACATGTTGTTCCAGAAAGGTCAGAATCTGCCGAGTCTGACACTGCGACTTGTCAGCAGGATGAAAAAATGGTAGAATAATACACGAAATATGGATAGAAAAGAGGATTTATTATGTCAGGACATTCCAAGTTTGCCAATATCAAACATAAGAAAGAGAAAAATGATGCGGCAAAAGGAAAAATATTTACAATTATAGGACGTGAAATTGCAATTGCGGTAAAAGAGGGTGGAGCAGACCCTGCTAACAACAGTAAATTAAGAGACGTAATTGCAAAAGCAAAGGCGAATAATATGCCAAACGATACCATCGAGCGTGGTATTAAAAAAGCAGCCGGAGACGGTGATTCCGTAAATTATGTACAGGTTACTTATGAAGGATACGGTCCAAGCGGAACTGCAATTATTGTAGACGCATTAACCGATAACAAGAACCGTACCGCTGCAAATGTAAGGAATGCATTTACAAAGGGACAGGGAAATATCGGAACACAGGGTTGTGTATCTTACCTTTTTGACCAGAAGGGTCAGATTATCATTGCCAAGGAAGACTGCAATATGGATGCAGACGATTTGATGATGATGGCATTGGATGCCGGAGCAGAGGATTTCTCAGAAGAGGAAGACAGCTTTGAAGTAATTACAGCACCGGATGATTTCAGTGCAGTACGTGAAGCTTTGGAAGCAGAAAATATTCCAATGGCAAGTGCTGAGGTTACCATGATTCCTCAGACTTATGTTTCTTTAACAGACGAGAAAGATATTACCAATATCCAGAGAATCCTAGATCTTCTGGATGAAGATGATGATGTACAGGAAGTATATCACAACTGGGAGGAATAAAACTGATACCTGCATTTATCAGAGACAATGATAGATAGATGCAGGTATTTTCTAATAATATATTACATATGGTATAAAGGAGAAGGAAAGATGGAAGAGAATTATCAGATTGAGACAAAATGTATTCAGTCTGGCTGGAAACCAACCAAGGGGGAACCGAGAGTATTACCGATTTACCAGAGCACTACATTTAAGTATGATACCAGTGACCAGATGGGACGGTTATTTGATTTAGAGGAAGCCGGATATTTTTATACGAGACTTCAGAATCCGACCAATGATGCAGTAGCTGCAAAGATTGCAGATTTAGAGGGTGGTATAGCAGCAATGCTGACCTCATCCGGACAGGCAGCCAACTATTTTGCAGTATTTAATATCTGTGAAGCAGGAGACCATATTGTGGCATCCAGCTCCTTATATGGTGGAACCTTTAATCTGCTGGGAACCACACTTAAGAAACAGGGAATTTCCTGTACCTTTGTGGATCCGGATGCATCGGAAGAAGAGCTTTCAGCGGCATTTTTACCAAATACCAAGGCGGTGATTGCGGAGACTTTATCTAATCCATCCCTTGTAGTACTTGATATTGAGAAGTTTGCACATGTTGCCCATGCACATGGGGTACCACTTATCGTAGATAATACATTTGCAACACCGATTAACTGCAGACCTTTTGAATGGGGAGCAGATATCGTAACTCATTCTACTACCAAGTATATGGACGGACATGCCATGGCAGTGGGTGGATGTATCGTTGACAGTGGTAATTTTGATTGGGAAAAATATAAGGATAAATATCCGGGGCTGACACAGCCGGATGAATCCTATCATGGAATTATATACACTCAGAAATTTGGTAAGCTGGCTTATATCGAAAAAGCAACAGCACAGCTTATGCGTGACCTTGGTTCCATTCCATCCCCAATGAATTCTTTCTTACTGAATGTCGGGCTGGAAACTTTACATTTAAGAGTGCCAAGACATTGTGAAAATGCCCAGAAAGTAGCAGAATATTTAAATGCAAATGATAAAGTGGCATGGGTAGATTATCCGGGCTTAAGGGATAACAAATATCATGCACTGGCAGAAAAATATATGCCAAATGGCACCTGTGGTGTTATTGCATTTGGCTTAAAGGGTGGTAGGGAAGTATCCGTATCCTTTATGGATCATCTGAAATTAGCTGCAATTGTAACACATGTAGCAGATTCCAGAACCTGTGTCCTGCATCCTGCCAGCCATACACATCGTCAGATGACAGATGAGCAGTTAATTGAAGCAGGTGTAGCACCGGATTTAATCCGGCTTTCCGTTGGAACAGAAAATGTAAAAGACATCATTGCAGACCTGGAACAGGCATTGGAGAATGTATAAGCAGAAAGGGGTAGCAAAATGAAGAAAATTCTATTTGCAGCATCAGAATGTGTACCATTTATTAAAACCGGAGGGCTTGCGGACGTGTGTGGTGCACTGCCAAAGGAATTTGACCCTCAGTATTGGGATATTCGTGTGGTAATTCCAAACTATAGTTGTATACCGGAACATTTCCGGAGCCAGTTTGAATATGTAACACATTTTTACATGGGAACAGGTTCTTATATCCCAAGCAAATATGTGGGCGTATTAAAATATGAATTAGATGGAATTACATATTACTTTATTGATAATAAAGAGTATTTTGACTGTTTTTCACCTTATGGAAATATCAGACAGGATATCGAAAAATTCTGTTTCTTTGATAAGGCAGTATTATCTATGCTTCCTGTTATCGGCTTCCAGCCGGATATTATCCATTGTCATGACTGGGAAACAGGTCTCATTCCGGTATATCTGAAAAACGAGTTTCAGGGAGATATGTTCTTCTGGGGTATGAAATCTGTTATGACTATTCATAACTTAAAATTCCAGGGTGTATGGGATATTAAGACCATGCAGGGGTTAACCGGACTTCCGGCATCACTTTTTACACCGGATAAGCTGGAATATAAGAAAGATGCTAATATGTTAAAGGGTGGTCTGGTTTATGCAGACTACATTACCACAGTCAGTGATTCTTATGCCAATGAGATTCAGACAGAATATTATGGGGAAGGTTTAAATGGTCTGCTTTCCGCCCGTCATTATGATATGCAGGGAATTGTAAACGGTATCGATTATCAGGTTTACAACCCGGCAACAGATAATAAGATTTACTGTAACTATGATGCTGAGTCATTCCGCAAGAAGAAAGTCAATAACAAGCTGAAATTGCAGGAAGACTTAGGACTGACCGTAGATAAGAAGAAATATATGATTGGTCTTATTTCGCGTCTGACAGACCAGAAGGGTTTAGATTTGATTAACTTCGTTATCGACCGTATTGTAGATGACTTTACACAGCTTGTAGTAATTGGAACCGGTGAAGGCCAGTATGAGAACATGTTCCGTTATTATGCATGGAAATATCCGGATCGTGTATCTGCAAATATCTGTTACTCCGATGACCTGGCACATAAGTTATATGCATCTGCCGATGCCTTCTTAATGCCATCCCGGTTTGAGCCATGTGGACTGACACAGCTTATTTCATTCCGCTACGGAACAGTGCCAATCGTCCGCGAGACTGGTGGATTAAAAGATACTGTTATTCCATATAATGAATATGAGAATACCGGAGACGGATTCTCATTCAGTAATTACAATGGGGAGGAAATGCTTTCTGTCATTAATTATTCCAAACACATTTTCTTTGACAAGAAGAAACAGTGGAACCAGATTATTGACCGTGGCATGGCAAAAGACTTCTCCTGGAAGAGTTCTAAGTGCCGTTATGAGAACCTTTACAATTATTTAAAAGGCTGGCCGGTATAAAAAAGAATATCATGTAGATAATAAGACAGACAGTGTAAAACTGCCTGTCTTATTTTTTCGCGAGTAGCGAGAAATAATCCAGAAAGAAAGAAGGGAGCATCTGATATGGAGCAGAAAGAAAACAAAGTGCTGCCAAAGAAAAAAGTCCCAAATGTGGAATTGAAAAATGCAGAAAACAAAAATGCAGAATTACAAAATACAGAATCAAAAATAGAAAAAACAGAAAACAAAGAACGGAAAAAAGATGAATCGAAAAAGGAACAGTTAGACGAACAAGAACTGATCAGGGAATCCGGGCAGATTTCCTTATCTGACAGCCGATGGCATCAGAAGATTCATTTATTATCGGTGATTGGTGAGATTGAAGGTCATGAATGTCTTTCTTCCAATACCAAGACAACGAAATATGAGCATGTACTGCCGAAGCTTGCAGAAATAGAAGATTCTGATCAGGTGGATGGTGTTCTTGTGCTTTTGAATACAGTAGGCGGTGATGTGGAATCCGGACTTGCCATTGCAGAAATGCTATCTTCCTTAAGTAAACCGACAGTGTCCCTTGTCTTAGGCGGAAGTCATTCCATTGGTGTGCCGCTGGCGGTTTCAACGGACTATTCTTTTATTGTGCCATCGGGAACCATGGTCATCCATCCGGTGCGTATGAGCGGGACAGTAATCGGAGCACCGCCAACTTATGATTATTTCCAGCAGATGCAGAATCGGATTATTCATTTTATAGCATCTCACAGCAGAGCGGATGAAAAAAGATTAGAGCAGCTCATGATGAATACCGCCATGCTGACAAAGGATCTTGGAACCATTCTTGTAGGAGCGGATGCAGTAAAAGAAGGACTGATTGACGAAGTGGGGGGAATCGACCAGGCACTTCATAAATTGCATGAGATTATACGAGAACAGAAAAACGAATGCCTGTAATGACAAACGCATCAAAATATGGTATACTAATGCACAGTGTTGATAATTTTATACAAGTAACTGTAGTGAGAGATACCAAGGAGGCAGCTATGTCATTATTACAGTCTGTTTTATTAGGTCTGATACAGGGATTAACCGAATTTCTGCCGGTAAGCAGTTCCGGTCATCTGGCAATATTTAAACAGTTTTTTCAAATAGAAACCGGCGGAATGTTTTTTGATATTCTGCTTCACATCGGAACGCTGATTGCCGTATTTATTGTATATTATAAGGATATATTCCGCATGATTAAAGAAGGCTTTGCCATTATTGGTGATTCTTTTGTAAATGTGGCAACCTTTTTTAAACGTGTGATAACAAAAGAAGATTTACCATACCGTAAAATCGTGCATAATAGTTACCGGAAATTTGTGATGCTTGTCATTGTTTCCACGATTCCAACCGGAATTATTGGAATTGCAGCGAAAGATCTGGTGTCTGCGGCAGAGCAGATTTTACTGGTTCCTGGAATCTGCCTGATTATTACGGCAGTGCTTTTATTTATTGCAGACCGGATTCCGGATGGCGGCAAGACACCAAAGCAGGTAACTTATACCAATGCATTTTTAATCGGTATCAGTCAGGGAATCGCAACCATGCCAGGCTTATCGCGGTCAGGAACCACAATCACAGCATGTCTTTCTACCGGAATGACCCGCAAATTTGCGGTAAAATATTCTTTTATCATGTCTATTCCGGCAATACTTGGAGCACTGGTAGTAGAGATTAAGGATGTTGAATTTGCAGCATTACAGTCTGCAGATATTTTAAATTACATAGTTGGAACGCTGGTGGCAGCGGTAGTCGGTTATATCTGCATTAAGACCATGCTGGTAGTAGTGCGCAAAAAGAAATTCACGATATTTTCCATCTACTGTCTCATAATGGGACTGGTATCAATTGGAGGATATTTTTATATGTAAACGGGAGATTGAAATGGCAACTGGAACTAGAAAAAAGACAACTCAGAAGAAGAAAACAATGGGAACAACAGCATCAAAGGCAAGAAAACAGCGGGAACAGCAGGAATCCTTCCGGAATGAAGTGATTCTTTGGATTGCACTGGCAGTCTGTATTGTTTTGCTGCTTGCTAATTTTGGAATCGGCGGAAAAATCGGAAGCGGAGTCAGTTCCTTTTTCTTTGGAATATTTGGATTAATGGCATATGTATTCCCAATCTGTTTCTTTTTAGCAGTGGTGTTCGCAGTGTCTAACCGGGAAAATAAAGTAGCAGCAGTCAAAATTGTAGCGGCGGTATTATTTGTATCCTTTTTATGCCTGTTTGTGCAGATGGTAACAGACAGCAGCAAGGAAGCCGGAGCAATATCTGCGTTCCAATATGGCTTTGACAATAAAGCCGGTGGCGGTATTATCGGCGGATTATTAGAACAGCTTCTGTGTCCGAATTTTGGTGTGCCGGGTACTTATGTCATTGATATTATTGTTTTGATAATATCGCTGGTGCTGATTACAGAACGCTCTATTATGAAGGGCATGCAAAAAGGCGGAAAAGTCATTTACGATTCAGCAAAGGATGATGCAATCCGTCGTATGGATGCTGCAAAGGAACGCCGGGAAGAGCGGGAGAAAGAAAGAGAAAAAGAGCAGGCAAGACGACGGATGGAAAAGAAGGTAAGCGGTGTGGCATTGGATACCAAATTACCATCCCCGGATAAAAAGAAAGTCAAATCAGATGATATTAATGAAATTACTTTGAGTGATATCGAAGATATGCCGGTGGTACAGGAAGAAAATAAAGTTGTGCTTACGGCAACCAACGGCAGCCAGAAAATGGAACAGCCGGTAATTCATACGATGAATGAGCCGGTGGCAACGATACACAGAGCAGAGGTAAAACCGGTAGAACCGATCATTCAGCCTGCATCTGAACCTGCGTTTGAGCCGGAACCAATTGCAGAGAAAAAGGCAGAAAGCAATCTGCCAAAAGAACCGGCGCATCCTGTAATGGAAGAAGAAAAGCCAAGGAAGAATAAGAAGCAGGACAAGATGGAAATCGAAGATGAAGTGGCGGCTGTAGAAGAATCTATCGTAAAACAGGAAAATTCCGGTGGCAGATATGTATTCCCTCCGGTGAATTTACTGAAAAAGGGAAATGCCGGTGCATCCGGTGATACCAGAGATTATCTGAATCAGACAGCAGCAAAATTAAAAGAGACCTTAAAGAATTTTGGAATTAATATTACAATTACGGCTATCAACTGCGGACCAGCAGTAACGAGATATGAATTCCAGCCGGAAATGGGTGTAAAGGTTAGCAAGATTGTAAACTTATCTGATGATATTAAGATGAATCTTGCAGCGGCAGATATCCGGATTGAAGCACCGATTCCGGGCAAAGCAGCCATTGGTATCGAGGTGCCGAATAAAGAAAGTATTCCGGTTATGTTCCGTGATCTAGTAGAGTCAGAGGAATTTCATGCCAATAAATCACCGATTGCTTTTGCAGCCGGAAAAGATATTGCCGGAAAGGTCATGATTGCAGACATTGCAAAGATGCCGCATCTATTGATTGCAGGAGCTACCGGTTCCGGTAAATCTGTCTGTATCAATACAATTATTATGAGTATTTTGTACCGGGCAGATCCGGAGGATGTAAAGCTTATCATGATTGACCCGAAGGTGGTTGAGTTAAGTGTATACAATGGAATCCCACATCTGTTCATTCCGGTTGTTACAGATCCGAAGAAGGCGGCAGGTGCATTGCACTGGGCGGTAGCTGAAATGACAGACCGTTATCAGAAATTTGCAGAATACGGTGTCCGTGATCTGAAGGGCTATAACCAGAAAATAGAAGGAATCAAAGATATTGATGACCCGGATAAGCCAAAGAAGATGCCGCAGATTGTAATTATTGTGGACGAGCTGGCGGATTTGATGATGGTTGCACCGGGGGATGTGGAAGATGCTATCTGCCGGTTGGCGCAGCTTGCAAGAGCCGCAGGAATCCATCTTGTCATTGCAACACAGCGTCCTTCCGTAAATGTCATTACCGGACTGATTAAAGCAAATATGCCATCCCGAATCGCATTTTCTGTAACGTCCGGTGTGGATTCAAGAACCATTCTTGATATGAACGGTGCGGAAAAGCTTTTAGGAAAAGGCGATATGCTTTATTATCCGCAGGGCTTACAGAAACCGCTTCGTGTACAGGGTGCGTTTGTATCCGATAAAGAGGTATCAGATGTGGTTGAATTCTTAAAGGAACACAATGAGGGGGAAGGCTACAGCAGTGATATTGAAGAGCGGATGAACAATATTTCTGTATCCGCAAGCACTGGTGCTGATGCGGCATCTGGTGATGGAAATGACAGAGATGCTTATTTCTTGGATGCTGCAAAGCTTTTGATTGATAAAGATAAAGGTTCCATTGGAATGATTCAGCGTTATTTTAAAGTTGGTTTTAACCGGGCGGCAAGAATTATGGATCAGCTGGAAGAAGCTGGTGTAGTAGGACCGGATGAAGGGACCAAGCCGCGACAGGTGTTAATGTCTCCGGAACAGCTGGAAGCATTTATTGAAGAGGGTAATTAAGAAAGATTTATAGAATACAATCCATGAGGAGGAAATGAAGATGAAGTCAGATATTGAAATTGCACAGGAAGCAGAACTGGTACATATTAAGGAAGTGGCTGAGAAGCTCGGAATAAACGAGGATGAGCTGGAATTTTACGGAAAATACAAAGCAAAGATTTCCGATGAATTATGGGAGTCTGTAAAAGACAGGGAAGATGGCAAACTGGTTCTTGTAACAGCTATTAACCCGACACCTGCCGGCGAAGGAAAGACCACAACAAGTATCGGACTTGGTGAGGCGATGGCTTTACTTGGTAAAAAAGCGGTACTTGCACTTCGTGAGCCGTCTTTAGGACCGTGCTTTGGAATCAAAGGTGGAGCTGCAGGTGGTGGATATGCGCAGGTAGTTCCGATGGAAGATTTAAATCTGCATTTTACCGGAGATTTCCATGCAATCACATCCGCAAATAACCTGTTGGCAGCATTATTAGATAATCATATCCAGCAGGGCAACCAGCTTGGAATTGACCCACGTCAGGTAGTATGGAAACGTTGTATGGATATGAATGACCGTGCACTTAGAAATATTGTAATCGGTCTTGGAAGCAAGATGGATGGTATGGTACGTGAAGACCATTTCATCATTACAGTGGCATCTGAAATTATGGCTGTTTTATGTCTGGCGGACAATATGGAAGATTTGAAACGCCGTCTGGGCAGAATCATAGTTGCCTATTCCTTTGACGGAAATCCGATTACGGCAGATGATTTACATGCAACCGGTTCTATGGCAGCACTCTTAAAAGATGCCATCAAACCAAATCTGATTCAGACATTAGAGCACAATCCGGCCATTGTTCATGGTGGACCATTTGCAAATATTGCTCATGGATGCAACAGTGTCCGTGCTACAAAGACAGCTTTAAAATTAGGTGATATTGCAATTACAGAGGCCGGTTTTGGTGCTGACCTTGGTGCTGAGAAATTCTTTGATATCAAGTGCCGTAAGGCTGGACTTAAACCGGACGCAGTGGTACTGGTAGCAACCATCCGTGCATTAAAATATAACGGTGGGGTTCCAAAGGCAGACCTTGCAAAGGATGATTTGGAAAGCTTAAAGAAGGGAATTGTAAACTTAGAGAAACATATCGAGAACCTTCAAAAATTTGGTGTACCGGTAGTAGTTACCTTAAACTCATTTGTAACCGATACCAAAGAAGAAATTGCATTTGTAGAGAACTTCTGTAAGGAAAGAAACTGTGAATTCGCATTATCTGAAGTATGGGAAAAAGGTGGCGAAGGCGGAATCGAACTTGCAAAGAAAGTACTGGATACTTTAGAGCATAAAGAGGCACATTTCAAACCTCTGTATGAGGATGAGATGTCTCTTATGGATAAGATTAAGACGATTGCAACTGAGATTTATGGAGCAGATGATGTAACTTACAGTAAGGCTGCATTAAAAGAATTAAAACATATTGAAGAAATGGGAATGGGCAATTTCCCTGTATGTATGGCAAAGACCCAGTATTCTCTTTCTGATGATGCATCAAAACTTGGCAGACCGACTGGCTTTACCGTAAATGTCCGTGAAGTATATGTATCTGCCGGAGCAGGCTTTGTAGTAGCTATTACCGGCTCTATTATGACCATGCCTGGACTTCCGAAAGTACCGGCTGCAAATAATATTGATGTAACTAATGACGGCGTAATTACAGGATTATTTTAGGAGGTATCATGGCATTATTAATTGATGGAAAAAGAATTTCTGCTGAAATAAAAGATGAATTAAAAGAAGAAGTAGCACAGTTAAAGGAACAGGGAATCACAGGAGCACTTGCTGTAATCCAGGTGGGAAATGACCCTGCATCCAGTGTATATGTCAGAAACAAAAAGCGTGCCTGCGAATATATTGGGATAGATTCTCTTTCTTATGAGCTTCCGGAAGAGACTTCCCAGGATGAATTACTGGCTTTAATCGATAAATTGAATAAAGAAGAACATGTAAAAGGCATTTTGGTACAGCTTCCATTGCCAGAGGGCATTGATGAGGATGCGGTAATCCGTGCCATTTCTCCGAAGAAGGATGTAGATGGTTTCCATCCGGAAAATGTCGGCGCATTGATGATTGGACAGAAAGGATATATTTCCTGCACACCTGCCGGAATCATCCAGCTTCTGAAGCGTTCTGACATTGATATTGAGGGAAAACACTGTGTTATCGTTGGAAGAAGCAATATTGTTGGAAAACCGATGGCAATCTTAATGCTGCGTGAGAATGCAACTGTTACAGTAACGCATTCAAAAACCCGTAATTTAAAGGAAATCTGTAAAGAGGCAGATATTCTGATTGTTGCAATTGGGAAAAAAGAATTTATTGATGCATCCTATGTAAAAGATGGTGCAGTTGTCATTGATGTAGGAATTCATCGTGATGAGAACAATAAACTTTCCGGTGATGTAAAATTTGATGAAGTAGAGCAGCTTTGTAGTGCGATTACACCGGTTCCGGGTGGAGTCGGACCAATGACCATTGCAATGTTAATGAACAATTGTGTGGAAGCTATGAGACATGAATAGGAGAAGGCTATGAAGTGTGCAAATTGTGGAGCAGAAATAAAATTAGGCTGTGTGTACTGTTCTGTATGTGGAAAAGAAGCACAGATTGTTCCGGATTATAATGTGGAAGAGGATATTTTAAAAGAATTATTAGAAGAAGACGATAAACCGAATAAGAATACCTCTTCCAACGGAAAGAAGAAAAAATCATTGAAAAACAGCCAGAAGAAAAAGAAAGAGGCAGAACAGAAAAAGAAACAGAAAAGACTTCTGATTACAGTATCAGTTCTGATTGCTATTGCAATCATTGGTGTTATCATTGTGCTTCTGGTGCAGAACAGCCATAAGAAATCTTTTGATTATCAGTATCAGAAGGGAATCAGTTACACGGAAGAGAAGAATTATACCAAGGCATTGACCTATTTTGAACAGGCTGAGAAATTGCAGCCGGATAATGTGGATGTATTACTCCGGATGGCTGATTTGTACCGTCTCCGAAAAGATGAAACATCAGAAGAAGCGTATTTGTTACAGATACTTACCCTTGATAAGAACAATGAAGAAGCGTATCAGATGCTGATTGCCTTATATGATAAGCAAAAGGAATATGATAAACTACAGGATTTATATGAACAATCAGACTCTGATAAAATAAAAGCGCTGTTTGATAATTATGAAGTAAAGGCTCCGGAGTTTTCGGAAGAAGCCGGGGAATACAATGATACGATAGAAATCGAACTGATGGCAGACTCAGACTGTACTATTTATTATACGTTAAACGGTGATTCTCCGATTGAAAAGGGAATGGAATATACAGAACCGATTTCTTTAGAGGATGAGAAAGAATATACCATCAAAGCAGTAGCAAAGGACGCAAGAGGCTTTTATAGTGAGATTGCAGAAGCAGATTATGAAATTACTTTTGAAGCTCCAGATTCTGCTAATGTAACACCTGCTGCCGGAACATATTATGATGCGCAGAGCATCAGTATACAGGTTCCCGCCGGTTCCACTGCTTACTATACCTGGGATGGCTCAACACCAACACAGGATTCTGATGTATACAGTGAACCACTTGAAATGCCACAGGGCAATAATGTGTTGTCTGTTCTTGTGGTAGATGACCATGGACTGGCAAGCCCGGTGATAAGATATAATTACATTTATCTCCCGGAATAAGCTATGGCGGATGAACAAAGAATGTGTCTTGACACATTCTTGCGCCTGCGGCGGTCGCTTGCGACATCTACCTTATACGCCGCAGTGCGCATCCTCGCGGAGCTTTTAAAATTAGTCTTCTTTTACAAATTCAATGACACCCTTGTCAAGTCTGGATACTCTTGCTAAAGAATAAACATCGATGCCCTGTTCCTCTAATTTTTCACGACCAGGCTGAAATGCTTTTTCGATTAAGACACTGACACCTGCGATGGTGGCATGTGCTTTACGGATTAGGCGGATAGCACCGGTAGCAGCTTCGCCGTTGGCAAGGAAATCATCCACGATAAGAATGTGGTCATTTTCGCTGATGTATTTTGCGGAAATGGTTAATTCATAGCTGGTTCCTTTGGTATAAGAAGTTACAACAGTCTGATATAAATCATGATTTAAAATTTTAGAAGGCTGTTTCTTTAAAATAACAAGTGGAACGCCTAATGCTTCTGCAGCCATAAGAGCCGGAGCAATACCGGAGCTTTCGATGGTAGCAATACGTGTGATACCTTTTCCTTTATAATGTTCTGCAATATCTTTGCCCATTTTCTTCATTAATTCAGGATCCACCTGATGATTAATAAAGCTGTCAACCTTTAAAATGTTTTCGCTTTCTGCGATTCCTTCTGCAAGAATTTTGTCTTCTAATAATTTCATTTTGTTACTCCTTTGATTGTATTATATTTAAGCAGAAATCTGCTGTTTATTCATTGTTGTCTGAATAGTAAGCGGCATAAATCTTTTCTAAGATATGTTCTTCATAATCCTCCGGCAGACCGGCAAATTTAGCATGAAGAAGTGCGGCAATTTTGTCGGAACGGATAAAGTAACGCTGCTCCATGGAAGGCTCGCTGTCAGCACCACTGACATGATCGATTTCTTCTGCAGTATAGTTTGAAGAGAACCATTCCATAATTTCGCTGGTGCGTCTGCTTTCCATATCTGCATCCGCAGACATCTGGTTGATTTTACGGAAATGTGTAATTCCGATTCCAAGAAAAATAACAAACAGAACAGACATTACAACAATCATAATAACACGCATATAATCAGCCATTGGTAATTTGATGATGTCCAGAGCAAAAAGAATGACAAAAATCAGACCGGCAATTCCAACTCCAAGGAATGTATAAGCGGTAGAACGATTATCTTCCAGCTGGGCATCTTTCTCCTTGTATACCATGTTATGTACCTGACCTTTCGTTATAATAATACTATTATAAGTGATTTCATCCGACGATACAATAACCTTGTCTGTATTTCTGAAATAAGGTATACTGCAAGTATGAAGATAACAATATTATGCGTAGGAAAAATCAAAGAAAAATATTTCAGGGATGCCATTGCCGAGTACGAAAAAAGACTGGGCAGATACTGTAAGCTTGAAATTGTGGAAGTGGCAGATGAGAAAACACCGGATGGAGCATCCGAGGCAGAGGAACAGCAGATTCGTCGTAAAGAGGGGGAACGTCTTTTAAAATATTTAGAGGGAAAGAACTGCTACGTCATTGCCCTTGCAATCAACGGAAAAATGCTGGATTCTGTTGCTTTATCGGAAAAAGTCAGTGACTTGATGGTAAAGGGCAACAGCCATATCGTTCTTGTGATCGGAGGCTCCCTTGGAATTGCGGATGAAGTATTAAAACGTGCAGATGAAAAAATAAGCTTTTCGAAGATGACATTTCCGCACCAGCTGATGCGTGTTATTTTATTGGAGCAGTTATACCGGAGCTATCGGATTATCAATCATGAACCGTATCACAAATAAGCAACCGTATCATAAATAGAAGAAACGGATAAAAGGAGGAGATTTTATGAGGATGTACGACCTCATTTTAAAGAAAAAGGAAGGAGCTGCTTTAAGCAAAGAAGAAATCCAGTGGATGATAAATGCATTTACAACCGGTGAAATTCCGGATTATCAGATGTCAGCCATGCTGATGGCAATCTGTTTTCAGGGAATGAATCACGATGAGACACTGGCATTAACACTTGCTATGCGGGATAGCGGAGATGTGCTTGATTTATCCGGTATTAAAGGCGTAAAGGTGGATAAACACAGCACCGGTGGTGTAGGAGATAAGACCTCCCTGATTCTGACACCAATCATTGCTGCACTGGGTGTTCCGGTAGCAAAAATGTCCGGAAGAGGATTGGGTCATACCGGCGGAACCATTGATAAGTTAGAATGCTTTGAAGGATTCAGCACTTCCATATCAGAAGAAGCCTTTTTAAAGCAGGTATCAGAGGTTGGCGTTGCAATTGCGGGACAGACTGCTAATCTTGCACCAGCAGATAAGAAGCTGTATGCACTCCGGGATGTCACTGCTACGGTAGCGGAGAAATCCTTAATTGCCAGCAGCATTATGAGTAAGAAATTAGCCAGCGGGTCGGATGCCATTGTCCTTGACGTAAAGACCGGAAACGGTGCATTCATGCAGACTGTGGAAAAGGCAGAGGAACTTGCCCGGATTATGGTGGCCATCGGAAATAGTGCAGGAAAGAAAACTTATGCGGTTATTACAGATATGTCACAGCCTCTTGGCAATACAGTAGGCAATATTGTGGAAGTGCAGGAAGCCATTGAAGCATTGAATGGAAAAGGGCCAAAGGATCTGATGGATGTTGTCTATGCATTAGGGTATCTTATGTTAAAGGCTGCCGGTGTAGCAGAAGATGAAAACGAAGCAAGAACAAGGATGGAGAAAGTCATTGCAAGCGGAAAAGCACTGGATAAATTTGCAGACTTTGTAGAAGCACAGGGTGGCAGAAAGGAACAGGTTTATCATCCGCAGTTATTGGCAAAAGCAGCAATTACAGAGACCATCACCGCACCGGAAGATGGATATGTAGAAGCTTTAAATGCTATGGCAATTGGAACTGCCTGCATGAGCCTTGGCGGCGGCAGAGAGACAAAGGAGAGTCAGATTGATTTAACTGCCGGTATCCGCCTCAAGAAAAAAATAGGAGACAGCGTAAAAAAAGGAGAATGTCTGGCCGAATTATATGGTAATGATGCAGCAAAATGCAACGATGCAAAGGAACTGGTTCAAAATGCATTTCTTTTCAGTAAAGAGCCACTGGATGCACCGGAAACAGTTTTAAAATATATTACCGCATAGAAAAGAAAAAAACTCATATAGTTATATATGAGGAAAAACAATAAGAAAGAGTTAAAAAAAGATTTTAAAAATCATATGGTGGAATCCTTAGAACTGCCGAAAGACTTAGTCTACCGGGCAGCAATTGTAACCGTTATGGGTAACAGGGAACTGCTGTTGGAAAATTATAAGGGAATCTTAGAATACGAGAAAGAATATATCAGGATTCAGGCGAAAAGCTGCCGGATTCTTGTTCGTGGGAAAAATCTCAACATTTCCTATTATACGAATGAAGAGATGAAAATAACAGGAATCATCCAAAGTATTGAGTATGAATAGAGGTTTTCTATGACAACACTTTCCCTGCTTAAATATATAGGCGGTTACCTTGAGGTAGTCTTAAGTGGTTATGCCCCGGAACGATTTTTAAATCTGTGTGGCAATCACAATATTTTAATCTGGAATCTTCGAAAAGAGGAAGATGTTTATCGCTTTTTTATCAGCATTCGTGCATTTTGGAGTATCCGTCCGTTCGTAAGCAAGACCGGATGCAGGATTCGGATTCTGCGCAAAATAGGATTTCCGTTCTGGATGAACCGTTACCGGAAACGAAAATGCTTCCTGATGGGAGTAATTCTCGCAGCTGGTCTGGTGTGGTTTTTATCACGATTTCTCTGGAATGTGGAGGTAGATGGTAATTCATCTGTTACGACAGAAACCGTTTTAACATTTCTTGATGAGGAGGATAGTGGTTACGGAGACCGGATTCGTACAATTGACTGCGAACAGTTAGAACGGGATCTGCGGGCACAGTTTCCGGAAATCATCTGGGCATCGGTACAGATTTACGGAACGAAAATGACGGTATTAATCAAGGAAAATCTGGTACAGCAGGAAGCAATGGAAGAATTGCCGTATGAAGCTTCAGACCTGATAGCAGAAGAGGATGCGACAGTGGAATCAATTATTACAAGAAATGGAACGCCACTAGTAAAGAACGGCGATGCAGTAAAGGCAGGAGATATATTAGTAAGTGGTAGGATTGATTTGACCAATGACAGTGGGGAACGGTATGCCTATGAATATTGCAATGCAGATGCGGATATATATCTACTGACGGAATATCCCTACCATGATAAATTTTCCCTTGCCCACGAAGAAAAAAGAATGACCGGTGCAGAAAAGAAACGGTATTCCATTGATTTCTTTGGAAAAATAATAACACTTCCGGCATTAAGCGGTGAATTTGAATGTGCAGACAAAACCACGGATTATAAGCAGCTTTGCCTCCATGGGGACTTTTATCTGCCACTTGGAATCTATTCTAGTACTTTAAAAGAGTATCGGACAGAACAGGAAATTTATACGAAAGAGCAGGCAGAAGCGGTTGCTACAGAAAATTTTAATATTTATTTGTCACATTTAGCAGAAAAAAATATTCAAATTTTAGAAAAAAATGTTATTATAGATATGGACGATAAAAACTGTATCATGGAAGGAATCATCAAAGTGCGCACAAAAGCTGCTTTAAGGCACGAAACGGAACAGCTTACAGCACCTGATACAGAAGACACAGAGGAAGGGCTAGTATTAAATGAGCTTGAATGAAACAAGAATTGATATACCGGCAGAGCATGTTTCCAATATTTTCGGACAATTTGACCATAATATAAAATTGATTGAACGGACCTTAAATGTTACGGTAGTGCCCCGCAATGAAGGAATCAAAGTCATTGGAGATACCGCAAATGTAGAGGGTGCATGCAAGGTGTTTGCAGAACTTTTACAACTGGCAGAGAGAGGAAACATGATTGATGAGCAGAAGGTTGCATATACACTTTCTCTTTTGGGAGAACATAAAGAAGGCTCGTTGGTAGAAATCGATAAGGACTGCATCTGCCATACGATAAACGGCAAACCGGTGAAACCAAAGACTTTAGGCCAGAAGGCTTATGTGGATGCCATCCGTAAGCAGATGATTGTATTTGGAATCGGGCCTGCCGGAACCGGAAAGACTTATCTTGCCATGGCAATGGCAATTACTGCATTTAAGAATGAAGAAGTAAATCGTATTATTTTAACCCGTCCTGCAATTGAAGCCGGTGAGAAATTAGGATTTCTTCCGGGAGATTTACAGAGCAAGGTAGATCCGTATCTTCGCCCGCTGTATGATGCACTGTATCAGATTATGGGAGCAGAAAGCTTTCAGCGGAATATGGAAAAGGGGCTTATTGAGGTCGCACCATTGGCTTATATGAGAGGTCGTACCTTAGATAATGCATTTATTATCTTGGATGAGGCACAGAATACTACACCGGCACAGATGAAGATGTTTTTAACACGTATTGGATTTGGCTCCAAGGTTGTGGTGACCGGAGATGCTACCCAGAAGGATCTGGCTCCGGGAACGAAGTCGGGACTGGATGTGGCATTACGTGTACTTCGCAATGTAGATGAGATATCCGTCTGCAAATTGACCAGCGCTGATGTAGTAAGACATCCTTTGGTACAGAAGATTGTAAAAGCCTATGACGATTATGAATCAAAAGCAAATAAAAGAACGAAAAGAGTAACGAAAAATGAAGGAAGATAGATTTTCACCCAAAAGAATGATTCGTATGCTGGGAATCCTTATTTCCGTTGCGATTTATTCTGTTTTTCTGGCAATAATCTGCAAGTTTACCATAGACCGTGTACTGGTGCTTGTTTTTATAAATGCTTTATATCTGCCATTGCTGATTGCAGTGATTGAAATGGAACGTATCAGAGGGCATCTGAACCGGAATGAAAAAAGTGATTTTCATCAGCTGTTTCTTTGCTTTCTTGCAGCAGCAGCCTGTTATGTGGGTTTCTTTTTTATGCCGGCATATATGGCACCGGTCATGATTCCGGTCATGATTCTTTCCTGTGGCGGAAATGAGCTGATTGGTATTTTAGGCGGAATTTATTTTAATACACTGCTTTGCATGTGTTCCAGCGGCAGTTTTTATGAATATGCGGCATATACTATGCTGACGGTACTTTCCGGAATTCTGCTTATGGTAATCAGCCAGAAAAAATATAAAATTTATGGATGCATCATGACCGTTGCATTGTCGTTTGCTGTTCCGAGTATCTTCTATTACATCAGCAGCTTTGAAATCAATTATCATCAGTACTTATCCGCAGGATGCAGCATGATACTGACTGCAGTTTTTTCGTACTTTTTTGCAGACAGGCTGTATTATTATACGAAGCATGAAAAAGAACGTACTTTAGCTGAAATTATTGCAGAAAATTTTCCACTGGTACAGGAGATTAAAAACTATTCGGAAATTGATTATGCACATGCCCGTAAAGTTTCGAGTGTGGCAGAAGAATGTGCAAAGGAGCTTGGGGCAGATGATAAAACGGTAGCTGCGGCAGGATTTTACTACCGGATTGGCAAGCTGGAGGGAGAACCGTTTGTAGAAAATGGAGTTCGTCTTGCTGAGATTAACTGTTTCCCGAAAAACGTGGTTAAGATTCTAAGTGAATACAATGGTGAATTAAATGCTATTAGTTCCATAGAGTCCGCAATCGTACATATTGTGGACAGTATTGTTACCAAATTTGAACTTTTGGACAAGGAAACCGTGAAGAACAGCTGGAATCATGATATTATTATTTATCAGACATTAAACGAAAAATCGGCTGCCGGATTATATGATGAAGCGAATCTTGGCATGAACCAGTTTATTAAAATCAGAGAGTTTTTAACGAAAGGAGCGGATTTATTTTGAGCCTTGCGATAGAGAAAGAAGCGGAGGTTACCTTCGATTTTGATTATGAAACACTTGCAAAAGATGTAATATCGTTTACAATGGAACATGAGCATTTTCCTTTTGAAGCAGAAATCAGCCTTACGCTGACAGATAACGAAGGTATCTGGAAGGTTAATAAAGAGTTCCGGGAGATAGACCGCCCGACGGACGTTTTATCCTTTCCAATGTTAGAATATGATGTACCGGGAGATTTTTCCCAGATAGAGAATCAGACGGAGGATTGCTTTAATCCGGATACAGGGGAAATTCTGCTGGGGGATATTATTATTTCTGTGGACAAGGTCAGGGAACAGGCAGAGGAATATGGTCACAGCATGCAAAGAGAATTTGCATTTCTGATTGTACATAGTATGTTGCATCTGTTTGGTTACGACCACATGGAAGAACAGGAAGCTGCAGTGATGGAAGGAAAGCAGCGCGAGATTTTAGAATGCTTAAATATTTTAAGATAAAAATGGAGGAACATCATGAAAAAGAGATTAAGTATTGTTTTATGCATGACACTGATGGCAACCAGTCTTTTAGCTGGATGTAAGAAAAAAGAGGAAGCTCCGGAACCGACAGAAACCGTTTCTGAAGCAGAGGAAACCGAAACCGAAACCGGCAAAGATGGTATGGCAAGAAGTTACCTGACCGGTGAATGGATTGATGCAGATTTAGCAAAGAAGAAACCGGTTGCAATCATGATTGGAAATACCAATGATGCATTGCCACAGTATGGGCTGTCGCAGGCAGACGTACTTTACGAAGCTCCTGCTGAAGGCGGAATTACCCGTCTGATGCCAATTTTCCAGGATTACTCCGGATTAGACAAGATTGGTTCTGTAAGAAGCTGTCGTCACTACTATGCATATTATGCAATGGAATTTGATGCAATTTATGTTCATTACGGACAGGCAATTTACGCAACTGAGCTGTTAGAGAGTGGCAAAGTTGAGGACTTAAACGGTTTAGAGGGTGCCATTGATTCTGCTACTTTCTATCGTGACAAGTCAAGAAAGGCTCCACACAATGCATTTGTAAGCACAGATGGTATTGATGCCGGAATTGAATTAAAAGGTTATGATACCGAGCTGCCTTCCGATTATGAAGGACATTATCAGTTTAATGAAGATGATGAAAAAGAAATTGAACTTACAGACGGAGCAGATGCAGCAGTGGTTCAGCCGGGATATTATGTAAACAATCCTTGGTTTGTATATAACAGTGAAGATGGTTTATACTATCGTTTCCAGTATAAAAAAGAGCATATGGATGAAAATACAGGCACACAGCTTGCTTTTAAGAACATTCTGCTTCAGTACTGCGATTATACCAAGTTAGATGATGCACATGGTTATCTGGATGTTGAGAGCACCGGTGAAGGAACAGGAAAATATATTACTAACGGTAAAGTAATTGATGTGACATGGAAGAAAGCAAGCGAAAACGAGCCAACCAGATACTATGACGCTTCCGGAAATGAAATCACATTAAACCAGGGTAAAACCATGGTATGTGTATTGTTAAATGATATGGAGAAGAAATTAAATATCTATGCAACAGAAGATGAGTTTACACCACCTTCCGCAAAATAATTATTTCAAAAATTACTTGAGGTAAATTTATGAGTTCAGGAAAAAAGAGTGACTCCAACTTTTTAGTACAGGGTTCCATTCTTGCAATTGCCTCTATAGTCAGCAGGATAATCGGTCTGCTCTATCGTATCCCGATGACCAATATCATTGGAGATACCGGTAACAGTTATTACAGTGCAGCCTTTGAAATTTATAATATCCTGCTGATTATTTCTGCATACAGCCTGCCATTGGCGGTATCCAAGCTGGTATCTGCCCGTGTCTCGAAGGGGCAAAGAAAAAATGCATATCGAATTGTAAAAGGGGCCCTGCTTTTAGCAACCGGTACCGGACTTACTGCAAGTTTGATTCTTTTCTTTGGTGCGTCATTCTTCACAAACATGCTGAATACGCCCCTTAGTATTTTTGCATTGAAGGTTCTGGCACCGACGATACTGGTAGTTGCTGTATTAGGAGTCTTACGTGGATTTTTCCAGGGACTTGGTACCATGATGCCGAGTGCCATTTCACAGATTATCGAACAGATTGTCAATGCGATTGTCAGTATTGCAGCTGCCTATATCCTCTATGGATATGGGGCAAGAATCGGAGCAGTGCTTGGAAATAAGGAAAAGTATGGCTCTGCTTACGGTGCTGCAGGTGGAACACTGGGTACCAATATGGGAGCAGTGTTTGCACTTTTATTCCTTGGAATGTTGTTTCTGGCATACAAACGTATTTTTAAACGACAGATGCGCCGGGATACCAGCAGCAAAACAGAATCCTATCAGAATGTCTTTCGTGTACTGATTATGACCATTGTTCCGGTACTTTTAAGTACCACAATTTATAATATCAGTGCAATTTTAGATCAGGGTATCTATAAGAACGTAGCGGAACTACAGGGCTATAAGCCGGATGATATTGATGTCTGGTGGGGAATCTTTTCCGGAAAATATAAGACCATTATCAATATTCCGATTTCCATTGCTTCTGCGATGGCGGCTTCCTGTGTACCAAATCTTACCGGTGCGTATGCGAGAAAGGACAGAGAGTCCGTACGAAGCCAGATTAATATTGCAATCCGCTTTATTATGGTGATTGCATTCCCTTGTACCATTGGAATTGCAGTGCTGTCAGGACCGATATTAAAGCTGCTTCATCTTTATGGCAGTACAGGAACTACCGCAGCAACCATGTTGACAACGGGAGCAGTGGCAATTTTATTCTATTCCCTTTCTACATTATCCAATGGATTGTTACAAGGAATTAACCGGATGAGAGAGCCTGTTAAAAATGCGGCTATCGCATTGGGACTGCATCTGATTGCACTATTAGTGATGATGTTTGGTTTACATCTTGGTATTTATGCAGTGGTATATTCGAATGCTTTATTTGCATTCTTTATGTGCCTCTTTAACGCAATGTCTTTACGGAAATACAGTGGTTATCGTCAGGAAGTTGTGAAAACTTTCTTAATCCCGGTGGCAGCTTCTGCCATTATGGGTGTCGTAGTCTTTGGCGTTTACAAAGGAATTTTTGCTGTTATTAAGGTAAATGCCATTGCAGCTATACTTGCAATTGTAATCGGAGCTGTTGTATACGGTGCAATGCTTTTATTATTAAAAGGCTTAAGTGAGGAAGAATTAAAGAAATTCCCGAAGGGATACCTTTTCGTCCGTATTGCCAAGAAATTACATTTATTATAAAAATGCAATAAAAGGGCAAAACATAGAATTCTTGAAAAAATTGTATAAAAAGAAAAAACCTGCGCATACTGTTTGTGGTGATGAATATGAAAAACACAAAACGTATGCGCACTTTTTTCCTTGGAGCACTGGTATTATCTATCTCTGCATGGATTGGTGGAAGACAGTATTATCTGAAACTGAATGAAAAAGAACAGGAAAAAATAATAGAGATTCAGGAAGCTGAAACGGAGCAATTCGAGGATAGCGTAGAAAGTGCAAACATTCAGAATAAAAAAGCATTTGTTATCCGGGAAGAGGACGGGTACCTGAATGTCTATTTCGGCGAAGAGGATGCCTTATACATGTATACTGGAATTGCGTATCAGGGACTGCCGGAAGAATTGAAAAAAGAAATCAGCAATGGGAAAACCTTTGATACACTGGAAGATTTATACCGTTTCTTAGAAAGCTATTCCAGTTAAAAAGTTGATTGTTTCAGACTGTTATGATACAATCTAAAAGGCTGAATGGGTCTGATTGCATAGCAGTCCAAAAGAAATAGAGAGAAGAGTAAATAACTGGCATGAGTAAGCATACAGAACGCATAGGTGTCGTTGTAGTCGGTGGAGGTGCTGCCGGATTGGTGGCAGCCATTATGGCGGCACGAAACGGTGCAAAAGTTCTTATTTTAGAGCACAACGAAGTACCTGGTAAGAAGATTTTAGCAACCGGAAACGGTAAATGTAATTATACAAATAAAGTGCAGGGTGTGGACAAATATTACGGACAGAACCCTGCTTTTGTTGCACCTGTATTTGAGCAGTTTGGACTGGAAGAGACACTGCAGTTCTTTAAAGAACTTGGCATATATCCAAAGGAGCGTAACGGCGGATATTATCCTCAGAGCGAGCAGGCAACTGCAATCAGGGATGTGTTGCTGATGGAATTAAAGAAACAGAACGTTGGAGTGGTCTGTGGCTGTGGCATAAGAGGCATAGAAAAGACCGCAAAGGGCTTCACTTTTCATACCAAGGGCGGTGATTTTTATGCAACAAAATGCATAATGGCAACCGGTGGTAAGACCTTAAAGAAAAGTGGCAGTGACGGAAGCGGTTTCCTATATCTTGAAAGTCTGGGACATCATATCATAGATTTAGTACCGGGGCTTATCGGATTGAAGGGAAAACAGTCATTTTTTGCTGATATTGCAGGAATTCGTGCAGATGTAAAGGTCGATTTATACATAGAAAGCACGCATGTATGCAGCGAACAGGGAGAATTGCAGCTTACGAATTATGGAATATCCGGCATTCCGGTATTTCAGCTTTCAAGAGTTGCCGCAAGAGCGTTATCAGAACAGAAAAAAGTCTATGCGACACTTAATTTTGTGCCATTATGGGAGAAAGAACAGTGCTTAACCTATTTCAAGGAAAGATTTAAGAAAGCAGATGAAAAACGCATCGGGGAAGCCTTAATCGGCTTTTTCCCGGAAAAATTAATTCCGGTATTATTAGAAGAGTCACATATAAAAGCTGCAAAATATGCGAACCGGCTGCAGACAGAAGAATTAGAGAGATTTATAGATACGGTGCAGGGACTCCGGGTGGATATTACTGACTGGAATACCTTTGATACGGCACAGGTGACTGCCGGTGGCGTAGACACTGATGAAATAGATGCAGAAACCATGGAGTCAAAGCTTTGTCCGGGACTTTATTTTGCCGGAGAAATGGTGGATATTGACGGAATCTGCGGTGGTTATAATTTGCAATGGGCATGGAGCAGCGGCGCAGTAGCCGGGATACATGTGGCAAGGGAGTTATCATGATACGAGTAAATCAGTTAAAGCTTCCGATTGAACATTCGGAAGAGATGTTAAGAAGACAGATTATCAAAACACTTCATCTAAAAAATGAAAAGGATCTGATCCGTTATCAGATTCGAAAGCAATCCATTGATGCAAGAAGAAAAAATGAACTTTCCTTTGTATACACAGTGGATGTGGAATTGAAGCAGGAAAGTATGATTTTACATAAGAATAAAAATTCCAATATCAGTAAAGCAAAGGATATACATTATCATTTCCCGGATGCCGGAGAGAAACAGCTGTCCCACAGACCGGTTATTGTAGGAAGCGGTCCGGCAGGAATGTTCTGTGCCTATGAACTGGCAAAGCATGGCTATTGTCCAATTATTTTGGAGCGTGGAAGCAGTGTGGAAGAGAGGACTGCTGAAGTAGAACGGTTCTGGAAGGACGGCATCTTAAATCCAAAGACGAATGTACAGTTTGGCGAAGGCGGAGCAGGTACTTTTTCCGATGGGAAATTAAATACGCTGGTAAAAGATGTGGCAGGAAGAAACCGGGAAGTGTTAGATATCTTTGTGAAAATGGGCGCTCCGGAAGAAATTATATATATAAATAAGCCTCATATCGGAACTGATATTTTAAAAACAGTCGTAAAAAACATCCGGCTGGAAATTGAAAGAATGGGTGGAACTTACTGCTTTTTCAGCCAGCTTACAGACATTACGCTGAATGGGAAGAAAGATAAAGTAGAAGCCATCCGGATTAACGGAGAAAAGGAAGTAGCAACAGACGTTCTGGTGCTGGCAATCGGACATTCCGCCAGAGATACTTTCCCAATGTTACAGGAAGCGGGACTTATGATGGAAGCCAAAGCATTTGCGGTGGGATTTCGTGTAGAGCATCCGCAGGCGATGATTGATGCATGCCAGTATAACGGACATAAAAATGCCCTGCTGCCTGCTGCATCCTATAAGCTGACTGCAAATCTTGAGAATCACCGCGGGGTATATTCTTTCTGTATGTGTCCGGGGGGTTATGTAGTAAATGCTTCTTCGGAGGAAGGTATGCTGGCAGTCAATGGCATGAGCTATCATGCAAGAGCCGGGCAGAATGCCAACAGTGCCATTATCATATCGGTTCGACCGGATGACTTTGAAGGGAATGGACCGTTAGCTGGAATTGAGTTTCAGCGGAAATTGGAAAAAAATGCCTACCGCATTGGAAACGGAGCAATTCCGCAGCAGCTTTACGGAGATTTTAAAGAGAATCGCATATCCACAGGATATGGGGCTTTTGAAAGTACCACAAAGGGTGCACATATATTTGCAAATCTCAGGGAAATTTTTCCAAAAGAATTAGCAGCATCTTTTCAGGCTGGAATGGAGCTCTTTCCGAAATACATTCCGGACTATAACAGGGAGGATGCCATTTTATCCGGCGTGGAGAGCCGAACTTCCTCTCCGGTGCGGATTACAAGGGATGAATCCTTTGAAAGTAATATTGCAGGCATTTACCCTTGCGGAGAAGGTGCCGGTTATGCCGGCGGTATTATGTCAGCAGCCATGGACGGATTGAAAGTAGCGGAAGCAATTGCAGGAAAATATGCAAAACTTAAAATAGATTAAAACAACAGGTGTTTTGAAATAGAAAAGGAGATACAGAACATTGACGGAATATACACCAATGATGCAGCATTATTTAAAAACCCATGAAGAATACAAGGACTGTATTTTATTTTACCGTCTGGGTGATTTTTATGAAATGTTTTTTGATGATGCAAAGGTTGTATCAAAAGAATTAGAGCTTACCTTAACCGGAAAGAGCTGTGGTGCAGAGGAACGGGCACCCATGTGCGGAATCCCATATCATGCAGCAGAAACTTATCTGACCAGACTGGTGAAAAAAGGTTATAAGGTTGCTATCTGTGAGCAGGTGGAAGACCCGAAGCTTGCCAAGGGAATGGTAAAGCGTGAAGTAACAAGAGTTGTAACGCCGGGAACTACCTTAAATGCACAGGCACTGGATGAAACGAAAAATAATTATATCATGTGTATCGCATATATCGGTGACCATTATGGTATTTCTTCTGCAGATATTACCACCGGAGATTACTATGTGACAGAAGTGGATTCGGAACGGAAATTATTGGACGAAGTCAATAAATACCAGCCGACAGAAATCATCTGTAATGAAGCATTTTATATCAGCGGAATTGATATCGATGATATGAAAAACCGTATGGGAATCGTAATTTATTCTCTGGATGCATGGTATTTTTCTGATGAGACAGCACAGATGACTTTAAAGGATCATTTTAAAGTCAGGGATTTAGAAGGACTTGGTCTTGCAGATTATGACAGCGGCGTCGTTGCAGCCGGTGCATTATTAAAATACCTTTACGAGACACAGAAAACAACCCTTTCCAATCTGGTGGCAATTCATCCGTATACCACCGGAAAATTCATGATTATTGACAGTTCTACCAGACGAAACTTAGAGCTGGTTGAAACCCTCCGGGAAAAGCAAAAGCGTGGTTCTCTCCTTTGGGTATTGGATAAGACCAGGACAGCCATGGGAGCAAGAACCTTAAGAAGCTTTGTGGAACAGCCATTAATTGAGCGTACGGAAATAGAAGAGCGTTATGATGCCATTGACGAATTTAATACCAATGCCATCACAAGAGAAGAAATCCGGGAATATTTAAATCCGGTCTATGATCTGGAACGGTTGATTACCCGTGTTACTTATCAGACCGCAAATCCAAGGGATTTGATTGCATTTCGCAATTCCATACATATGCTGCCACCGATTAAGACACTGATGAGTGATTTTCAGTCACCACTTTTAAAACGTTTATATGAGCAGCTGGATACGTTGGATGAATTATACGAATTAATCGAACGTTCCATTGCGGAAGAACCGCCACTTACCCTTCATGACGGCGGCATCTTAAAAGAGGGCTATAACGAAGAGGTGGACCGCCTGCGGAAAGCAAAGACCGATGGAAAGAGCTGGCTTGCTGATTTGGAGGCAAAAGAGCGTGAGAAAACCGGAATCAAGAATCTGAAAATCAAATATAACAAAGTATTTGGCTATTATCTTGAAGTAACCAATTCCTTTAAAGACATGGTGCCGGAATATTTCACCAGAAAGCAGACTCTGGCAAATGCTGAGCGTTTTATCACACCGGAATTAAAAGAATTAGAGGATGTTATCCTAGGTGCGGAAGACAAGCTGATTGTCTTAGAATATGAACTGTTCCGGGAAGTCCGCCAGAAGGTGGCGGATGAAGTGGTCCGTATCCAGAAGACCGCCAAAGCAGTGGCACAGATTGATGTATTTGCATCTCTTGCAACGGTAGCGGAACAGAATAATTACTGCCGTCCGAAATTAAACGAAAAAGGTCTTATCGACATCAAAGACGGCAGACATCCGGTAGTAGAACGGATGATTCAGAATGAAATGTTTGTGGCAAATGATACTTATCTTGATAATGGCAGCAACCGTGTGTCCATTATTACCGGTCCGAATATGGCAGGAAAGTCTACCTATATGCGACAGAGTGCGTTGATTGTCCTGATGGCTCAAATCGGAAGCTTTGTTCCGGCAAAATCAGCCAAAATTGGAATTGTAGACCGTATTTTTACCAGAGTAGGGGCTTCTGATGACCTCGCCAGCGGACAGAGTACCTTTATGGTTGAAATGTCAGAAGTGGCAAACATATTACGGAATGCCACTTCCAACAGTCTTTTGATTTTAGATGAAATCGGACGTGGAACCAGTACCTTTGATGGATTGAGTATTGCCTGGGCAGTGGTAGAGCATATCAGTAATCCAAGGCTTCTTGGCGCAAAGACATTATTTGCAACCCATTATCATGAACTGACGGAGCTGGAAGGCAAATTAAACAGCGTAAATAACTACTGCATTGCAGTAAAAGAAAAGGGTGATGATATCGTTTTCCTGCGCAAGATTGTAAAAGGCGGAGCTGATAAGAGTTACGGTATCCAGGTAGCAAAGCTTGCGGGAGTGCCGGATAATGTCATTGAACGTGCCAAAGAAATTGTAGAAGAATTAAGTAATAATGATATTACGGAAATCGTTCAGAATATCAGTGCGGAGGGAAGCAGTAAACGCAGCAAACCGAAGTTAGACGAGGTGGATTTAGAACAGATATCACTGCTTGATACCATGGACAACGATACGATATTAAACGAATTAAAAGAACTGGATTTGGGTCAGATGACACCAATCGAAGCAATGAATAAGTTATACGAATTACAGAATAAAGTGAAAAACAGATGGTAAAGGAGGTGGATGGCGTTATGCCACAGATTGCACTGTTAAGTCAGGAAACAATTGATAAAATTGCGGCAGGAGAAGTCATCGAACGACCAAGCTCGGTGGTAAAGGAGTTAGTGGAAAATGCGATAGATGCAGGTTCCAGTGCAGTAACGGTTGAAATCAAAGAAGGTGGAGTATCCTTTATCCGTATTTCGGACAATGGTTGCGGAATCGAAAGGGAACAGATTCCTTTGGCATTTTTGCGTCATTCCACCAGTAAGATTAAATCCGTAGAAGATTTGTTTACCGTTACATCCTTAGGGTTCCGAGGTGAAGCATTATCAAGTATCGCAGCAGTAAGCCAGGTGGAACTCATTACAAAGACGAATGGTGATTTTACCGGATCCCGTTATCTCATTGAAGGCTCAAAGGAAGTTTCTTTGGAAGAAATCGGTGCGCCGGATGGAACCACTTTTATTATACGGAATCTTTTTTATAATACACCGGCAAGAAAGAAATTCTTAAAATCCGCCCAGACAGAAGGCACCTATATTCATGAACTGATGCAGCGGATGATTTTATCCCATCCAGACGTAGCTTTCAAATTTATTATGAATAATCAGGTAAAACTGCAGTCATCCGGAAATGGAAATATCAAGGATATTATCTACCATTTATACGGAAGGGATATTACAAAAGCACTGCTTCCGATTGCACATGAAAGCGAGCTTTTTAAAGTCAGTGGATTTATTGGAAAGCCGATGATTTCCAGAGGAAACCGGGGCTACGAATTATATTTTGTCAATGGCAGATTTATCCGGAGCCAGATTTTATCCAAGGCTATAGAGGATGCCTTTAAACCGTTTCTGATGCAGCATCAGTATCCCTTTACGGTACTTTATTTTGAGATTGACAGCAGTCTTTTGGATGTAAATGTGCATCCCACCAAGATGGAACTTCGCTTTTCCAACCAGCAGGAGCTGTACCGGGAAGTGCAGAGTATTTTATCGGCAGCGCTAGTGCACCGTGATATTATACCGGAAGTTCCGGTGGATACACCAAAGAAAAACGAGATGGAAGTTCCTAAGATAGAGAAGGTAATGCCAGAGCCATTTGAGCAGAAACGTTTGGAAGAAATCCGGAAGGCAGTACGAAAAGACAGTCCTTACGAAATAAAATATCCTGTCAGCCGGCCAATGGGAACCGGGTCAGTCAGCTCTGCGGAAAAGCTTCTTACTACGATAAAATCGATGCAGCCGGAGCAGACACCTGAAGCGGATATTAAGAATCAGCCAGAACAACCAGAAGAACAGATTCTGACACAACCGGAAGGAATCCGGAAAGAGCCGCTTCCGGAACAATCGAAAAAAGAAACGGAAAAAGAACTGGCAAAAGAAGCCTATGTCCTCCGGGAGGAAGAAACCTACGGAGCAAAGCCGGAAGGAAGCTATGAACAGGGTTCTTTCTTAAAAGAAGAGGAGATGGCAAAGCAGAAGATTATCGGACAGCTTTTTGATACCTACTGGCTGGTAGAATATAATGACAGACTGTTTATTGTAGACCAGCATGCTGCCCATGAGAAAGTCATGTATGAAAAATTAAAAAAGCAGTTTGAGAAGAAAGAGTTTACTTCTCAGGCTATCAGCCCGCCGATTGTCATAACATTATCCATGCGTGAGGCAGAAGTACTGGAGCGATTCAAAGAACAGTTTACGAAGCTAGGTTTCGAAATTGAGCACTTTGGTGGTGCAGAATACAGTATCTGCGGAGTTCCGGGTAATCTTTACCGGCTGAATACCAGGGATGTATTGATTGACATGTTAGACGAGCTTACCGATGGCATATCCGAGCGGGCAACGACGGATGTTATTTTAGACAAAATCGCATCCATGTCCTGCAAAGCTGCAGTAAAGGGAAGCCAGAGACTGAGCCTGCCGGAAATGGAACAGCTTATGAAAGATTTGATGAAGCTTGATAATCCATATAATTGTCCACATGGAAGACCAACGATTATTGCCATGTCAAAATATGAAATTGAGAAAAAATTCAAGCGGATTGTGTAGGAAAAGATGATGAAGAAACCAATTGTAGTACTGACAGGTCCTACTGCGGTAGGAAAAACAGAATTATCCATTCAGCTTGCAAAGGTCATTGGCGGAGAGATTATCTCCGCCGATTCCATGCAGGTGTATAAACATATGGATGTAGGTTCCGCAAAAATCACACCGGAAGAAATGGATGGTGTACGTCATTATCTGGTGGATGAATTAGAGCCTTTCGATGAATTTCATGTGGTAAAATTTCAGGAATATGCCAAAAAATATTTAAATGAAATATATGCCCATGGAAAGATTCCGATTATTGCCGGCGGCACCGGATTTTATATCCAGGCGCTGTTAAATGATATTGATTTTACGGAACAGGAAAGTGACAGTGCATACCGGAAAGAGTTGGAAGCGCTGGCAGAAGAACATGGCAATCAGTATCTTCATGACCGGTTAAAGGAAGTGGACCCGGAATCTGCCGAAGCCATCCATCCGAATAACAGAAAACGCGTCATCCGTGCGTTGGAATTCTATCAGGAGACCGGTAGAAAAATTTCTGAGCATAATGCAAAAGAGCAGATGCGGACTTCACCTTATAATTTTGCCTATTTTGTATTAAATGATGAGCGCAGCCACTTATACAAAAGAATCGATGCCAGAGTAGATAAAATGATAGAAGATGGACTGGAAGCAGAAGTCTGCCGCTTAAAGGAAATGGGCTGCACCAAAGATATGGTGGCAATGCAGGGAATTGGCTATAAAGAAATGTTATCCTATCTTGATGGCGGTTATTCTTTGGAAGAAGCAGTTTATATTATCAAGCGGGAAACAAGACATTTCGCAAAACGGCAGATTACATGGTTTAAACGGGAACGGGATGTCATCTGGCTTAACAAAAATGAGTTTGATTATAAAAATGAGGCAATTCTTGCATACATGATAAAGATACTTAAGGAAAAAGCTATTATTTCTTAAGTTTTTATTCATACAAAAAGAAAGAGAACATTATATGATAGACTTGCTGTAATTTAGAAAGAAATTGCAGTCGGAAAGACGAGGAAAATGATGAGAGAAGAAATGATTGAAAAGAAATATGAAGAAATGGGTATCAGCAAAGAAGTATACCGTTTTGGAAAAAAGATAGAGGATGAATTAAAAGAACGTTTTGCAGCAATTGATGCAACAGCAGAATATAATCAGATGAAAGTAATTGATGCCATGCAGAAAAACAGAGTTTCCGCAGAATGCTTTGCCATGTCCAATGGATATGGATATAACGATCTGGGAAGAGATACACTGGAAAAAGTATACGCAAGCTGTTTCCATGGAGAAGATGCTCTGGTCCGTCCGCAGATTACCTGCGGAACCCATGCACTGGCACTGGCATTGATGTCAAATTTAAGACCGGGGGACGAATTATTATCACCGGTAGGAAAACCGTACGATACCTTAGAGGAAGTTATCGGTATCCGACCATCCAAAGGCTCACTGGCAGAATATGGCATTACTTATCGCCAGGTAGATTTACTTTCCGATGGCAGCTTTGATTATGAGAATATCAAAAAAGCAATCAATGAGAAAACACATCTTGTGACCATTCAGCGTTCCAAGGGATACCAGACAAGACCTACCTTATCCGTAGAGCGGATTGGAGAACTGATTTCCTTTATCAAATCCATAAAACCTGACGTTATCTGTATGGTAGATAACTGCTACGGTGAATTTGTAGAAGAAAGAGAGCCACTGGATGTAGGAGCAGACATGATTGTAGGTTCCTTGATTAAGAATCCGGGGGGCGGACTGGCACCAATCGGCGGCTATATTGTCGGCAAAAAAGAATGTGTGGAAAATGCAGCATACCGCCTGACTTCTCCGGGTCTCGGCAAAGAAGTGGGTGCTTCCTTAAATGTAATTTCTTCTTTCTATCAGGGACTGTTTCAGGCACCGGTAGTTACAGCAGGTGCATTAAAGGGTGCAATTTTTGCTGCAAATATCTACGAAAGACTGGGCTTTGCCGTTGTACCGAATGGCACAGAGAGCCGTCACGATATTATTCAGGCAGTTACCTTAAACAGCCCGGAAGGTCTGATTGCATTCTGCAAAGGAATTCAGGCTGCAGCGCCGGTGGACAGCTATGTAACACCGGAGCCATGGGCAATGCCGGGCTATGACAGTGATGTCATTATGGCTGCCGGGGCATTTGTACAGGGTTCCTCCATTGAATTAAGTGCCGATGGTCCATTAAGAGAGCCGTATGCCGTATATTTTCAGGGTGGACTGACCTGGTATCATGCAAAACTTGGAATCCTGATGTCTTTACAAAAACTTTATGAACAGAAACTTGTTAATGAAGATATGATGTGTTAATATAAAGTATATGCCTTTTTGGAAGAAATGGGTTACCGGTGAGAGTAGAAAGAGGTTATAATATGACAGCAAAAAATCTGCCAGTCTCCGAACAGCCCTATGAAAAGTGCTTGAAATCCGGGGCGGCATCCCTATCGGATGCAGAGCTTTTAGCGGTAATTATCCGCTGTGGCACAAATGGAAGTTCTTCAACAGAAGTAGCAAAGCATGTATTGAGCAAACGCACCGGAAATCTTTTAGGGCTTTATCAGATGAGTCTTAAGGAATTACAGGAGGTTCCGGGTATCGGGAAAGTAAAAGCAATCCAGTTAAAGTGTATCGCAGAGCTTTCAAAGCGGATTGCACAGACCGGACGCCAGCAGGCAGTTGTAATGCAGAATGCTTTTTCCGTAGCAGACTATTATATGGAGCAGCTTCGGCATGAAGAAAAGGAACATCTGATGCTTTGCATGTTTGATACGAAGTGTCATCTGATTGCAGATTCCATTCTTTCAATCGGCACAGTAAATGCCTCACTGATTTCCCCGAGGGAGATTTTCTTAAAAGCATTTGAATATCATGCAGTACATGTGATTTTAGTGCATAATCATCCCAGCGGAAATCCACTACCAAGCAGGCAGGACATTGAAGTTACCAGAAAGATAGTGGAAGGCGGCAGGCTTCTTGAAATTGAGCTTGCTGATCATATTATTATTGGTGATAAAAAATATTTTAGTTTTAAAGAACAGGAAATGCTATGATTTCCGGAGGGAGAAAGAAATGTCGAATAACATTTATGGAATTGATCTTGGAACCTCTAATATGAAGGTATATTGCAAGGCAACTGGGAAAATACTAAATGAAAAAAATACGATTGCCATCATAAATAAGAATCAGATGTATGCTTATGGTGATGCAGCGTATGCAATGTATGAGAAGGCACCGGAGCAGATTCAGGTTTCTTTTCCGATTATCTGTGGTGTTATTGCAGATTTTAATAATATGCAGACCATGATACAGGAATTTTTAGAAAAACACGCAAAGGGCAAGACCCGTGGTGCAGAATTTATCGTTGCGGTACCAACAGATATTACGGAAGTTGAGAAAAAAGCTTTCTTTGATATCTTTTATAAGAGCAAAATGAAACCGAAGTCTGTCCTTTTATGTGAGAAGCCATTGGCTGATGCTGTTGGTTTGGGACTTGATGTCAATGAGCCGACCGGAGCCATGATTGTAGATATCGGAGCAGATACCACAGAAATTTCAGTAATTTCCCTGGGTGGACTTGTATTAAGTGACTTACTGCATTTTGGTGGAAACCGCATTGATGACTCCATAAGCAGTTATATCAAAAAGAACTTTAATCTTGTGATCGGGCGCAAAACTGCTAAGACTTTAAAAGAAGAACTTGGTTCCGGTACACCTGGCATGGAAAAGAGTATGGTTATAGTTGGCCGTGATGTAGTCAGTGGTCTGCCGATTGAGATGGAGATTACTGCAGAAGTCATTTATGCTGCAATTAAGGATAATCTTAATTCTATCTGTAACTCTATTAAAATGATTTTGGAGAAGACTCCGCCTGAACTTGCAAAAGATATTATTCATTCCGGTATTTATATTACCGGTGGCGGTTCTAAAATACATAATCTGGATAAATTATTTACTGAGATTACCAATATAAAGGTAAATTCCTGCGAGAATCCGGAAGAATGTGCAGTTCGAGGATTGAATAAGATTGTTTCAGATGAGAAATATAAACATTTAGGATTCAGTATGAAATCCAAAATATATAAATAGAGGCATAAAATGAGACGTAGACCAAAACATCAAATTCCAACAAAGTATATATTATTGTCCATGACCGCATTATGTATTCTGGCAATGTATGTCAGTTTTTCATTGAATCTTGGTGGCGGACCGTTGAATTCGATTGCCGGTGCAATTTTTGAACCAATGCAGAAGGGAATCAATTATGCTGGTACATGGCTTTCTGACAAGGCAGATAATTTAAAAAATCTGAATGACGTCATGGAAGAAAACGAACAGTTGAAGGGACAGGTAGAAGAACTGACCAACGAATTAAACACCATTAAATTAGAACAGTATGAACTGGATAATTTAAGGGAACTGTTAGCTTTAGACCAGCAGTATTCGGATTACAAGAAAACCGGAGCAAATGTTATCGGAAAGGACCCGGGCAACTGGTTTTCCGTCTTCACCATTGACAAAGGCTCCAAAGATGGAATTGAAGTAGATATGAATGTCATTGCCGGAAACGGACTGGTAGGAATTGTTATCGATGTGGGACCGCATTATGCAAAGGTGCGTTCTGTGATTGATGATTCTGCCAAGGTATACGGCATGATATTAAATACGTCAGATAACTGTATTATAAATGGTAATCTTCAGAGTATGAATGAAGACCAGGTAATCGAGTTCTCCGGATTAAACGACAGCGAAAACAAGGTTCAGATAGGAGATCAGATTGTAACCTCCAATGTCAGTGATAAATATCTGCAGGGCATTCTGGTGGGATATGTCAGCAGTATTTCGGAAGATTCCAACCACCTGACCAAATCAGGAACCATTACTCCGGCAGTTGACTTTGAACATCTTCAGCAGGTTTTGGTAATACTTGATAAAAAGGAAACGGGGTCTGATTGATGAGAAGAAAAATCACCGTTACATTAATTATTGTTGTATGCTTTTTATTGCAAAGCACATTATTTAAGGCGTTATCCTTTGCGTCTATTTCCCCGAATCTTTTGATTGTGGTCTGTGCATCTTTTGGATTTATGCGCGGAAGAAAAGAAGGGATATTTATCGGTTTCTTCAGTGGACTGCTGATAGATATCTTTTTTGGGGAGATGATTGGATTTTATGCCCTTTTATATATGTATGCAGGCTTCTTAAACGGATGCTTTAAGAAGATGTTTTACCCGGACGATATTAAGCTTCCAATGCTTTTGATTGCCGGAAGTGATTTATCTTATAATCTGTTTATCTACTTTTTCCGGTTTTTATTCCGCAAGCAGTTTGCAATTGGATATTATATGTTACACATTATCATACCGGAACTTGTATACACGCTTTTGATTTCTGTGGTTTTATATTTCATTATTTTGAAAATTAACCAGCGGTTAGAGCGTATTGAAAAAAGGAGTGCAGCGAAATTTGTTTGATACACTGAAAGAAATACTTCATAAAGTTGCAAAATCAAGAATATTTGTACTCTGCGTTGTCATGATTCTTTTGTCATCGACTTTGATAGGCAGACTATTTTACCTTCAGATTATCAAAGGTGAAGAGTATCAGGATAATTACAGTTTAAAAATCCAGAAACCACGTATCTTAAATGGTTCCCGTGGCAATATTTATGACCGTAATGGTAATCTTTTAGCCTACAACGAACTGGCAAACAGCGTAACCATTGAGGATAATGGTTCTTATGACAAGACTTCAGAAAAGAATGAGGCTCTTAATACAGAACTTTACAATATTATCAAAGAGCTGGATAAAAACGGCGATGTCATTGAAAATGATTTTGAAATCGGACTGGATGATGACGGGAACTATTATTATACGGTAGAGGGAACCACATTAAAGCGTTTCCTTGCTGACACTTATGGACATTCTTCTGCGGATGATTTAGCCTATAATAAGAAGCTGAAATATAACGAAGCAGAAGCAACCCCAAAGCAGGTAATGGATTACCTTTGCAGATCCAGTAAACAGAATGGCTATGATTTATCAGAAGATGATTATGCCAGAGAAGACTTATACCGGATTGTGGTATTGCGTTGTGCCATTGCAGAAAACAGCTATCAGAAATACATTTCCACAACCATTGCCCAAAATGTTAGTGATGAAACCGTAGCATATATTACAGAAAATATGAATGCATTGCAGGGTGTGGATATCTCGGAAGATACCATCCGAAAATATGTAGACAGCAAGTATTTTTCCCATATTATCGGATATACCGGAAAGATTTCCCAGGAAGAATATGATGAATTATCTGCTGATAATGATGAGTATTCTTTAAATGATGTCATTGGAAAATCCGGAATTGAGCAGGTTATGGACGAAACACTACAGGGCAAAAAGGGCAGTGAAACCGTTTATGTCGACAGTCTCGGAAAAGTAATGGAGACAACCGAACGGATTGAGCCACAGGCCGGAAATGACGTTTATCTTTCTATTGATAAAGATTTGCAGGAAGCGGTTTATAATCTTTTGGAACAGGAAATTGCCGGAATTTTATATTCTAAAATTGTGAATATCAAAGAATATAATACCGCAGCCGGAACAGCGTCCGATATTCTGATTCCAATTGATGATGTGTATTTTGCATTGATTAATAATAATGTATTGGATTTAAACCACTTTAGTACTGAAGATGCTTCCGATGTGGAAAAACAGATTTTCAGTGCCTTTGGAAGTAAACAGCAAACAGTATTAACCCAGGTGGAAAGCAGCCTTAGCAGTTCAGCAGCAACTCCAGTGGATGAGTTGCCTGAGGAAATGCAGAATTATATGACCTATATTCCGAAAATGCTGGTCAATAATAAAATTTTGCTTACAGATTCCATTGACAAATCGGATGAAACCTATAAAAATTATGCAGGTAATAAAATCAGTGTAAATGAATATTTAAATTATGCCATCAGCCAGAAATGGATTGATATCACGAAGTTTTCCGTAGACGAGAAGTATTCTGATTCTTCCGAAATCTATGATGCACTGGTCAGCTATATTGTAGAAGAACTGGCATCAGATAAGGGATTTTCAAAGATTATGTATAAGTACATGATTCACGATGACCTGATTAATGGAACGCAGCTTTGTCTTGCACTTTTTGACCAAAAAGTGTTAAACTATGATGACACGGCAGTAAGTGGGTTACAGTCCGGCAGCATCAGTGCCTTTAATTTTGTAAAAGAAAAGGTGAAGAATCTTGAGATTACACCGGCACAGCTTGCACTGGATCCTTGTTCCGGCTCCTGTGTCATTACAGATGTAAAGACCGGCGAACTGTTGGCCTGTGTTACTTATCCGGGCTATGATACCAACCGTCTGGCAAATACAGTAGACAGTAATTATTATAATTTGCTGTATCAGGATTTATCAAATCCGTTCTATAATAATGCAACACAGCAGACGACGGCACCTGGTTCTACCTTTAAGATGGTTACTGCAACAGCAGGACTTACTGAGGGTATTATTTCACCTGGTACAACTATTTTGGATAAAGGACAGTTTGAAGAAGTGGCAAATGGACCAAAATGTTGGATTTATCCAAGCAGTCACGGTTCCATCAATGTTTCAGAGGCATTAAGAGATTCCTGTAACTATTTCTTTTATAAAGTTGGTTACGATTTAAGTATGGTAAATGGAACTTATAATGAAGACCATGGTGTGGAAATGATTAATAAATACTCATCCATGTATGGTCTTGATTCTAAAACCGGAATTGAAATTGCAGAAAGTAAACCGAAGCAGACCACAGAGTTCCCGATTACTTCTGCAATCGGACAGAGTAACAACAGTTTTACTACGGTACAGTTATCCCGTTATGTAACCGCAGTTGCAAACAGTGGAACCGTATATAATTATACCCTGTTAAAACAGGTTACAGATTCCGATGGTAACGTATTAGAAACCTATGAACCGACCATAAAGAACACGATGGACAATATTTCAGAGAGTACCTGGGATGCCATTCATTCCGGTATGAAGATGGTGGTAGAAACCCATGAGCAGTTTGATGGACTTACTGTAGATTCTGCCGGTAAAACGGGTACCGCACAGCAGGTACCAACCAGACCAAACCATGCGTTATATGTAGGATATGCACCATATAATGATCCTGAGATTTCCATTGCAACCCGTATTGCATACGGATATACATCAGCCAATACTGCAGAACTTGCTGCATCAGTATATAAATATTATTTCCATTTGGAGGATACATCTACCTTGTTAGATGGTCAGGCAGAAGATGTTGGAGCTGCTGCCAATGCCTTTAATGATTAAATGTCAGGAGGGAAGTATATGTCGCAACCAGTTGTTTTAAAGAGTAATCCCCATGGAATCAATCTGATTTTAGATGATAGAATTCCATTTCAGGAGCTATTAGACGAGATACTTCATAAATTTAAAGAATCCGACAAATTCTTTAAAAATGCCAGAATTGCCTTGTCTTTTGAGGGCAGGGAATTAAGTCAGGAAGAAGAACTTGCAATCGTTGATTTGATCAGTCGAAATACCAGCATTGATGTGGTATGTATTTTAGATAATAATTCCCTGCGGGATGAAATCTGTGCCCGAAAGATTCAGGAATTTGATGAAAGTCAGTCTGGAAGAACCGGTGAATTCTATAAGGGAACTCTGCGAAGTGGACAGGTCATTGAATGTAAGACAAGCATTGTTGTACTTGGCGATGTGAACCCAGGTGCAAAAATTATTGCAAAAGGAAATATTGTGGTATTAGGCTCGCTTCGTGGCAATGCCTATGCTGGAGCGGCAGGAGATGAGCATACCTTTGTAGCTGCCCTTGATATGGACCCGGTACAGATTAAAATAGGTAATGTAATTGGAAGAAGCTCTGACCGCGGACCACTGAGTGCCATTAAGAACCGGCGGAAGACTTTAGAACCGCAGGTAGCTGTTGTTATGGATGATTCCATACTAATCGAACCGATTACAAGTGGATTATTAATGAATATATAAGATTTAGGAGGAAGAATAAATCATGAGCGAAGTAATTGTTATTACATCAGGAAAAGGCGGTGTTGGTAAGACAACAACTACTGCAAATGTAGGAACCGGTCTTGCACAGTTAAATAAAAAAGTAGTATTGATTGATACCGATATCGGATTACGTAACCTTGATGTAGTTATGGGTCTTGAGAACCGTATTGTATACAATCTGGTAGATGTTGTAGAAGGCAATTGCAGAATCAAACAGGCATTAATCAAAGATAAGAAATATCCGAACCTTTTCTTATTGCCGTCTGCCCAGACCAGAGATAAAACCTCTGTTACACCGGAGCAGATGCAGAAATTAGTAGAAGAATTAAGAGAAGAATTTGATTACATATTATTAGACTGCCCGGCTGGAATCGAGCAGGGATTTAAAAATGCAATTGCAGGAGCAGACCGTGCACTGGTTGTTACCACACCGGAGGTATCTGCAATCCGTGATGCAGACCGTATCATTGGTCTTTTAGAGGCAAATGAAATTAAGAAAATCGAGTTAATCGTAAATCGACTGCGTATGGATATGGTAAAACGTGGCGATATGATGTCCATTGAAGATGTTCATGAGATTCTTGCTATCGATTTAATCGGTGCAGTTCCGGATGACGAACAGATTGTAATCTCAACCAACCAGGGTGAGCCGTTAGTAGGCTCTGACAGCCTTGCAGGACAGGCATATTTAAATATCTGTAAACGTATCATGGGAGAAGAAGTACCGCTTCTTGACTTAGAGTCTAAAAATGGCGTATGGTCTAAATTCGTAAGTTTATTTAAGAAAAACTAGGGGGATAATAATTATGGGATTCATGGATTTTTTTAAGAAAAAGAATTCCGGTAATGTAGCGAAAGACCGTCTGAAATTATTGTTAATTTCAGACCGTGCTGACTGCTCGCCGGATGTAATGGAAAATATCAAAAATGATATTATCCAGGTAATATCAAAATATATGGAAATTGATGCGGAAGGGCTTGATATTCAGATTACCCAGACCGAATCAGATGGTAATAACGGAGCTGTTCCGGCATTGTTTGCAAATATTCCGATTAAGGATTTGAAGCATTCCGGAAAATAACAGACTTCAGATTGGAAGTAGTGATTTATGTTAAAACAATACCGCTTAAAAGACTACCGTTTCCGACTGGTATTTTATGTGGTGGCACTGACCATCATTGGAATTATGGTAGTTGGCAGTGCAAAGCCTTCCGTACAGAATAAGCAGATTGCAGGTTTAATCTTAGGTCTGATTGTAATGGTTGGTGTATCGCTGATTGATTACAATTTTATATTGAAATTCAGTTGGATATTCTATTTTATTAATGTGGCTTTATTGGCAGCTATCTTTGTCATTGGAGAAAAGACAAAAGGAGCACGCCGCTGGCTGAAGCTTGGAATCCGCTTTCAGCCTTCCGAATTAGGCAAGATTCTGTTAGTTCTGTTTTTTGCCTATTATCTAAGCAAAAATAAAGATAAACTGAATAATATCCGGACGCTGTTTTGCACGCTGGTATTGGCAGCCGTACCGCTTCTTCTGATTTTTAAGGAGCCGGATCTTTCTACCACAATTGTTACAGCATTAATTTTTGCATCCCTCTTGTTTATTGCCGGATTAAGTTATAAAATAGTAATGGGTGTGCTGGCAGTGGCGGTTCCGTCACTGGTTGTGGTCTTAACGCTGGTATTACAGCCGGGGCAGAAACTTTTGACAGGAAATCAGGCACTTCGTATTTTAGGCTGGCTGGAACCCGATAAATATCCTAACATTGCATATCAGCAGCAGAACTCGATTATGGCAGTGGGCTCCGGACAACTCTGGGGCAAGGGACTTAATAATACGAATATTGTTTCTGTTAAAAACGGTAACTTTATATCAGAACCACAGACAGACTTTATTTTTTCTATAGTAGGTGAAGAGATGGGCTTTATCGGCAGTGTTATTATTATCGTATTACTGTTTCTTATTACCATAGAATGTCTGTTGGTTGCAAGACGTGCAAAAGACATGGCAGGCCGGTTGATTGCCAGCGGAATTGCTGCATTGATTGGTTTCCAGAGTTTTGTAAATATATGTGTTGTCACAGGTTTGATGCCAAACACCGGACTTCCACTTCCTTTTGTAAGCTATGGATTAACATCGTTAGTCACGCTGTTTGCGGGAATTGGTCTGGTACTGAATGTAGGGCTTCAGCCTAGAAAATATGGACAGGGGGACTAAACGAATGAATATCGGTTTGATTGCACACGACGCGAAGAAAAAGCTTATGCAGAATTTTTGTATTGCATACCGGGGAATTCTTTGTAAAAATGAACTTTTTGCAACGGGAACTACAGGAAGACTAATTGAGGAAGTAGCAAATCTGAATGTCCACAAATATCTCGCAGGTCATTTAGGCGGTGCACAGCAGCTTGGTGCACAGATTGAGCATAACGAGATTGACCTTGTGATTTTCCTGCGTGATCCATTATCACAGAAGTCACATGAGCCGGATGTAAACAGTGTAGTTCGTTTATGCGATATACACAATATTCCGCTGGCAACAAATCTTGCTACTGCAGAGCTTTTGATTAAATCATTAGACAGAGGAGACCTTGAGTGGCGTGAAATGTATAAATAAACGTGTACTGGCAGGTCTGCTTGTTGTATGTGTGTTCGTATCTGTAACGGGTTGTGGGAAAGCCAAAAGCGTTGTAGAGAATGGCTATCCGGTATATGGAGAAAGCAGCAGCGTAAATGTGCTATCCGGTGCAGAGGATACGGTCAGCTCTTATTTTGGTGCCAATTTATGTGTTGGCGGAACTGAAAATATCGGGCAGGAATCCGTAGAACATAACAGTGTGGCAGAGGCCGCCGGAGTATTTAACACGGCAACTAATACAATTACATATGCCCAGAATATATATGAGCGGATGTATCCGGCCAGTACAACAAAGATACTGACCGCTTATCTTGCTATCAAATATGGAAATCTCAGTGATGTGGTAACAATCAGTGACAATGCCGTAAATCTGGCATCTGATTCTTCTAAATGCGGATTGCAGGCGGGAGACCAGATGACTTTACAGGATTTACTTTATGGTCTGATGCTGCGAAGCGGAAATGATGCAGCCATTGCAATTGCAGAACATATTTCCGGTTCCGTAGAAGCTTTTGTGGATTTGATGAATCAGGAAGCACAGCAACTTGGTGCAACCGGTTCTCATTTTATGAATCCAAATGGACTGCCGGATGAGAATCATTATACAACCGTTTATGATTTGTATCTGATTTTCCAAAAGGCATTACAGGACGAGACCTTTTACCAGCTGATTTCTACCAGCTCCTATACCACCAATTATACAGCGGCAGATGGCAGTGCTAAGACCCAGGACTGGAGCAGTACCAATCAGTATAAAACCGGTGAATCCAAATTACCGGATGGATTTACACTGGTGGGCGGGAAGACAGGAACCACCGGGGACGCAGGATTCTGTCTTGTGTTACTTACGGATAATGCCGGTGGACAACCGGTGATATCCATTGTATTAAAGGCAGACTGTAAATCCAATCTGTATCTTATGATGAATGAAATACTTGCCGGATGTGGTAACTAGGCATTGTATAAAGCAGCAACATATTATATAATGAATTTATATAGTTCTTCATTGAAGAAAATAATGTCTGGGAGGAAATGCGATGATTGAAATAATTGCAGGAGAAAAGGGTAAAGGAAAGACAAAAGTATTACTGGATAAGGTAAACGAAGCTGTAAAAACAGTCGGTGGCAACATTGTATATCTGGATAAGAGCCAGAAACATATGTATGAGCTGGACAATAAAGTCAGACTTGTCAATGTTGCAGATTTTCCAATATCCAATTGTGATGAGTTTTTAGGTTTTATATGTGGTATCGTTTCATCTGATCATGATTTACATGAGATGTATCTGGATAGTTTTCTTACGATTTCCGGTATGAAGGACGAAGAATTTACTCATGCTATTGAAAAACTTGATGTCATCAGTGAGAAGTATAAAGTTAAATTTATTTTAAGTATTTCTATGGATGCTTCAAAACTTCCAGAATGTGCAAAAGCAAAAGTAGTTGCAGCACTTTAAAAATGCCTGAATTGGCAGTAAAAGCGGTGTCTTAAGTCCTTAAAATGCTTAAGACACCTTTTTTACTAAGCCTGTTCGATAGAGCGGATTCGTCCGTAGGCAGAAAGCAGATAAAGACCGCTGATTCCGACAAGTGCATAGATAATGCGGGAAAGCCAGCTCATATTACCAAACAGAAATGCCACCAGGTCAAATCGGAAGAATCCGATGAGTCCCCAGTTGATGGCTCCAATGATTACAAGTGTTAGTAATGTATAATCTAATCCTTTTGAACTCATAGCCAAAGTCCTCCTTTACTATGTAGTATGGTGCAAAGTGGATGACATTATACATCAGTTTCTATTTATTCTTTATAAAGGCGGAACGATTGTGGCTGAAACAAAAAAGATTGTAAAGTATCGAAAACCATTTCATTTAAATATAGAGATTGTCATTTTTGTCATTATTCTTGTATATATTCTTTTTTATGTATTTTCTTATTTCACCGAAAAACACATTGGAATATATGAAGTGACCCAGGGTACAATTGCCGAGAATAATACTTATACCGGATTGATTGTAAGGTCAGAAAGTGTTTATACTTCCGACTATAGTGGTACCTTTAATTATTACATTGCAGACAATGCCCAGGCTGGCTGGAACAATATTATCTGTTCTGTGGATGAGACAGGCTCTGTCAGTGATCAGTTGGCGGCCGCAGCTGCTTCAGATACCACGGGGCTTGACAGTGATTATTTTAAAAATCTGAAGTCCAATGTATCACAGTTTACCCAGTCCTATGATTCATTGTCTTTTTATCATGTATATGATTTTAAAGAAAATGTAAGCTCTCAGGTCATGGAATCGGTAAATATGAGTGCATTATCCGATTTGACAGCATCCGGGGCAACGGCAAGTGATACCTTCCATATCAGTTATGCCCAGACTCCGGGGCTGATTGCTTATTATACCGATGGCTATGAAAATATCACGACAGATAATTTTACGGCAGATGATATTCAGCCGCTGGATTATAAGAAGACAACCATTAAAAATAACAGTACGATTGCTGCAGGTGACCCGATTTATAAGCAGATTACCAGTGAAAACTGGAATATCATTCTTCCGGTCCAGAAAGCAACCTATGACCGGTTAACAGACAGCAATGTTATTGAAATCAAATTTAAAAAAGACAATACGAGCTGCTGGGTGAATTATGAATTAAAAGCCCAGGGGAATGATTATTATGTGATATTATCTCTGCATAATAACATGGTTCGCTTTGCAGGAGACCGTTTTACTGATGTGGAATTACTGCTGACAGAGCGGAGTGGACTTAAGATTCCAAATTCTTCCATCACAGAAAAGGCGTTCTATACTGTTCCGAAGGAATATTTTACCCGTGGAGGCGATTCTAACTCCTTAGGCTTATATGTAAGGGACAGTAAGACAAATGCTGTTAATTTCGTTGCAACAGCTATTTTCCAGGAATCTGAAACGGATTATTATATTGACGAAGAAGAAATTACTGCAGGCAGTATCATTCAAAAGCCGGATTCCAACGATACTTTTGAGGTGCAGGCGCAGTCCACACTTCAGGGTGTATACAATGTCAACAAGGGATATGCGGTATTCAAGCAGATTGATATTTTGTATCAGAATGAAGAATATACCATTGTAAAGGCTGGAACAGATTTTGGAATCTCCATTTATGATCACATTGCATTAGAGGGCGATGCTGTTTCCGAGGATGATTTGATTAATTAATATTGGTAAAAAAGTAACATTATCATAAAATGATATCATGAGATTAAGAGGTGTATAAAATGCTGAAAGAAAACTTAAAAGAAGTGCAGGAAAATATTTTAAAGGCATGTGAAAAGTCCGGAAGAAATCCGGAAGATGTAACTTTGATTGCTGTCAGCAAGACCAAGCCGGTACCAATGCTGCAGGAAATTTACGATGAAAACATCCGTGACTTTGGGGAAAATAAAGTGCAGGAGCTGGTAGAAAAATATGATGAGCTTCCACAGGATATCAAATGGCATATGATTGGTCATTTACAGAGAAATAAAGTGAAATATATCGTTGATAAGGTCTGCCTGATTCATTCTGTAGATTCTTACCGTCTCGCTGAAGAAATTAATATTCAGGCAAAGAAGAAAAATATCACAGTTCCGATTCTTGTGGAAGTCAATATTGCTGAAGAAAGCAGCAAATTTGGTGTTCATGCAGAGGATGCCATTGCACTGGTAGAACAGATTGCACAGCTTGAAAATGTACGGATAAAAGGACTTATGACCATTGCTCCGTTTGTAGAAAATCCAGAAGATAACCGTCAATATTTTCGAAATATCCGCCAATTATCTGTTGACATAGCCGCAAAAAACATTGATAATGTATCTATGAATGTCCTGTCCATGGGTATGACAGGAGATTATATGGTTGCCATTGAGGAAGGTGCTACAATGGTTCGTGTCGGTACCGGAATTTTTGGTGAAAGAAATTATAATAAATAAGTAGTTAGGAGAATGAACAATGGGTCTTTTTGATAAATTTATGGATGTTATGCGTTTGAACTCAGATGATGACGACGATGATTTCTATGATGACGATTATTATGATGATGAGGAAGAAGAAAAGCCAAAGAAAAAGCTTTTCCATAAGCATGAGGAAGAGGATGACGATTTCGATGAGCCTGTTGTAAAGGAGAAACCAAAAGCAGTCAGCAAGATTACTCCAATGCGCAGCAGCCGGAAGCAGAATGGTAATATGGCAGTCTGTGTGATTAAGCCAACCTCTTTTGAGGATGCAAGAGAGATTACTGAGACTCTTCTTATGAACCGTACCGTTGTATTGAATGTAGAGGGTCTGGATGTTGAGATTGCCCAGAGAATTATTGACTTTACCTCTGGTTCCTGTTATGCAATCAATGGAAATTTGCAGAAGATATCCAATTATATCTTTATTATTACACCGGAATCTGTTGATATTTCAGGTGACTTCCAGGAGATTTTAGACAGCTTCTCCGGTTCGTCCATTCAGACAGATTTTCGTTAATAGTATTACAATCAAAATATATGATGTGATATAGCTATGATGCAGGATGAACAATTAATAAAAAAACGCTTCCTGGACTTGTTCCAGCAGGCACAACGCAAGGGGATTGTCTGTTTCAGCGATTTTCTTACCCTGAATGAACAGAATATCTTAAATAGCTGCGCCGGATCATTGGGAATTACCTATGAATTATCGGGCGGCTGTTTTTATGCAGAGCGTCAGATAGCAGCTTTTCTTCCTGATGCTCTTTATTATGAATGGAGTTATCCGATTAAATGTATTGAAATTGCACCGGCTTATCCGAAATTTGCAGATACAATTTCCCACCGGGATGTATTGGGAGCATTGATGAATCTTGGCATTGCAAGAGAGAAGCTTGGAGACATTCTGATAAAGGATAATAAGGCTTACCTTTTTGTAAAAAGGGAAATTGCCGATTACATAGCCGAGGAACTTCAACAGGTATGTCATACTATAGTACATTGTGTTTTAGAAGAACCATCAGCTATGGCAGTGGGGCCAGAATTAAAAGAATTCGAAAAAATTGTGGCATCGAATCGCTTAGATAGTGTGATAGCTGCCATGAGCGGAAAATCAAGAAGCCAGTCGGTTGTGCTGATACAATCCGGTAAAATTTTTATCAATGGTGCAGAGTGTTTACATAACACATACTTATGTAAACAAAATGATGTGATTTCCATCCGCGGCACCGGAAAATTTATTTTTGATGGGGAAATTGGCACCACAAAGAAAAGTAAGATGAAAATCCGTTTCCGGCAGTATGTTTGATTAATGAAGAAATCCACTTCCGGCAGCATGTTTGATTAATGATGAAAATCCACTTCCAGCAGTATGTTTCATAAAAAGACGAAAGGCGATAGATTTATGAATAAGAAGATCATGTATATAGTTACTATATTGAGTACAGCAGTATTACTTTTTCTCGACCAGATAGTAAAATATTTAGCCGTGCTTCATCTCAAAGGACAGGCTGCGATTCCAATTATTAAGAACGTTTTTGAATTGCAGTATCTTGAAAATCAAGGGGCAGCCTTTGGTATTATGCAGGGAAAGAAAACTCTTTTTGTAATTGGGACATTGATTTTCCTTGTAATAGTGGTAATTCTTTATCATAATATTCCACTGACGAAAAGATTTACACCAATCCGCATTGTTGCTGTACTGATTGTTGCCGGTGCTATTGGAAATATGATTGACCGTGTTGTACACCAGTATGTCATTGACTTCTTTTATTTTAAGCTGATTAATTTCCCGATTTTTAATGTTGCAGATATTTATGTGGTAGTAGCATGTATTCTCTTTATTCTGCTGATGCTGTTTTATTATAAGGAAGAGGAATTAGGTCAGATTTTCCCATTTATGAAAAGCAAAAAAGCGGAAGAGTAGGGGGAATTTCTTTTATGCATAATGAAACTTTTGAAGTTACGGATGAATATGAAGAGGAACGTCTGGATAAGTTTCTGGCTGCTATCTACCCGGAACAGTCCAGAAGTTTCTTTCAGAAATTGATAAAGGATGGTTTGGTATCAGTTAATGATGTGCCGCAATCAAAAGCAAATTATCGGATGCATATAGAAGATATGGTTTCTGTGACCATACCAGATGCGGTAAAGACAACAATTTTACCAGAAGCTATTCCATTAGACATCTTATATGAAGATGATGATGTAATTATCGTTAATAAACCCAAAGATATGGTTGTACATCCATGTCCCGGACATTACAGCGGAACCCTTGTAAATGCAATCATGCACCATTGCAGGGAAAATCTTTCCGGAATCAATGGTGAAATCCGGCCGGGCATCGTTCATCGAATTGATAAGGATACCACCGGTTCACTGATTATCTGCAAAAATGACCAGAGCCATCGTCTGATTGCAGAACAGATTAAAGTGCATTCCGTTAACCGGCTTTATCGCGGCATTGTAAAGGGGATTGTAAAAGAAGATTCCGGCACCATTGAAGGTGCAATCGGCCGTCATCCAAAAGACCGTAAGAAAATGGCAATGAATGAACGAAATGGGAAACCGGCAATTACCCATTACCGTGTTATAGAGCGTCTAAAAGATGCAACTTATATGGAATTCAAACTGGAAACGGGACGTACCCATCAGATTCGTGTTCACATGGCAAGTATTGGTCATCCCTTACTGGGCGATACCGTATATGGCAGTCTGAAGAATCCATATCATCTGCAAGGACAGACCCTTCATGCTTATATCATTGGATTTGTGCATCCGACAACCGGAGAATATGTTGAGTTTAAAGCACCGATTCCGGAATATTTTGAAGAACTTTTAAATAAATTGAGGAAGAATTAGTTCGGGAATCTTCTTCAATTTTTTTGCTTTCTCCGGTATTATTTTCGGTAATATTTAGTGTTTGGCTGTGTTTAATTTTAAAAAATCTTATTTATTTTCAGAAAATACTAGGAATAGTGCACTAAATATGTTATAATTCATCTATCAAGTTATATATTTTGCATAAAGAGGTGATTGCTATGGGAAATAATGTTGTTATAACCATCGGACGTGAATTTGGAAGTGGCGGAAGAGAAATTGGCAAGAAAGTTGCAGATCGTCTCGGCATAAAGTTTTATGATAAAGAGCTTTTACAGGAAGCTGCAAAAGAAAGCGGTTTCTGCCGTGAAATTTTTGAAAATCAGGACGAAAAGCCAACGAACAGTTTCTTATATTCTTTAGTTATGGATACATATTCCATAAATGGCTATTCATCCGCACCGTTTTTAGATATGCCCTTAAATCATAAAGTATTTTTAGCACAGTTTGAAACCATTAAGAAAATTGCTGAAAAAGAATCCTGTGTCATTGTTGGTCGCTGCGCCGACTATGCACTGGCAGAAAATCCAAACTGCATCAATGTATTTATTCATGCTGACAAGGAATTCCGGACAAAACGTGTAGCTGCTGAATTGCAGGTAAATGAATCCAAAGCAAAGGATGCAATCCAGAAAAAGGACAAACAGCGTGCCAGCTACTACAATTACTATACCAGCAAGAAATGGGGCGACTCAAGAAGCTATCATCTGACCTTAGACAGCAGCGCTCTTGGCATTGATAAATGTGTAGAAATGATTTTACAGTATCGTGCATTATATCTTATGAAATAAGAACCAAAAAGCGCATGAACTTTTAAAGTATTTCAAAAGAAACTTTAGAGTTCATGCACTTTTTATTTTTCATTCATATTTTTCCCTCATTTGCTATAAAGCAGAACTGCCAAAGGGGCTATAAAAAGCTCTGAAACAGCCATAAGGGAATGCCTGCATAGGTCAAAGGCATTTATGCGTGCGTCGGTGCTAACCGGCTTAAAATGGCAGTATTTATTCGTAAAACATGAGTTTTGCGAATAAATAACTCACACCCTATATATACCATACTAACGCACAAAGCAGCCTTTACATCAAGTCTTTTGAATCTAATATAATTGTAAATGGACCGTCATTCAGCAAAGTTATCTTCATATCGGCTCCAAAGGAACCAGTTTGTACGTCCTGAACTTCGTCACGACATTTTTCAATGATATATTCATATAATTCATTGGCTTTTTCTGGATTACCTGCATTTACAAAGGACGGTCGATTTCCCTTACGACAATCTGCATATAATGTAAATTGTGAAACTAACAAGAGGGATCCATTTACATCCTTTAGACTTAAATTTGTCTTGCCATTCTCATCTGCAAAAATCCTTAATCCCAATAGCTTTTTAACTAATTTATCTGCAATTTCTTCATTATCATCCTCAGCAATTCCGATTAATACCAGGTAGCCATTCTGAATGGAACCAATAATTTTCTGTTCAACTTCAACTTTGGCATGTGTAACACGCTGTATTACGAATTTCATTCTTCTAAAATTCCTTTCATTACATATTCTTATCCTATTATATATGTAAAGACATGGATTTTCCAGTAGTTTTCATGTATAATGTATTCGTAAAACACAAAACTTGGAGGCTATTCATGAAACTTCAAAAATTATATAGTTATACTAGAAAGGCAATTGATGATTTTCAGATGATTAAAGAAAATGATTCTATTGCGGTTGGTATTTCCGGAGGAAAAGACAGTCTTACGCTGCTATATGCCCTGGCTGGTCTACGCAGATTTTATCCGGTGCACTACTCTCTTACTGCCATAACAGTTGATTTGGGATATCCGGATTTTGATTTAACAGAAATCAAAGCATTGTGTCAGAAACTGGATGTGCCATATCATATTATTCCAACACAGATTGGGGCAATTATAAAAGAGCAGAACAAAAAGAATAGCCCCTGCTCTCTTTGTGCAAAGCTTCGTAAAGGAGCATTGAATCAGGCGGTCATTGAGCTTGGCTGCAACAAAGTTGCTTATGCGCATCATAAGGATGATATCATAGAAACGATGCTGCTTTCTCTTATGTTTGAAGGAAGATTTTATGCATTTCCACCGGTTACACATCTCGACCGTAGTAATCTTGATGTTATCCGGCCGTTGATGTATGTTCCGGAAGTCGATGTAATTGGTTTTTAAAATCATTACAATCTTCCTATAGTCAAAAATTCATGTGCATTTGACGGAAAAACGCAGCGCCAATATGCCAAGGATTTATTACAGCAGCTTAATAAGGAGCATCCTGGTGTAAAGAAGTGTTTATTTACAGCAATTATAAATGGGAATATTCCCGATTGGAGGGCAATCAGCTAATGAATGAAAAAGCATATTATGAATCGGTAAATACAAAAAATGAATTAAAGTTACGTGAACTTCAGAAGGAGCTGCCCCCCTTCTGCCGAGAGTTTTTTATAGGAATGAAGGCGTCTGTTTCGTCCCGGACCCTATTGGCTTATGCATATGATTTAGGTATATTTTTTGATTTTATACATCAAAATAATCCCATTTGTGCGAAAAAGCCGGTAAATGAATTCACCATCGATTTGTTAGACCAGATTTCGCCTATGGATATTGAGGAATATCTTGATTATTTAAGGGTTTATGAAAAAGATGGTGTTGCGCATACCAATGATGAAAGAGGCATTTCACGTAAACTGGCAAGCTTACGAAGCTTTTATAATTACTATTTCTGTAAAGAAATGATAACAAAAAATCCTGCACAGCTTGTCCGGATGCCAAAAAAACATGAAAAAACCATAACGAGACTTGATGTAGATGAAGTTGCTATGCTGTTAGATGAAGTTGAATCTGGTGAAAAATTAACCGAACGCCAGCAAAAGTTTCATGAACAGACCAAATGTCGTGACCTTGCAATTATGACATTGCTTTTAGGAACAGGAATCCGTGTTTCTGAATGTGTGGGACTTGATATCACAGATGTAGACTTTCGTAACAACGGAATCAAAGTACATCGAAAAGGTGGTGCAGAAGTCGTTGTATACTTCGGTGATGAGGTTCGCACTGCTCTTTTGAATTATCTGGAAGAAAGAAATACCATTGAAGCTGTGGAAGGAAGCAACAATGCCCTCTTCCTTTCCCTGCAGAAGAAACGAATCGGTGTCCGGGCAGTAGAAAATCTGGTAAAAAAATACTCGAAATTAATTACCACGATGAAGAATATTACACCGCATAAACTGAGAAGTACCTATGGAACGTCACTATATCGCGAAACAGGCGATATTTACCTGGTGGCTGATGTCTTAGGCCATAAAGATGTAAATACCACGAAAAAGCATTATGCGGCCTTAGAGGATGAACGTCGAAGAACTGCTCCAAAATATATTCATTTGCGGGATGAATAAAAATAAGCATTCTTATCATTATATTATAATTAATATTTTATAAGAAAAACAGTTTCCCTTCCGGTATTATAAAAGTAGAAATATATTTATAATCACCAGAAGGGAAACTGTTTTAATATAAGATAATAAAAGGAATCTTATAAAATACTTGATATCTTATCCTGAATCCGCTGTTTTACTAATTCGGCAATTTCTTTGGATTTCATATCTTTATACTCTTCGTAATAAATCGGCTCCAAATAATGAACCTGTGTAGTAATCGGCCACAGATAAAAACTGTTAAAGACTTTGTAGGAATCAATCAGCGCAATTGGTACAATTGGTACATGTGCTTTTATTGCAGATTTAAAACTACCCGCTTTAAAATCACAGACACGATTACGGTTATTGAATTCGTAACCACCTTCTGGAAAAAGAATGTATTTCTTTCCGTTCTTTACATCTTCTGAAACTTCGGTAATAATTTTCAAAGCCTGACGGACATTATCTTTTATTAAACGCTTACCCTGAAGTAAGTCAACAAATTCACTTACCAGAATGGTATGGGATTTTGCTTCGTCCATAACAAGGGAACACGGTTCCTTATGAGTGCTTATGATACCAAGAGCATCATATTTACCCTGATGATTCGGATACATAACATATCCACCTTCTTTTGGAAGATTTTCTTCGCCATAGGCTACAGTCTTGATTTTACCGGAACGCTTCATTAAATAAATGACATGACGAACCAGTTTATATCGTTCTTCTTCCGAATATTTTTCCGGATGATCTGCCCACTTTCTCATTTTCGGTATAATATATGGGGCTCGAAAAAGATTCATTAGAATAACATATATAAAACGTAACATTTTCTAACTCCTTGATATTTTAATCTTGTACTATGTATAAAATAATACATAACTATTATACCACATTCCGAAAATTCGACAACTATTCTTTCTTTTCTGATAAATTTTTATTTTAAATTTCTTAGCATATTATGCTGCAATCACTTTAAGGACTGCTTCTGCCAGCTTCTGATGTCCCTCTTCATTTAAATGTTCTCTATCAGCACTGCTTGGTGCTGCAATATCAGATGCAGCAAGAAAATCGCAGTTGTATTTTAGGGCAATTCTTTGATAAACGGATTTTAATTTTTTAGATACTTCAACAGATTTTTGATTAAATTCAGGATCAAACTCCGGCTCCCAAACTCCTTCTCCCAATTGGATTGGAGAAATTAACAAAATACGGGTATCTGAATCAATTTTCCGGATCTGTTTTAATAATTGTTCTATTCCAAGTCCGATTACTTCTGCTGATGCATTATATAAGCTTTTGCAGTCATTCGTTCCTAACATAAGAACAACCCGGTCAATTGGAGCGTGGCTTTCTAACAGTGTCGGAAGTAAGGCAGCCCCCTTCCGTCCCTCTCTTAGCTCATCTTCAAAGACGGTGGTTCTACCGCATAAACCTTCTTCTATAATACGATAACCTTTTTCATATAAATGTTGTTCTAAAAGACCTGTCCATCTGGTATCACGTCCATATCTCTCTTTTGTGCCTGGAATTAAACCGTAAGTATTTGAATCGCCAAAGCATAATATTTCTTTCATAGTAAACCTCCATTTGTCTAAAACAATGTAATTTGATATATGTAGTTGAAAATAATACTTTTTCTAATTTCCTACTATATTAATATGGTTACTATGAAAAGTCAATATAAAATTAAAAATAATATTTAAAATAGCATTAAAACAAAATCTCTTCTTGCATATCTTATTTATCCAGAAAGGTATCTAATTTATCTAAAAGCGGTCTGTGTTCTGTCATATCTGAAATCCTATTTAAATTCACTGGAAGAATAAGAAACAGTAAGGTACTCTCCCGCATGGATGGTATCACTGGTCAACTGGTTCATCTCTTTTACTTCTTCGATATAGGATGCATAATCGGCGTCATCACCGGCATATTGCTGGGCAATAGTCCAGAGAGTATCCCCTTTCTGTACTTCAATGCTGGTATAATATTTATAGGTATTTACCTCATTGGAAGCTTTGCTCTGTGAAGAAGCAAGCAGGTTGCTTCCTAAAATAACACCAAGGATGGTTAAAAGCACTGCCAGAAAAGAAATAATAAGATATCTTTGAATCTGGCACACATATGCTCTGTTTCTTCTTCCGTTTGCACGAATTGCCATCGTACGATTCGATGTATACTGAGTTCTATCCATATCTCTGCGTCTGTTGTCTATTTTATTTCCCCTTCCGTAGTATTTTTTATATTCGTTGTATCCATATACTCTATTATCACGATTCATTGTTCTATCTCCTTTCGAACATCTGTTGCGAACATTTGTTTATATATGCATTATATATAGGGAACATTCGTTTGTCAAGAAGAAAAGCGAACAAATTTTCGGAATATGTGTTTGCTTTTTCTGTGAACATATGTTAGACTTAGAATATAAAAAGGAGGTAATGAGATGGCATACGGAAAAATCAGTTCAAAACAAAAGGAAATTCTTGAATATATTAAACAGGAAATTTTAAATAAAGGATACCCACCTGCTGTTCGTGAAATTTGTGAAGCAGTTAATCTGAAATCAACTTCTTCGGTTCATTCTCATCTGGAAACTCTTGAGAAGAATGGATATATCAGACGTGACCCTACGAAGCCAAGAGCAATTGAGATCATTGATGACAGCTTTAATTTAACCAGACGTGAGGTTGTTAATGTTCCTATGGTAGGAAGTGTTGCTGCAGGACAGCCGATTCTTGCAGTAGAAAATATTACCAGCTATTTTCCTATTCCGGCAGAGTTTATGCCAAATGCAGAAAGCTTTATGCTTCGAGTTAAGGGAGAAAGTATGATTAATGCAGGTATTTTCGACGGGGATAATGTTCTTGTAAAGCGTCAGTCTACTGCATCTAATGGTGATATTGTGGTTGCTCTTGTAGATGATTCTGCAACGGTTAAGACCTTTTATAAGGAGGATGGTTATTATCGCCTGCAGCCAGAAAATGATTCCATGGATCCAATTATTGTGAAAGAATGTTCTATTCTCGGAAAGGTATTCGGCGTATTCCGTTTCCTGGCTTAGTAATAATTTCAGGCTTATTAAGTAAGTATATTTTAGAAAGAAGGCGCTACCATACAGACTGTGTTTGTACGATAGTGCCTTCCTGATATGAACATCTTATTATATAACTTTTTATATATCCCTTTTCATAATATACTTCTTAACTATATATTTCTTAAAGTTCTTCCGGGTCAATATCTTTTCCATCTCTCCAGATGCGCTCTAAATCGTAGAAGAGACGATCTTCTTTTGAGAAGATATGAACGATAATATCACTGTAGTCCATCAGAATCCAGCTGGAACGCTGATTTCCTTCAATCTGTTTTGCATGATAACCGGCTTTATATAACTGTTCATCTACGCTGTCCTGCATAGCCTGTAACTGGTTGGCATTGCTTCCACTGGCGATAATAAAATAATCTGCGATAACAGATATTTCACTGATATCAATAATACGGATATCTTCTGCCTTCTTTTCCGATAAAGCCTGATATGCAAGTTTCGCCATTTCTTTCGACTGTTTATTCATGAGAACCTCCTGTATAGTAATGATATGTTTCAAGTGTCATTGGATCGATATTTTTATCATTTTTACTGCCATTGAGATAATGAATGGTATCACATAAAATCATTTTCAGTGCTTCATCTAAATCTTCAAAGGCTGTTTTTCTGATTTCTTTTAGGTTTGCTGCTTTATCCCGTTTTGGTTCGATATAATCAGCAATAAATACGATTTTATCCAGTGTATTCATTGCCGGTGCCCCGGTGGTATGAACAGAAATTGCATGAAGAATCTCTTCGTCCTCTACTTCATATAATACTCTGGCAAGAAATGCACCGACTTTAGCATGAAGTAAAAAAGGATTATCCTTTTCCACCTGCGTGACAGGAATGTTATTCTTCGCACAGATTTTTAATTTCTTTTCGTTTGGAATACATTTGGCACAATCGTGAAGCAGACCTGCAAGCTGAGCCTTTTCCATATCATAACCATTTGCCATGGCAAGACAGGCTGAAGTATACATGACCCCTAAAGTATGCTCGTAACGGTCTTTATCCAATTCCTTTTTTAATGTTTTTTTTATCTGATTTAATCTTTCGTTCATTGGTGTCTGACCTTCATCCTCCTGATATAAACACTGATGGGCAATATATTCTTCCACTTCCGGTGTGACAAGATAACGTATCGGTTCCCCTTTTGCTACCCGCTCCCGGATATTATGAGAAGAAACGGAAACATTTGGTGTGATAATCGGCCTTATATCTGCCTCATAGAGCCGCTTTAACTCTGCAGCCTTATTCTTTATCCGGTTCATATCCAAATCGTCTCTGATGGCAACTAAAAGCGTTGCAAGACGGCAAATTTCTGCCGGCTCCATCCATTTATCCAGATAATCAAGGGAATCTGCTCCCATAATGAAATAGAGTTCCCAGTCCGGATAGGTCCGATGAAGCTCCTGCAGCGTCAGATACGTATAACTGGTGCGGGCTGCATTAATCTCCATGGCCGAAAAATAAAAATCCGGATTATTTTTAATCGACAGGCGAATCATTTCCAGCCGGTGGGCAGACTGTTCAATCTCTTTATCATCCTTATGAGGCGAATGTCCCGTTGGAATAAAAAGAATCTGGTCTAAATGATATTGTGTTACCGCATTCTGTGCAATAATCAGATGCCCGATATGAATCGGATCAAAGGTTCCGCCAATAATTCCAATACGCACTTTCTTCAATCTTCTACCACCCTTCCAAGGTATAAAAGCTTTCGTTTATAACAATTCAATCTTTGGATGTTTCTTTGATTTACGGTAAAGAACGATTTTTTTACCAGTTACCGCAACCACCTGTGCATGCGTACGCTCTGCAATCATTTCGCCTAATTCGCGAGGATCATCTGCACAGTTTTTTAATACAGAAATCTTGATTAATTCACGTTTTTCAATGGCATCATCTACTGCTGAAATAATTTCCGGTGTAAGAGATGCCTTTCCAATCTGGAAAATTGGATTTATCGTACTTGCCATTCCTCTTAAATGGGAACGCTGCTTACTCGTTAATTCCATAATGATTTACTCCTTATAATAATCGAATTCAAGTCCATACATACGGACTGTATCACCTTCCTGAATACCCTTTGCCTCTAATTCCTTTAAGATACCCTGTTCTTTTAAGAATTTCTGGAAGAAAAGGAAACCTTTCTCCGAATCAATATTGGTGTAACCCAGCATTTTATCAATCTTAGGTCCTTCCACCACATAAGCACCATCTTCCGGATCAATCTCAATGGTATAAGGTTCACCCTCTAATGCTCTCGAATCCGGGAAGAATTCCTGCTCATAGATAACCGGTGTATCGTCCATTTCATCTAAAAGACTCTTCACATAAAACATTAACTCACGTACACCCTGACGGCTGACCGCAGAAATTGGAAATACTTTAATGCCGGATGGTTCAAAGGTTTCTTTTAATTTCTCAATTATTTCATTATTGCCTTCATAAATAGCATCAATTTTATTGGCTGCAATAACCTGAGGTTTCTTTAACAATTCAGGGTTAAAGGATTCCAGCTCCTGATTGATGGCATGAATATCTGCAATCGGATCTCTGCCTTCTGTTCCGGCAGCATCCACGACATGAATGATAACCTTGGTTCGCTCTATATGCTTTAAGAATTCATGTCCAAGACCGATTCCTTCGGATGCCCCTTCAATCAGCCCCGGAATATCAGCCATGACAAATCCGGCACCTTCGCCTAAATCAACGACACCAAGAATCGGATTTAAAGTTGTAAAATGATAATTTGCAATCTTTGGTGTTGCATTGGTGGAACAGGATAATAAAGTTGATTTTCCCACATTTGGGAAGCCGACTAAACCAACATCAGCAATTACTTTAAGTTCCAGTCGAACTTCAAGTTCCAATGCTTCCTGCCCCGGCTGTGCATATTTCGGTGCCTGCATGGAAGAGGTTGCAAAATGCTGATTGCCAAGTCCACCCTTTCCACCGGTTAAAATAATCTGTCTTTTATTCTCACCGGACATATCTGCAATTACCTTATCGGTAGCTGCATCACGGATAATGGTTCCGGCAGGAACATGGATGACAAGGTCTTCACCCTTTTTTCCGTGGCAGTTTCGTTTTTTTCCTTCTTCTCCGTTTTCTGCAGTCCATTTGTGTTTATGACGGAAATCATTTAATGTATTCATGCTGTCATCTACTTCAAAGATGATATCGCCACCTTTTCCACCATCGCCACCGTCCGGGCCGCCATCCGGAACATATTTTTCACGGCGGAAGCTCACATGACCGTTGCCGCCTTTTCCTGATTTTATAATAATTTTTGCACTATCGGCAAACATAATTTTCTACCTCATTATTGATTGTGATTAAATATCAGTTACTGTAATCAAATGATAACTTTAATTGTTTCTAAATTACTTCAAGTTAAAATATAGTTTCCTATAAGTGAAAATAGACCCGGCGCTTTCGTGTCGGGTCTATCATGCATCTTATTCGTTTGTTGCTACTGGATAAACAGAAGCCTGTTTCTTATCTCTGCCTTTTCTTTCAAATCTAAGAACACCGTCTGTTAATGCGAATAAAGTATCATCTCCGCCGATACCAACGTTAACGCCTGGATGAATCTTTGTTCCACGCTGTCTGTATAAAATGTTACCAGCCTTAACGAACTGTCCGTCTGCTCTTTTTGCACCTAATCTCTTGGATTCAGAATCTCTACCGTTCTTAGTAGAACCAACTCCCTTTTTATGAGCAAAAAACTGAAGGTTCATATTCAACATGTTCTACACCTCCTTGAAGTTTAAAATGATGTAATCATTTCCATAATTGTTTTGTATTCCCTGTAAGCCTAAAACCATTGTGTCCAAAAGTAACTTTGCATCATGTCCTGCCGGCTGCTCAAAAGATACGGAAATCAATCCGGTCTCTTCGTCCTGATTGGTCTTGAACTGTTCTTTTGTGAACATTCCAAGGGCATTGATTGTATTAATCACAAGAACCGAAATTCCTGCACATACAATATCCTCTCCGGCATCTGCATATTCAGCATGTCCGACACAGGAAAAAGCAAGATACTCTTGTTTCTGGTTTCGAAAAATCGTTATCTTTGTCATAACAATTTCCTATCGATTACGCATTAATTTTTTCGATTTTCACCTGTGTGAACGCCTGTCTATGACCGTTCTTCTTGTGATAGCCGGTTTTTCTCTTATACTTGTAAACGATAACTTTCTTAGCTCTGCCTTCTTTTACTACAGAAGCTTCTACAGTTGCGTTAGCTGCGTCTGCACCAACTTTTAATCCGTTGTCAGATACTGCTAAAACCTGATCGAAAGTTACTTTCTCACCAGCCTCAACACCAAGCTTTTCAATGGTAATGATATCGCCTTCAGATACTTTGTACTGTTTACCACCTGTTGCTATAATTGCGTACATATGGCACCTCCTATTATCATTACTCGCCAGTTGTGGTGCTATCCTTACGATAGACTTATACCTCACTGTGCGGCATACTGTTATATCATAGCACACGAATTAGGATTCGTCAACTATTTTACGCTATAATTTTAATTATTTTTCAGGTACTTTCGGGTATTGTATTCAGATATTTCTTTGCATATCTTGATATATACCTTAATGTGGCTTTTGCAGCTGCTATCATCTTAGCTGAGCCACCTGCTCCAAAAGGTTCTTACGTTCCTTCTTCCGGGTCAGCTCCACTAAGCCAAGCTTTGTAATATCCACAAGCCGTACCGAAACCGGGTCTTCTTTTAAGGATAACCGGAACTGGTGCATCAGCTCTTTTCTTTGCTCTTCTTTTGCCATATTGATGAAATCCACAATGACAATTCCTGAAATATTACGAAGCCGGAGCTGTCTTGAAATCTCTGCAGCAGCTTCTAAATTAATCTTATAATAATATTCTTCTGCATTTTTTCCGGAAGTATTCTTTCCACTGTTTACATCGATAACTGTCAGAGCTTCCGTTGGCTGAATGATAAGATAAGCACCAGACTTCATCCAGACCCGTTCCGATATTGCACGCTGTATCTGCGTCTCAAAGGAATAAAGGGTTCCTAATGAAATGGCATCATTTTCATAGAACCGTATCTTAGATAAAATATCAGGATTTCCGGCATAAAGCTGTTGAAGCTCTTCAAAGATATTCTTATCATCCGTAATAATTTCACCAAGCTCTTCCTGGTAAAGGTGATTAATGGCATTTTCATAAAATTTCTTTGGCGGCATCAGAATGCTGTAACAGGTACGGAAATGAAAAGTTGCAGCTAACTTCTGATAGTCAGATAAAAGTTTCCGGTATTCTGTTTCTAATTCTTCCGGAGAAGCTCCTGCCGCATTGGTTCTTACGATAAGACTATGCGGCTTTCTTTTTTCTTCCTGTCCGGCATTCTGCTTTGTATCAGTAACTGCTTCTTTTTCAAAAAGCTGCATCTGTTCGAAAAGCTGTACCTGACTGCTTAACCTTTCTTTTTCATCCGCACTTAATTTAGAAGAAATGGCAAGGGGACGTTTTTCATTTGTCAGGACAAAATATTTTCCGGTAAGGGAAAGCTTAGTATCTGCAATGGGATACTTGGTCTTGATTGCCTCTTTGGTAATCTGCACCACAAGTTCATCCCCTTCGGTCAGCTTTCCGCTTCTGCACTGCTTCGAAAACCAGGCATCTTTTATATGTGCTGTTTCCAGATAACAGGTTACTCCCTTTGCAATGTCCACAAAAGCGGCATCTAAGTTCGCGGCAATCTTTTTTACCCTGGCAATACAAATTATTCCCGGTACAACCTGATTTTCTTCGGATAACGGATGAAATGCAATTTCCCTAAACTTGTCCTTTTCATCTAACAGTGCCGTAAAAAAGGAGTCGCCTACATAATGCTGCCTTGTAATGATAAATTTATTCAAGAATGTCATCTCCCATTTCATCCAATGCAATCAGAGTGCCGTCTTCTTTTCGGGCATATACGTCCACACGATGAATCTGAAACTGCATTTCGTTATAAGGAAGTTCCAGATACCGGTAAAAGGCTTCTAACAAAAGCTCTGGTTTTACATTATCTACGCTTCCTGTAGATACTTTAAGATAAAAGAATGGACAGCCATCTGCTTCCTCAACCTGAAAATCATATACCAGCTGCTTTAAGTCCATGACTTTTTCGCTTTTTTTCGTCTTTTTCGTAACCAGAATCTCCGGAGCATCTTCATAAAATGCTTTTACTTTAACTTTCAGTTCATCCAAAGTGAATGGACAATTTCCTTTATTCTTATAAAATACGTTATAGTCCGCTGCTGCAACAATGGACATCGCTGTTTTGGCATGCTCTGGCAGCATCCGGTAAGATACGATTTCAACACCTTCCACCATGGTATCATTTAAAGCCTTAACGGATTCAATTGAACTTCTGGTAGAATGTACTTCAATATCAAGATATTCTCCATCACTGGTGATTCCAACTCCCAGCGGTGCCGCAAAAGACATAATCTGATGCGGGGAAAATCCCTCGGAATATGCAATATCAATCTCAGCACGACGCATTGCTTTCTGGAAATAACGCATCATATCAAGGTGTCCGATAAATTTCATTACACCATATTTTCGAAATTTAATTCTTATTTTCAAAGCAGACACCTCCCTTAAACTGAGCAGCTCCACAGCCCTGACACTGCATCCGGCAGTTTGGAGTCACTTCTTCTTTTCTGGCACGTTCCCATTCGCGGATTAAGAACTTTTTCGAAACGCCATCATCAATAAAATCCCATGGGAAAATTTCATCCAGAGGACGTTCCCGCATGGTATAGAAATCGGTATCGATGCCACATTCCGCAAAAGCCTCTACCCAGCGGTTATTATCAAAAAATTCCGTCCAGGCATCAAAGATACCACCTTTTTCATAAACCTTAAGCAAGGCAGGGGCAATCCGGCGGTCTCCTCTTGCAAGAATACCCTCTAATACCGTAACATCTGCTTCATGCCAGTTATACTTGATGCTCTTGCGGTTTAACTGTTCTTTTACAGCATCATTTACCACCTTGGCTCTGCCAAGATAGCTGTCCTTATCATACATTCTTGCCCACTGGAATGGAGTAAATGGCTTTGGTACAAAGAAAGAGGTACTGATAGTAATCTGACATTTTCCATTCCGCTCTTCCTTTGGAATCTCATAATAACGGACTGCAATTTTATTGGCAAGTTCTGCTATGGCACGCATATCATCTTCCGTCTCGGTCGGAAGTCCTAGCATGAAATAAAGCTTTACTTTATTCCAGCCGCCTTCAAACGCCATTCCGGCACCATTTAAAATCACCTCTTCCGTCAGTCCTTTATTAATAACATTACGAAGACGCTGGGAACCGGCTTCCGGAGCAAAGGTAAGGCTGCTCTTTCTGATATCCTGCACTTTTCCCATAACGTCTAAGGAAAATGCATCGATACGAAGAGATGGCAGAGAAATATTTACGCCTTTATCCTTAAAGTTATCAATCAGAAAATTAACCAGTTCTTCCAGTTGCGAATAATCACTGGAACTTAAAGAACTTAAAGAAATCTCTTCATGTCCGGTATTCTTTAACATTTCGTAAGCATAATGTTTTAAGACTTCTACATCTTTTTCACGGACCGGACGGTAAATCATTCCTGCCTGACAAAAACGGCAGCCGCGGATACAGCCACGCTGAATCTCTAATACCACACGATCCTGGGTTGCTTTAATAAAAGGAACAACCGGTTTCTCAGGGTAAACAGAATGGGACATATCCATCTGAATCTGTTTCTTTACCGTTGCCGGCACATCCTCATATTTTGGTGTAAAGGATGCAATCGTTCCATCTTCTTTATAAGCCACCTCATACATGGAAGGCACATAGATTCCAGGAATAGACGCTGCACGGCGTAAGAATTCCTTTCTGCTGACCTTTTCTTTCCTGCACTGCTTATACAACGTAAATAATTCCGTATAAGAAATTTCGCCTTCTCCGATATAGAACAAATCAAAGAAATCGGCAATCGGCTCCGGATTATAGCTGCAAGGACCGCCACCGATTACAATCGGGTCATCTTCTTTTCGCTCAGAAGACAGCATGGCAATCTGGGATAAATCAAGAATCTGTAAAATATTGGTATAGCACATCTCATACTGGATGGTAATACCAAGGAAATCAAAATCCTTAATCGGCTCCTGACTTTCCAGTGCAAATAAAGGAATATTTTTTTCTTTCATAATCTTGTGTAAATCCGGCCACGGAGAATAAACCCGTTCGCAGTATACATCATCCCGTTTATTAAACATATCATATAAAATCTGAATGCCCAGGTGAGACATTCCGATTTCATAGACATCCGGAAAGCACATTGCAAAACGGATGTCAACATCCTTCGGATTCTTCTTTACCATGTTCAGCTCGTTTCCGATATAACGGGCCGGTTTATCAATTGTTAAAAGTATTTCATCACTTAATGCTAAAGTGTTCATCTGGTACCTCAATCATTCTTAAATATCATAATCCGATTTGTGAAAAAAATAACGCTTATATATTTTTTGCAAAATCCGAAATTATCATAACATACTTTTGCAGTTTTGTATAATCATAGTTTTCTTCTAATTGCCGGTACATCCATTTGGTATCTTTTTCACCGGCAGTTCCCGGAAAAGGAAGCTTTCCTTTATCACATAAAACAAACACCACAAAAAGACAAATACAAAGCAGCCATTTTACTTTCCAAATGGCTGCTTTTCCTGTGTTTATTAACTCCTCGTCCGTGTCTTTCCGTGATTCCGAAAAAGAATTTCTGGCACGAAGAATATATTCCCGTCTGTTTGCAATATAATCCTGTTCCAAATAAATCGCACCTTTCTGCATATCATCGCCTGATTGTTGTTCTGCTGTAATCTATGCAGAAAGTGCAGGAACTATGTATGTTATCTCTGGGCAAGTTCCTGGGTAACATCCTCCCATGTTACGCCTTTTTCTACCATCAATACCATTGCATGATAAAGGAAATCTGAAATTTCATAAATAATCTCTTCCGGTTCCGGATTCTTTGCGGCAATGACAATCTCGGTTGCTTCTTCGCCGACCTTCTTTAAAATCTTATCAATTCCCTTATCGAAAAGGTAGTTGGTATAAGAGCCTTCCTTTGGATGAATCTTACGATCCGCAATAATGGAGTAGACATCCTCAAATACCTGCAGTGGATTTTTCTCAGCATATTCTTTCTTGACAATTTCATTAAAGAAGCAGCTTGGTGCTCCGGTATGACATGCCACGCCAATCTGGGATACCTTTGCAAGAATGGTATCAAAATCACAGTCTGCCGTTAAAGATTTCACATACTGGATATGACCACTGGTCTCACCCTTCATCCACAACGCCTTACGGCTGCGGCTGTAATAAGTCATCTTTCCGCTGGAAATGGTGGTATTGAACGCTTCTTCATTCATATAAGCTACCATAAGTACTTCATCGGTACGGTAATCCTGTACTACAACAGGTACCATTCCATCCGAATTCAATTTGAAATCACTCCATTTTAATGCCGGAGCAAAATTGTCCATACGGATTCCGCTGGCTGCAAATTCTGTCTTTAATTTCATGATATCTGTCCTGGTATCATTAATAAATGCACCACAGATTCCTCTGACATTTTCACGGTTTAATACATCCACCAGTGCATCCTTGTCATAATTATCATACTGAACGACATATGGCAGATTTGTAATATTTTCTACTCCGTCCATCATGGATGGATCAAGAACAATCATTTCATGGAAATATTCATCCAGTTCATCTTTGTGTTTGAATAAGAAATCAATATTCTTTACAGAAACTATCATACGGTCTTTTCCGAATCGTTTTGCACCTTCCTCCGCCAAAGACATGCTGACAGATTTGGCACCGTTTAAAACAACCTGTTTACATCCGGCATAGATAAATTTCTTAATGTCTTCCAGACGGTTGATATTTCCACCTGCATAAATCGGAATCTCTACAGTACGGAAAATATCTTTTACCGTATGAATATTTTTCTCATGCTCTTCATCACCGGTTGATAAGTCATAGATTAAAATCTTATCAATTCCACTGTCATTATAAAGCTTGGTAAGTTCTTTTAAATCTCCTGCAGAACTAAGGTCACTCGGGCTCTTTACTGCCTCTCCGTTTTTCAGATAAATGGTTGCTACTATATTCTTGTGTTTCATATGCTCACCTATAAACTGCCTTTCGTTGATAATATATCGGTAATACGCGGGTCAATGATGGTTGCCTCATCCAATGCCTTTGCAAATGCTTTAAACATGGCTTCAATCATATGATGGTTATTTCCGCCTGTAATGACCTTAAGATGTAAATTCATTCCGGCGCTATAGGAAATGGCATAAAAGAATTCTTTTACCATTTCGGTATCCATATAGCCTACGCGGTCTGTGGTAAATTCTGCATCAAAGGATAGATACGGTCTTCCGGATAAATCTACCGCACAAAGCACCAGTGTCTCATCCATGGGAAGCATACAGCTTCCAAAACGTTTGATACCCTTTTTGTCACCGACTGCTTTTTTAATGGCATTGCCAAGGACGATTCCGGTATCTTCAATGGTATGATGACAGTCCACCACCAGATCTCCGGTCACTTTGACATTTAAATCAAATAATCCATGTCTTGCAAAGCCATCTAACATATGGTCGAAAAATCCAATTCCGGTATCTGCCTTTGCATCCCCTCTGCCGTCCAAATCAAAGGAAAGGTAAATATCGGTTTCTTTTGTTTTTCTTGTATATTCTGCAATACGTCTTTGTTCCATGAAACAAACCTCCGTTTAGTTTTCGTCTTCAAATCTTACTTTAACGGAATTTGCATGTGCCGTCAACTGTTCGCACTCTGCAAACTGGGCAATATCTTTATATACTTCCTCTAATGCTTCCCTGGAATAGGAAATAATGCTGGATTTCTTAATGAAATCATCTACGGATAATGCAGAGAAAAATTTTGCGGTTCCATTGGTTGGAAGAACGTGGTTTGGTCCTGCAAAATAATCTCCAAGCGGTTCACTGCTGTATTCACCGATGAAAATTGCTCCGGCATTTCTTACCTTGGTCATAACTTCAAATGGATTCTTTGTTACAATTTCCATATGTTCGGATGCAATTTCATTTACTGCAGCAATGGCTTCCTCCATATTATCTGCAATTAAAATATATCCATAGTTATCTAAGGATTTCTGGATGATTTCTTTTCTGGAAAGCTGTGCAGTAAATTTTGCTGCTTCCTCAGAAACACGCTCTGCCAGTTCACGGCTTGTGGTAATCAAAATTGCGGAAGCCATTTCATCATGCTCTGCCTGGGATAAAAGGTCGGCTGCAACATATCTTGGATTGGCTGTTTCATCTGCTAATACTAAAATCTCACTTGGTCCGGCGATGGAGTCTATGCTGACATAACCGAATACGGCTTTTTTCGCTAAAGCTACATAAATATTTCCAGGGCCAACAATTTTATCTACTTTTGGAATGCTTTCGGTACCAAAGGCGAGAGCTGCAATTGCCTGTGCGCCTCCTACTTTATAGATGCGGTCTGCACCGGCTTCTCTTGCTGCAACCAGGGTAGAAGGATTTACCTTACCATCTTTTCCAGGCGGTGTTGTCATAATAATTTCATCAACTCCGGCAACCTTGGCCGGAACAATATTCATCAGTACGGAAGAAGGATAAACGGCTTTTCCACCCGGTACATAAACACCGACACGGGCTAATGCGGTTACCTTCTGACCTAAGATAATACCTTTATCCTGGCTGTCAAACCAGCTGTTCTGACGCTGTTTTTCATGATAGGTGCGGATATTTACAAGAGATTTCCGGATGACTTCAAGGAGCTTCGGATCTACTGCATCATAAGCCTCCTTAATCTCATCTTCTGTTACTAAAATATTATCTTTATTAATCGTTGCACCATCAAATCTCGCTGTATAGTCAAATAATGCAGCATCTCTATTGGCACGTACCGTTTCGATGATTTCCTGTACGCTGGCTTCAAATTTGCCGTAGCTGTTGGGGCTTCTCTTTAAAAGATTCTCTAATATATTACCCTTTGTCTCTTCTGTCAACTCTAAAATACGCATGTTTATGCCTCCTTTAATACCGATTTTAAATCTGTAATTAATTTCGTAATCCGCTCATGTTCCATTTTCATACTAACCTGATTTACGACCATCCGGGCAGAAAGCGGACAAACTTCTTCTAATACTTCAAGTCCGTTTTCACGTAAGGTTGAGCCTGTCTCTACAATATCACATATTACCTCAGCAAGTCCAACAATCGGGGCAAGTTCGATGGAACCGTTTAATTTGATAATTTCTACAGTCTGATGTTTCTTATTATAAAAATAGTCTTTTGCAATGCGCGGATATTTGGTTGCCACACGGATCAGTTCGTGATGCTGTAATAATTCTTTGGATTCTTTTGGACCGCAGATACACATTCTGCATTTTCCAAAGCCCAAATCCAATACTTCATAAATATTTCTTGCTTCCTCTAAAATTGTATCCTTTCCCACAATACCGATATCTGCCGCACCATATTCTACATAAGTTGGTACATCCGGTCCCTTGGCAAGGAAGAAACGAAGCTTTAATTCTTCATTGACAAAAATAAGTTTTCTGGTATTCTTGTCTTTCATTTCTTCACAGGTAATGCCGATTTTTTCAAAAGTCTCTAAGGTTTTATTTGCCAGTCTTCCCTTACCTAATGCAAAGGTTAAATATCTCATATCTTCCATTTCTATTCTCCATCCATAAATGTCAGTTCTGCAATCTGATTTCGCAATGCATATGCTTCATAATCTGCTTTTGATTTATCCATTGCCCAGGCAATCAGTTCCACATTGCAGTCCTTTGCCCTCAGTGCAATGGCTTTCTTTACTGCTTCCCTGCGGTATTCCGGTTTGTATACAATCAGCTGATTGTCATGTTTTACGGTAATCTCAATTTTCTGTCTTGAAATTGCTGCCATTAACTGGTCTACTACTATCGCAAATCCAATGGAAGCTGCATCTTTTCCAAAATAAGTAAGAAGCTTGTCATAACGACCACCCTTTACAATCGGTTCACCGCTTCCATAAGTATAACCGGCAAAAATTACTCCGGTATAATAATGATAGCTGCTTAACATACCAAATTCATAGGTCACATATTTGTCTACGTCATATACTTTAAGCACCGCATCTAAGTCTTCCAGTCTGCGTATTGCTTTATAAACCTTTGGATAATCAGCCGCATAGGTCTTTGCCTCTTCAAAGGAAGCTGCATTATCATAAATGGTTCCAAGCATTCCGAATAATTCTTTTAAATTCTGGTTCATGGAGCAGTCGGAAATCTCTTCTTCCACGCCAAAGAAATTCTTATTAGCAATCAGTTCCCGGATAACTTCTTCCTGTTCTTCGGAAAGCCCTGCCGCTTCCATTAAGCCACGGAAGAATTCCACATGTCCCACACTAATCTGGAAATTCTTTAAACCACTGCTCTTTAATGCATCAATTGCCATAGCAATCATCTCTGCATCGCCATCTACGGTATCATCGCCGATTAACTCTGCACCAAGCTGGGTAGATTCCTTTAATCTTCCCTGATAGCTATGGTTATTGATAAAGGTATTTCCCATATAAGAAAGGCGGATTGGCATATCCTCATCCATAAAATATTTTGCGGCAGACCGTGCAATAGATGGTGTAATATCCGGTCTTAATACAAGGGTATTTCCTTCCCGATCAAAAAATTTATATAATTCGTTGGATGGAATGGTTCCAACTTCTTTTCCAAATATATCGAAAAATTCAAAGGTTGGTGTCTGAATACTGTGGTATCCGTGTCGTTTTAAAGCCTTATGCAGCCGATCCTGCAGCTCTAATTTTTTTTCACACTCTTCATTATAAATATCCCGGACACCCTCTGGTGTATGTAACAATTGATTTTTCATATAAACCTCCAGTTTTTCTCAAAACACTTTAGCGTGCTACCATGCTACCACGGTGAATTGCTTTTCCTAGTATATATTACCTGGAAATAATTGTCAATCCCTTAGCTCCAAATCTTTTTTCAAGCCTTCCAGATAAGGAACCAGGATTCCTGACTTCTTTGGCAGGAAAAATTCCGGATTTAATTCTTCTAACCGGAAGCTCTTCCGTCCGCCATTCTGGGCTCTCTCCCAGAATTCATAAAGCTGTCGGAATGGCATATAGTAAAATTCATCCCGTTGGGTATAAAATATCAGAATAAAGGAAATACCCTGCTGATTTTCAAAATCCTGCATAAACTGAATCTGGTGAGCATGCACATTGGCAAGAGGAAACGTATCGGTGTGACATTCCTTGGCATCAAAGCAGACCGGAATGCCCTGTACTGCCCCGATATAATCTACGGTACTTTTCTGGTCAAAATAGGCAAGGGTAATATGTCTTGTTTCTTTATCAATATTAATTGGTGTAATCGGTGTCGGAATTTTCTGTATCATTGCTAAATTATGCTCTGCATATTTTTCATTGGTCCGGTTGATAAATTCCTCTAACGTAGAACCTCTTAATCCTCTGGAATTCCAAGTTGGCATCAGAGTATACTTCCTTTCTTTTCTTCCGGCAGTGTGTAATAAATTTTATGTTCTTCGAGAATCCTTATTTTCTGATTCTTTACTTCTAATATATTTACACTGCAGTTTGGCTGGTGGCTGTTCCAGAAATCCTTGATTTCAAGTCCTTTTATGTATGCAAGAAATGCGCGGATGATTCCACCATGACAGCAGATGAGCACACGCTTCATTTTTTCTTCCAGCGGAAAAATTTCATGCTTTAAAAAGTCTTCCACCCGGGCAAGTAACGCTTCGTAGCTTTCGCCCTGTTCCGTGGCACGATACTGTTCCGGCGCATGAAATAAAGCATCAATATTTTTAAGGGCCGGATTCCAGCTGAGATCAGCAAGCTTCTGCCCTTCCCCTTCTCCGAAGTTCATTTCACGGATACGTTCATCATAGGAAAGAGGGGTATCCGTTCCTCGCAGAATAATCTCTGCCGTCTGTCTGGCACGAATTAACGGACTGCAATAACAGTAGTCAAAAGTCAATCCTTCTTTTTTGAATCCCTCTTTGGTCTTTTCGGCTAATTCCAGTCCGAATTCATTTAATGGAATGTCAAGGGTTCCCTGTATCAGTCCTTTTTTATTGTAATCGGTTTCTCCATGCCGCATCAGATATACTTTCATCTTACTTATTTATCCTTCCTGTAACATCCACAGTCTTTCATTAAAAATAATTACTGCTCTGTGACATTCTGATTTGCATAACAAATAGCCTTATTAAAATCATCCGGTGGAGCTGCTTCTACACATCTGCCATCTGCAAATATCATCCGGTAAGCATGTAAAAGCTGATGTTTTACGCCGATGCGTTCCCGGTAAAAATGATTGATTTTTTCATTACCATATTTACTGTCTCCGATAATCGGATGACCAATGGATGCTAAATGGGCACGGATCTGATGGCTGCGTCCGGTAATCAGATGCACCTGCAGCAGTGTGACATCCTGATATACTTCCAGTGGCTCATACTCTGTCTCGATACAGAGTGCATCCGCTGTTTTTTCCTTTGAAATAAATACTCGATTCTGCCTTTCATCCTTCATAAGATAACCCTTTAAATGCTGCGGTGCTGTAATGCATCCGGCTACCAGGCAGAGATAATATTTCTTTACGGTTCTTTTTTTCAATGTCTCGGATAAATCCTGCAATCCCTTTAACGTCTTTCCGGCTGTCAGAAGTCCTGAAGTATTGCGGTCAAGACGGTTGCAGACGGACGGCCGGAAGGTCCGCAAATCCGTTTCCTTAAGAGCTCTGCTTTGAAGAAGATATCCGATAATATATTCGTTGGCAGAAATATCGGATGGCTGTGCCTTCTGTGACAGCATTCCTGCAGGTTTATTGATGATTAAAATATCTTCATCTTCATAAACGATATCCAGTGCTGTGGTTGGAAAACTTTCTTTTACCTCTGCTCCTGCAAACTTATCATAAGTTTCATCTGCTAAAAACAGCTTTACCTCATCTCTGGCATTCAGTTTTTCGGATCCATCTGCCTTTTTTCCATTTAATACAATATTCTTTTTCCGAAGCATTTTATAGACAAAGCTTGACGGTGCTTCTTTTAAAAGCTTTTTTAAATATTTATCAAAACGTTGTCCTGCTTCATTTTCTTTAATGATAAATGTTTTCATAACATATCCTTACTATTTCTTTTTATGAACGGTTCGAATCGTATGCTTCTTCTTCGTATTCTGACTGGAAGTTTTTCTTGAAAAATTTTCAGTATTTCTGGAACTTCCAGCTTTATATTTTGTCTGATTTTGATTCGGTGTCCGCTTCGTCTTTTTCTTACCCGAAAATACTTCTTCTTTGGCAAGCTTTCTTGGACGGATGAGGCAATGGGCATCAAAGCCGATTAAATCCGTCCGGTTCGTCCTAACTAACGCCTCATGCACCAAATCATAATTTTCCGGATTACGATACTGTATCAGTGCTCGTTGCATGGCTTTCTCATGCGGATTGGTTGCTACATATACCGGCTCCATGGTCCGCGGGTCTAAACCCGTATAGTACATACAGGTCGATATGGTGGATGGGGTCGGATAGAAATCCTGTACCTGCTGAGGCATATAACCTAAATCTCTTAAATACTCAGCCAAATCTACTGCCTCCTGCAGGGTCGAACCCGGATGGGAGGACATCAGATATGGTACCAGATACTGTTTTAATCCTAACCGTTCATTCATATCATGATACTTGCGGACAAATTCATTATAAACGGAAACCGGAGGTTTTCCCATTTTCTGTAATACCGGGTCTGAAATATGCTCCGGTGCCACCTTTAGCTGTCCGCTGACATGATATTTACAAAGTTCTTCCAGAAAATTATTTTTCGTATCACATAAAAGATAGTCAAAACGGATACCGGAACGGACAAATACTTTTTTCACGCCTTTGATATTCCGTAATTTACGAAGAAGACTGATATAATCACTATGGTCAGCAACAAGATTTTTACATGGTGTCGGGAACAGACATTGCCGGTTCTTGCAAACACCCTTTGTGAGCTGCTTCGTACATGCCGGTGCCCTGAAATTAGCAGTCGGACCACCTACATCATGGATATATCCTTTAAAATCCTTATCCTGTGTCATCTTCTTTGCTTCTGCAAGAATGGATTCATGACTTCTGGTCTGAATAATTCTGCCCTGATGAAAAGTTAAAGCACAAAAGCTGCAGCCACCAAAGCAGCCACGGTTACTGACCAGTGAAAATTTTACTTCTTCAATAGCCGGTACACCACCATCCTTTTCATAGATTGGATGATAGGTTCTCATATATGGCAGTGCGTAGATATCATCCATTTCCATCTGGGTCAATGGCTTTGCCGGAGGGTTCTGTACGACAAACATTTTCTCATCATAGGTTTCATAAATTCTTCTTGCCGTAAAAGGGTCTGTATTCTGATACTGCAGGTAAAAGCTCTTGGCATACGCTGTCTTGTCCTCTTTGATTTTATTAAAAGACGGCAATTCCAAAGCATCATAAATATCTTCTTTATTTCTGGTTTTAAAAACAGTTCCATCGATATAAGTAATATCCTTTACTGCAAGACCGGAAGCTAACGCATCTGCAATTTCAACAATGCTGTGCTCGCCCATTCCATAAGAAATCAAATCAGCACCGGAGTCCAAAAGAATGGAACGTTTTACCTTATTAGACCAGTAATCATAATGCCCCAGTCTTCTAAGGCTTGCTTCAATACCGCCGATAATGATTGGATTATGTTTATAGGTCTGACGGATCAGATTGCAGTAACTTACCACTGCATAATCCGGGCGTTTTCCCATAACACCACCCGGTGAAAATGCATCATGGGCACGTCTCTTTTTCGATACGGAATAATGGTTTACCATGGAATCCATATTACCTCCGGAAACCAAAAAACCAAGCCGTGGCTCTCCCAATATGGTTACGCTTTCCTTATCCCGGTAATCCGGCTGTGCAATGATACCCACGGTATAACCATGTGCCTGCAATATTCTGCTGATAATAGCATGTCCAAAGGAAGGATGGTCTACATATGCATCTCCGCATACATAGACGAAATCCAGCTGCTTTATCCCTGCTTCTTCCATGTCTTTTCTTGAAATTGGTAAAAAACCATTCTGCATCCTCTTATCCTTCCTTTAATGCCTGTAATTCTGACTTCGTCAATGCGCGATACGCTCCTGTTGCCAGAGTTTCATCCAGCTTTAAGCTTCCCATGGAAAGTCGTTTTAAATAAATGACCTTTTTTCCTGTTTTTTCAAACATCCGCTTAATCTGATGATATTTTCCTTCGGTAATAGTAACTTCAATTTCTGATTCTGAATCACTTTTTAAAATCACAAGTTCAGCAGGCTTTGTGAGGTTTTTCTCTCCGATATCAAGACCCTTCCGAAAAGCCGTAACATCTTCAGCAGTCACTTTTCCTTCTATTCTGGCATAATAAGTTTTTGCCACATGTTTCTTCGGAGATAAAAGCTCATGAGCCAACGCACCGTCATTGGTAATAAGGAGCAGCCCTTCCGTATCCTTATCCAGTCTGCCTACCGGAAACAAATCTTTTCTTACAGCATCTTCTATGAAAGAAACTACAGTTGGAAAATGCTTATCTTCCGTGGCACTGACACAGCCGGCAGGCTTATTTAGCATATAATATTCCCACTGGGAATAATTAACCTTTTCACCTTCGAGGTTAACAATATCATTTTCCGGTGAAATCTTATATTCCGGACGTTTGATGATTTCTCCATTTACGGTAACACGTCCCTTAGAAATATAGGTTTTCACCTGGCTTCTGCTTCCTTTACCCATTTCTGTTAAAAATTTATCTAATCTCAAATCTTTCATTCTGATACGTTCCTTTACTACTCTGATTTGGCAGACACCGCGATAACTCGAGAAGCTCGCAAAGCGTGTTTCTTATAATTCAAATCCTAATTTAAATCTTAATATTGATAATGTAATATTTTCTTCTCCTGATAGAGATATTGCAGGACGGAATAGGAATTTACACTAAACTCCTGTTTATTTTCATCATTTAAATAAATTCCAAAATGAAGATGCACATCAAAATTACCGGCGGTTCCTTCTGTCTTAGAATATCCGGTATCTCCCATAAATGCAATCAGCTCTCCGGCATGAATTTCATCCCCAACGGAAAGTCCCTCTGCATAATCCGACAGATGTGCATAGTAGAAATATGCTCCATGGGGACTCCGGATTCCGATACGATAACCCCCAAGTTCCAGCCAGCCCATCTGTTCTATGGTTCCGTCACTGACACTGATTACCGGGTAATTTCCCCGTTCATTGATATCTGCCATAATATCACAGCCTTCATGTCCTCTGTCTCCACCATAAGTGCGGCTCTGCATCCAGGTGTCTCCAAAAGTTACTTTTTTCTCTTCGTCCCAGATGGTATCCGGAACCGGAAAATAGACAATGTCAGACCAGATACTGTCTAAATAGGCTTCCTGCTTTTCAATTTCTTCTTTATGAAAATGCAGCAATCTTTTGTATACATCTTTCAGTTCGTTTTTTTCTGTTAAATCTGAAGCATAATATGCCAGAAGATAGCGGGTAAATGTCATATCGTCCTGAGCCTCACCATCTTCAGACTCATATTCCCTGAATTTTAACACCGTTTCCGGAGAGACTTCCTGATTCCGAAGTTTCTGAAAGAACTCCTGTTGTTCAAATGCTATATAAAAGGCTGCCCGCTTTTGAATCTGCTGTAACAGGCTGCAGTCTATGACCAACAGCAAAAAAAAGAGAATAATGACACAAATTTTCTTCTTCATAATAATCCGCATAAAAGTTATTTTATACAATATATTGAACTATGAAAAAAACTATTTCTCTTCTGATTCTTTTTTTGTGCTTAATATTATTATTTGTGCATCCCATGCTTACGGTATCAGCCGCAGCAAATGGCCTTATGCTCTGGTATCAGAATATTCTGCCTGCATTGCTTCCTTTTGCCATTCTATCCAATATTCTGATTTCATCCGGGGTTTTTTATCATATTTCAGGAATCCTCTATCCATTCATCCATCTCCTGATTCCCTGCAGCAGAAATGCCTGTTTTCCACTTCTGTCAGGTTTTCTATTTGGTTTTCCTATGGGAAGCCGTATCTGTGCCCAGATGTTAGAAGAAAATCAATTGTCGAGAGAAGAGGCTGTCATTCTCTTTGCCATCTGCAATAATATCAGTCCCATGTTCATTGCAAGCTATATTGTTCACGATACACTCCGGCAGGACGGTCTTTTATTACCGACACTTGGGATTCTCTATCTGCCGCCCCTGATTCTATGCCGCATTCTCTATGCTTTTCAGTGTAATAATCTAAGGCAAAAAGAAACGGCACCACGATTAAAATTAAACTTTTCAATCATCGATGCCGGTATCATGAACGGTTTTGAAATTCTTTGTAAACTCGGTGGATATATCATGCTCTTTTCTATTCTGTTAGAACAGATTACCTTTTATGTGCCACAAAAGCTCTTACAATTACCACTTTGTATTTCATTAGAAGTTACTAATGGAATCCGGCAGATTTCCGAAGAAGCTCTCTCTCCACAACTTGGTTATGCCTTAATTTTAAGTCTTACCTCTTTTGGCGGATTATGCGGCTTCGCCCAGACCTATTCCATGGTTGCAAGCCAGAAGCTTTCCATGAAATATTATCTGCTGGTCCGAATCAGTCTTGCATTCTGTGCTTTCCTTCTGGGGTACATGATATATCCGGCAGGATAAATATATATTACTCTTCCGGAATCTCATTTGCCGGTGCTTCCTGTGTGGCAGGCTCTGCTGCTGTTGTTTCCTGTTTTGCCTGTCCGGAAGAAGCATCTTCTTCCTCTGGAAGCAGTTCATTCCGGTTTGCCGTCACAACATCCAGACAACCCTGAAGGGTATGAATCAGATTATCATATCTTGCCTGTGAACCTTCAATGGCATGACTTAAAATTTCTTCAATATTCTTAAGACTGCTGTCCGTATACTGAATTGCACCCATACGGATATTATTGGCATCATTGGTTGCTTTATCAAGAATCTCCTGTGCCTGCTTGGTAGCAATCATAACAACCTCATTTGCCTGGGCATAAGCCTGTTGCATAATCTGGTGTTCACTGACAAGCTCGCTGGTCTGTACCTGTGCCTGAGCAATGATGGCATCTGCTTTTGCCTGGGCATCTGCCAGAATAGCTTCTTTGTTGCTGATAATCTTCTGATAACGCTTGATTTCTTCCGGCGTTTTCATTTTTAATTCCGTCAGAAGTTCTTCTAACTCATCCTTATTAACAACAATTTTTGTACTGGATAATGGCTGATATTTGCAATTATCAATATATTCTTCGATTTCTTCTATGATTTGTTCCATTCTGCTACTCATCGTCCACACTCCTTATTTTTTGATATTATATTTATCATAAATCCGCTCTATAAACTGTGGTGGGACAAAATGAGAAATATCGCCACCATAAGAAGCATATTCCTTTACAATTGTAGAGCTGAGATAGGAATATTTTACATTCGTTGTAAGAAATACCGTATCTATCTTTGGATTTACACGATGGTTCGACTGTGCAATCTGAAGTTCATATTCAAAGTCCGTTACCGCACGCAATCCTCTGACGATAATAGTTGCATCAATTTTTTCCATAAAGTCAACTAAAAGACCGTCAAAAGAAGCAACTGTTACATTCGGCATATCTTTTGTTATCTCTTTTAACATACTAACACGTTCATCTAAAGAAAACAACGAGTTTTTTGCACTGTTATTTAAAACTCCCACAACCAGCTCGTCCACTATTTTCGAAGCACGTTCAATCATGTCAACATGACCATTTGTGACCGGGTCAAAGCTGCCCGGATAGATTGCTTTTTTCATCATAGGTTATTCCTTTCTGGATATAAAGGCATGTAAATTTGTCTTATATTTTTTGCATTTATCAAGTGTAAAACCAAGCTCCTCAAGATACTCAAAACCAGTCTTTAGGGACGCTTCTACAATAATTACCGTATCTTCATCTACCAGGGTCGATTTAGAAAGCAGCATCAGCACATCCTTTTCCAGTTCCTGATTGTAAGGCGGATCCATGAAAATAATCTGGAATGTCCCTTTTCCTTCCAGACTCCGGATAGCTGCCATAACATCCATCTGCATTAAACGACACTGGTCATTAAATTGGGTAAAGTTAATATTATCCTGTATACATGCTGCTGCTTTTTTCCCACTTTCCACAAAAACAGCTTCTTTCGCTCCACGGCTGACAGCTTCCAATCCAATCTGTCCGCTTCCTGCAAACAAATCTAAGAACCGGCAGTCTGCAATCTCGTATTGCAGCATATTAAAAAGTGTTTCTTTAATACGGTCTGTTGTCGGTCTTGTGTCTATGCCTTCAATTGTTTTCAATGGAAGGCTTCTTCCTTTTCCGGCTATTATTCTCATTAAAATCCCTCTTTTATCAGTAAATCATCCAGTTCCTGCAATGCCGTCTCCACCGCATGCATACGCACTTCACTACGGTCTCCGGAAAATACATAACGCATAACTTTCACAAAATCATTTATTTTATAACCAATGTATACCAGTCCTACCGGGAACTTTTCACTTCCACCGCCGGGACCTGCAATACCGGTTACTGAGATTCCGACATTCGTACCTGCAACTTTTGTTACACCACGAACCATTTCTTCTGCTACTTCTTTACTTACTGCAGTGTGTTTCTGCAAGGTCTCTTCCGATACACCTAGTACTTTATGCTTTACCGCATCCGAGTAAGTGATATAAGATTCTTCCAGCACATCCGAAGCACCCGGCACATTAATCAAAGTTGCGGCTACAAGTCCTCCGGTACAGGATTCTGCGGCAGCAATGGATAAATGATTCTCCGCCAGCCGTTTTACAATTTTATCTTCCAGGTTTTCCTGTCTTTTTTCCATGGGAATCCTCTTTATTTCTGTTCTTTTAAAACAGCTCTGTTTTTCCAGAGATAATCAATTAGAGATACAACCGTTAATACCAGTGCAATATAAGTAAGTACGGTTCCTAATAACTGGAAGTAACAGTTATCAAAATTAAGAATCAATACAATGACCATAAGCATCTGGAATGTGGTCTTAAATTTGCCCCAGTAGCTGGCTGCAATTACAACGCCGTTATCAGCTGCTACCAGACGGAAACCACTGATGATAAACTCACGGCTGATAATTACGATTACAATCCAGGCTGCAAGCTGTCCGGTTTCAATCAGGCAGATCATTGCGGCACATACCAGCAGTTTATCCGCAAGCGGGTCCATAAATTTGCCGAAATCTGTCACAAGATTATACTTTCTTGCAATCTTCCCATCCAAAAGGTCTGTAAGACTTGCTACAATAAAGATTGCTACAGCAATATAATTTGCATAACCCGGACAAATCGGTGCCAACATAAACACTACAAAAAACGGAATCAAAATCACTCTGAAAATTGTTAATTTGTTTGGTAAATTCATGCTAATTCTCCTATCAAATCATATTCATAAGCTCCGGTTACTTTTACTTTGGCAAAGTCTCCGGTCATTAAGGTTTCCTCTGTATTTACAAAAATATATCCGTCAATAGATGGCGCATCACGGTAGGTTCTTCCTACATAAGCATTCTCATCTGCAACTTTTCCTTCGATAAAAGCATAAAGTTCACGGTCAACCATATCTTCATTTTTCTCAAAAATAATTTCTTCCTGAAGCTCCATGACTTCCTGTTGCCACAGCTTCTTCGTCTCTTCCGGAATCTGATTTTCCATCTCAGCTGCTTTCGTTCCTTCTTCCGGAGAATAGGTAAATGCGCCCAGACGGTCAAATTTCATTTCCTGTACGAATTCCAACAGTTCTTTATGCTGCTCTTCTGTCTCTCCCGGGAAGCCACAGATTAAAGTGGTCCGGAGCGTAATATCCGGAATTTCTTTCCGCAGATGATGAATAATACGAACCAGATCATCCTTATTGGTCTTTCTTCCCATTCTCTTTAATACATCTGAATTTGCATGCTGAATCGGAATATCCAGATAATGGCAGACTTTATCATTTCGTTTGATTGCTTCAATCAGTTCATCATCAATTTCTTCCGGATAACAGTAAAGAATACGAATCCAGTACAATCCCGGAATCTTGTTTAATTCATCTAAAAGCCGGTGCAGGGATTTTTTTCCATAGAGGTCAATTCCGTAAAGAGTGGTCTCCTGGGCTACCAGAATCAATTCCTTTACACCGCCCTCTACCAGTTCTCTGGCTGTTGCTACCAGTTCTTCTATCGGAATACTGCGGTAGTTACCTCTGATATATGGAATGATGCAGTAAGTACAGCGTTTGTTACAGCCTTCTGCAATTTTTAAATGGGCATAATGTCCACCGGTAGTAACACATCGTTTGGTATGCAAGGTCGGAAGTCCTTCCAGTGAATTTAAATTGGTATAATGTTTTCCTGCCATAACTTCTTTCACAGCAGAAACAATATTATCATAGGAATTGGTTCCAAGAATTGCATCTACTTCCGGTATTTCTTCCTCAATCTCACTCCGGTAACGCTGGGCAAGGCACCCGGTTACAATCAATGCCTTTGCATGTCCGGTTTTCTTATATTCTGCCATTTCAAGTATTGTGTTAATACTCTCTTCTTTGGCATCATTGATAAAACAACAGGTATTAATTACTATCACATCTGCCTGCGTTTCATCATCAATAATGGTATATCCGGCATCACGGATCATACCAAGCATATATTCTGAATCTACCAGGTTCTTATCACACCCCAGCGATACAAAGAAAATATTCATTCATTCCTCCGTAACAGGAAAGAGTCCTGTATATATTTTTCTCTTACATGACGAAAGGGTTACCAAACCATGTTGGCAACCCCGCTATGCTACTCGTTATCTTCTGAAACAGCATCTTCTCCCATGATTTTTACCTTTCCGGTATAAAGCTCTTCTACTGCGATAGAAAGCGGTTTCTTTCCTTTTGCATTTTCAACCAATGGTTCATCTCCACCGATAATCTGTCTTGCTCTCTTTGCAGTAGCAATTACAATAGAATATCTGCTGTTTACGACCGGTTCTTCTCCGATTTCAACGTCGTTATTTACGACCTTCATTAACTCAACATAAGATGGATGTATCATAATTTATTCTCCTTTCGAAAAGCACTTCAGCTCTTCTCTGATTTTATTGATGAAATTTATATTACGTGATGCACAATCATGCTCGTTCTCAATGATGCTATGGATATTCTCCACACATGCAGGGACGGTATCGTTCACCACAATGTAATCATACTGATTCATAAACTCTGCTTCCTGGGATGCTCTGCTTAATCTTGCATTGATGGTTGCCATATCTTCAGTTCCACGATTCACCAGGCGGTTCTTTAATTCATCCGCATCCGGTGGTGTTACAAAGATTAAGATGGTGTCCGGGAAACGTTTCTTTACGTCAAGTGCTCCCTGAATCTCTATCTCAAGAATTACATCTTTTCCAGCCTCTAACTGTTCATCTACATAGGCTTTTGGTGTACCATAATAATTTCCCACATAACAGGCATGCTCAATTAACGCATTGTCTGCTATCATCTGTTCAAATTCTTCTCTGGTACGAAAGAAATAATCAACACCATCCACTTCTCCGGGTCTCGGATTTCTCGTGGTAGCTGAAACAGATAATGCATACGTATCCTTGTACTCCGCCATCAGAGCTTTCATCACAGTGCCTTTGCCGGCACCGGAGAAACCGGATACTACGGTTAATATACCTTTTCTTTTCATTTACTATTCCTCACTCAGTTTATTTCCACTAATCTCGTTAAATCTGCCAGTCAGTGTATCCGGCTGTAACGCAGAAAGAACGATATATCCGGCGTTGGTAATAATCACCGCACGGGTACGTCTTCCCTGGGTTGCATCCACCACGCACTCTTCTTCTTTGGCTTTCTGAATCATGCGTTTGGCAGGTGCAGAATCCGGCTGAATCACAGCAACAATCTTATCTATATTTACTACATTTCCAAATCCAATATTCATAAGTGCTGCCATTTTTCACCATTCCATTCTTACTACAGGGTTTACGGAAATCATTTATTCAATATTCTGAATCTGTTCGCGGACTTTTTCAATATCCGTTTTCAGATTAATACCGGTATCCGAAATTGCAAGATCACTTGCCTTGGAAAGAATCGTATTTGCTTCCCGGTTCATCTCCTGGGCAATGAAGTCAAGCTTCCTTCCAACGGTTCCACCGCCTGTTAAGGCAGCTTTCATCGCTTCGATATGGCTCTTTAAGCGGACAGTCTCTTCATCCACACATATTTTATCAGCAAATATTGTAACCTCCGTTGCAATTCTTGCATCATCCATCTGCTTATCTTCTAAGATTTCTTTTACCTTGGTTTCTAATCGCTCACGGTATTCTTTCATAACGATTGGAGAACGATCCTCAATAAAATCCACATAACCAATCATTTCATCTAATTTATTCAGAAGGTCTGTTTTTAAATTCTCGCCTTCTTTTTCTCTGGTTTCAACAAATGCCTCACATGCATTACGCAATGTCTTCTCAAGAAGTGCCCAAAGTTCTTCTTCGTCATTATCCTGTTCTTCCATTATAAAAACATCCGGATAACGTGACAATGTGCTGACACGGATATCATTTTCCAGTTGGAAATGCTCTGCCATCTGCTGTAAATATTTTAAATATTCGCCAGCAAGTTCTTCGTTGTATTTCAGCGAGAAGTTGGCTTCGTTAAAATCTTCACAGGTAATGAAGATATCTACTTTTCCACGCTGTATGTATTCTTTGATTAAGTTACGCACGGCACTTTCAAAGAAACTTAATTTTTTAGGAAGCTTAACATTTACATCCAGATAGCGGTGATTTACTGATTTAATCTCTACCGTTATCTTACGGTTGTCTTCCTCTATCTCACACCTGCCGAAGCCGGTCATACTTTTAATCATAGCTGCCTCCTAATGCATAGATATATGTATTATAGTAGAATTTTCTTTATTAGTCAAATTCAAAATGCCGTATTTATTGAAATTTTAGAAAGATTTCTTTATAATAAAATCCTGTAAAAGAATCTATTCTTTCCAAAGGAGGTCATATTATATGGCACTAGACGGAATTACCGTAGCTGCACTTACTGCAGAATTAAATCAGACAATTTTAAATGGACGAATCAGCAAAATAGCCCAGCCTGAGGCGGACGAGCTGCTGCTTACCATAAAGGCACCATCCGACCAGTACCGGCTTTCTTTAAGTGCAAGTGCTTCCCTGCCTTATATCTATCTTACAGCACAGAATAAAGTCAGTCCCATGACTGCACCGAATTTCTGCATGGTATTACGAAAACATATTGCCAACGGCCGGATTATTGCCATCAGTCAGCCCGGATTAGAACGAATCATCCGGATTACGGTCGAGCATTTGGATGAAATGGGTGACCTGAAAAAGAAAAACCTGATTATAGAATTAATGGGGAAATACAGCAATATTATTTTCTGTGATGAAAACGAACGCATCATTGACAGCATCAAACGGGTTCCATCCCAGATGAGTTCCGTCCGTGAAGTTCTGCCGGGAAGAGAATATTTTATCCCGGAGACCCAGAACAAGCGGAATCCCCTTGACTGTTCCTATGAACAGTTCTGTGAAAAGGCGTCTTCTCTTCCACTGCCACTTGCCAAAGCACTTACTTCTGCTTTTACCGGAATCAGTGGACAGGTTGCAGCAGAAATCTGTTACCGTGCTTCTTTAGATGCAGATACACCGATTAACACCTTAGAAGAAGACGCACTGCTGCACCTTTATCATAATTTCAGCTGGCTGATGGAGGATGTCGAAAACGCCAACTTCAAGCCATGTATTCTTTATAAAGGAGAAGAACCGGCAGAATATGCTGCCATCTTACCAACCCGCTATGAACATACGGAAGGCTATCACATAGAACCGGCAGATTCTATTTCCGCCGTATTAGAACAATTTTATGCCAGCCGCAGCCTCTACACCCGTATGCGTCAGAAATCTGTGGATTTGCGTAAAATTGTATCCACTCACTTAGAGCGAAGCAGTAAAAAACTGGATTTACAGTTAAAACAGTTAAACGATACGGAAAAACGTGATAAATTTAAAGTATACGGCGAATTATTAAATACCTACGGCTATCAGGTTACCGAAGGAGCCAAATCAGTAGAGGTGCCAAATTACTATACCGGTGAAATGCTTACCATTCCTCTGGACGAAACACTTTCTCCACTGGACAATGCAAAAAAATATTTTGCCCGGTACAATAAATTAAAGCGTACCTTTGAAGCATTAAATACCCAGACCGAAGAAACCAGGACAGAAATGGCACACTTACAGACCATTCAGGCTTCGCTTGCCATTGCAGAATCCGAAGATGACCTTGCCCAGATCCGGGACGAGCTGGAAACCTATGGCTATATCCGCAGGAAAATGAACGGTAAGAAAAAACAGAAATTCAAAAGTAAACCATTCCATTATCGTTCCAGTGATGGCTTTGATATTTATGTTGGAAAAAATAATTTCCAGAATGACGAACTTACTTTCAAGGTTGCCAATGGAAATGACTGGTGGTTCCACGCCAAAGGAATGCCCGGCTCCCATGTTATTGTAAAAACCGAAGGCAGGGAGCTGCCGGATCGAACTTTCGAAGAGGCCGGCAGACTGGCAGGCTACTATTCTTCCGGCCGTGATAACGAAAAAATTGAAATCGATTATTTACAGCGTAAAAATGTAAAGAAACCAAACGGTGCTGTTGCCGGTTATGTCATTTACTATACGAATTATTCCCTGACAATTCACCCGGACATTTCCGGCATCGAAAAAATTTCAGAATAATTTAGTCACACATTTTTACTTCTTCCATATTATGAAGTGTAAGATAAATTTTGGAGGATTTGAAAATGAGTGATTTAGCTGCTACTGGCTGCGGATGTGGATGTAACGAAGGAAATAACTGCTGTTCTTTAATCTGGATTATCCTGTTGCTCTCCTGCTGTGGCAACAATGGATTTGGAGGATGTGGCAATGGATGTGGCAACGACAGCTGTATCTGGATTATTTTACTGTTGCTCTTCTGTGGTGGCTGTGGTGACAGCTTCGGATTTAACAACAACGGTTGTGGATGCTAATTCATCTGCAAAGCGGGGCCTCTCAACGAGGTCCCTTTTTCACTTTACAGGAAATTGCTTTCCTGTAAAGTAAAAAATGCTCCGCGAGGATGCGCACTGCGGCGTATAAGGTAGATGTCGCAAGCGACCGCCGCAGGCGCAAGAATGTGTCAAGACACATTCTTTGTTCTGTCATATCTTTGACCGCTTTTTTCCGGTGCGGTCAGTTTCTTCTTTTCCGCTTCCTTTTTTTTCATACACTCTTCATCTATTTCATATACTTCATTTCCGTCAATGATTAATTTTCCCATGCTGGCATCAAATCCTTTCCGGTTTCTATAAAAAAGTTCTACATTTTATTATATGCGTTAAAGTTATATTTTCCGCTGTTCTATCATAATTTAAAAGAAAAAGGATTATTTTATGGATTCTGAGTATAAACCAACCTTCTTTGACTCGCAGTTACAAAACCACCAGTTACAGATTATGAAAACCATGATTCCATATCTTTCCGCCAGTCAGCAGCGTCCCTTTGCGCTTCTCATCAAATATATGGAACTACAAAAAACAGCCCAGCTTTTTTCCAATGACGCCCTTACGATTCAGGAAGTCAGCAGTCATTCTCCACAGGAGCGGATGTTTCAGATGCTTACCGATATCAGCGAACAGTGCACACCCGGCGAGAAAGAAAATATTGAAAACTTTTTAAATATGTATCAGATGCTGTCTGCTTATGATACCCTGTTTTCCTGATTTCATCACTTTATCATTTGTTATTTTATGGTTCCCTGTCAACTTGTTAAGAACGGAGGATTTTATGAATTTAGACTTTTTAAAAGGCAATCCTGCCTTAAATGATATTTCACCGGAAAAGCTGCAGTTTCTTATGGATTTTGCTTCTAATAACACCGATGCAAAGGATGCCAAATCCATGGCTTCCACGGTCATGAACGCCGCCAATAATGCCAAACAGAACGGCATGACATTTTCGAATACTGAAACAACTTTATTAATTGAATTATTAAAGCAGAATATGTCCGAAGCAGAACGTGTAAAAGCGGATAAAATGCTGCAGATGATGCAGATGTTACAGAAAAGGAAAAAATAGTCTCTTATAACACAAGCGAGGATATGCAAAATGCACATCCTCGTTTGCGAAATATTTATTATGATTTTATCATTGCTTATTTCATTACAATATTAATGATTTTACCCGGTACATAAATCTCTTTGATTACGTTGCCGGTAAGCTTATCTGCAATTGCAGCTTTTCCTGCAGCAAGTGCATCCTCTTTGGAAGCATCTTTTGCAATGCTGACAACACCCTTTGTCTTGCCGTTAATCTGTACTGCAATTTCAACTTCATCATCTTCCATTGCATCTTTATCATACTCCGGCCATCTTTCTGCAAATACGGAAGTATCATGACCAAGCTCGCTCCACAGTTCTTCTGCAATATGTGGTGCAAATGGAGCAAGAAGAAGCACATAAGTTTCAAGTGTCTTCTTATCTACGCCGCCCTTCTTGGAAATGTCGATCAGTTTGTTGTTGTATTCCATGAATCCTGAAATTACAGTATTTAAGCTGAAGCTTTCCAGTCTCTGGGTGATATCATATACCAGTTTATGACGAATCTTAACCAGTTCTTTGGTCTCAGCAACATCTGCATCCTTCTGGCTCATTACAAGATTCCAGAATCTGGTGATGAAACGGTATACACCATCGATTCCACGATCATCCCACTCAGAATCCAATTCCGGTGGTCCAACAAACAGCTCATATAATCTTAAAGAATCACAGCCGTAGTCACGAACCAGATCATCCGGTGAGACGACATTTCCTTTAGATTTACTCATCTTGATACCATTCTTACCGGTAATCATACCCTGATTAAACAGTTTGGTAAATGGCTCATCAAAGTCAATTACTCCGATATCATATAAGAATTTGGTATAGAAACGGGAATACAGAAGATGCAGTACTGCATGCTCTACTCCACCGATATACATATCAACCGGAAGATATTTATCTGCTTTCTCGCGGCTTACTAATTCATCTTTGTTCTTGTTATCTACATAACGTAAGAAATACCAGGATGAACCTGCCCACTGTGGCATGGTATTGGTCTCACGTTTTGCAGGCTTACCACAGCAAGGACATGTGGTATTTACCCACTCCGTAATATCTGCCAACGGTGATTCTCCGGTACCTGTCGGCTGATAAGATTCAACCTCCGGTAACAGTAATGGAAGCTCTTCTTCCGGAACCGGAACTGCTCCACAATCCGGACAATGTACGATTGGAATTGGCTCGCCCCAGTAACGCTGGCGGGAGAATACCCAGTCTCTTAATTTATAGTTGGTTGTCTTCTTACCAAAGCCCATCTTTTCAATCATTTCCGGAGCTTCTTTCTTAAGAACGGACGACTCCATTCCATTCCAGTCACCAGAATTAATCATAATACCTTTTGCTTCGGTATAAGCTTCGGTCATATTTTCAATTTCCTTACCATCTTTGGCAATAACCTGGATGATTGGAATATTGAATTTCTTTGCAAATTCAAAGTCACGGTCATCATGTGCAGGAACACACATAATTGCTCCGGTACCATAATCAGCTAACACATAATCAGAAAGCCAGATTGGAACCTTTGCACCATTCAGCGGATTGATTGCATAAGAACCGGTAAATACACCAGTCTTTTCTTTATCCTGCAAACGATCTACAGAAGATTTCAGGGATGACTGATAGATATAATCCTCTACTGCAGCTCTTGTCTCGTCAGTTGCAAGCTCTTTTGCCAAAGCATGCTCCGGTGCAAGTACCATGAAGGTTGCTCCGTGAAGAGTATCCGGTCTTGTGGTATAAACAGTAATCTCTTTATCGCTTCCATCCACCTTAAAGTTGACTTCCGCTCCATTACTCTTGCCAATCCAGTCAGTCTGCATTTTCTTAACCTTTTCCGGCCAGTCAAGCTTATCAAGGTCTGCAAGAAGGCGGTCAGCATATTTGGTAATCTTAAGCATCCACTGCTTTAAGTTCTTCTTGGTAACATCAGCACCACAACGCTCACATTTACCATTTACAACTTCTTCATTGGCAAGACCAGTCTTACAGGATGGACACCAGTTAATTGGCATCTCTTTCTCATAAGCAAGTCCAGCTTTAAACATTTTTACAAAAATCCACTGTGTCCATTTGTAGAATTCAGGATCGGTAGTATTTACTTCCATATCCCAGTCATAGATTGCAGCAATTTCCTGAATCTGACGCTTGATATTCCTGATATTTTCAGCGGTAGATTTTTCCGGATGAACACCCATCTTAATTGCGTAGTTCTCTGCCGGAAGACCAAATGCATCCCATCCCATCGGGTGAATGACATAATATCCATGCATAAGCTTATAGCGGCTCCATACATCAGATATTACATAGCCTCTCCAGTGACCTACATGGAGTCCGTTTCCGGATGGGTATGGAAACATATCCAGACAATAGTATTTCGGCTTCTTGCCATCATTTACGTTAATTGGCTTATCTTCCCAGACTTTACGCCATTTCTGCTCTACCGCTCTATGATTATACGGTACTGTTGTTTGTGACATCTTCAATTCCTCCTAATTTAAACAGCTTTCGTCCATAAAATAAGGACATGCTGATAGAATGCCTTTTTAGAGACTTATACTCATAAAATTCTATCACATGCCCTCAATTTGTCAAGGAAAAATGGTATTTGTATCAATTGTAAGAATCCGGTCTATCGGACAAATGCTCTTCCCTTTTCCGTCTGTGCCTTCAAAATATTTCGAGCTTGCCGATTCAAACAGCACATAGATATTGCCGTCTGCATAATTAATTTCTTCGGAACATGGTGGCATTTCCACCTTAAGTTCCGGTGTCCGCGGCTTTGTATCCATTACATCTACATTCTGGTAAATCTTTAAATAGGATGAATTACTTCTTCCATAGGATGTGCTTAAATACACTCTGTCCTGTTCATCAAAAGCAATTCCCTGCACCTTTTCCGGTATCTGGTAGCGCTGCTGTTCCATCAGTTCTCCATCCTGATATTTATAAGAAATCATAATGGATTTGAATAAGGCATTGTGTGTTGCTACCCAGAGAATTCCATCATGCCAGGTAATGCAGGATGGCATATTCGCTACACGGTATTCTTCAAACATTCCGGTGGCATCCACAAAAATCTTCGGTTTGGACTCTGCAATCTTTTTTATATAATTGTAACTAAGCCGCTCCAAAGACCTCGTATCCGAATGGCAGATCCAGACATTTCTTCCATCGCAGGTAAGTCCTCCAAGATGGCTGTTCTTTTTCATGCCAAGAGTAACCATATATTCTCCGGTCTCTTTGTCAAAGATATAAAGGGCTCCAAGGCTTTCCGAATCATCCGTATTATATGCTGTAATCATATAATAATCTTCGGTAATACAGATACCCTGCGGACACTGGTTGTCCGTGGATGTCATATTCTGTGCATAATCCTGTTCCCTGGTGGATGGCATTCCCGGAATATTTACATCATAGGCAAAGCTGAATCCACAATCCTTTAACATCCGGTCATTTCCGCTCATCTGTGATGCCGTGGAATATGGATACATTTCCACGCTGTAAGAAGAATCAATCTTCTTGGTCCATTTTGCGTATAAAGATACGTCTCCGAAATTATCAATGTTTATCTCTGTAATCTTATTCTGATAACTGCTTTCGGTATACCAGCCAGCGAAATTATATCCCGGTTTTTCCGGTATATCAAGGGTTAGAGGAAGTTCTTCTATAATATAGTTATAAGTCAAATCAGAAGAAGGGATTCCACCATTTAAGTAATAGGTGATATCATAATCTTCCTTTAATACATTGGCATCTTCCGGCTCCATGCTGTAATAAAGAGAGGTAGTGATTGGCAGAGAACGAAGTGCTTTTGCTTCTGAAAACTGCGAATTATCGAAAAACAGCGCAATAATCAAAACAATTGCAAAAAAAGTTCTTTTCTTTCCCATGTCACCACCACCTCTCTTTCGTCATCCGTTTTTCTTAACAGATATTTTTTCTCATTACACTTATCTCACTACACTATTTATCTTCTTCTGAAGCAAGCTTGGATGCCCGCTCTTCCATCTGTACCCTTGCGACTTCCTCCGGTGCCTGTTCGTATCTGGCAAACTGGTAGGAGAAATCTCCGCTTCCCTGTGTCATGGAACGAAGTCTTGTGCCATAACCATATAATTCAATATAAGGAATATCCGCTAAAATCTCGGTGGTTCCTTTGTTATCCGGTGTCATGCCAAGAACTCTTGCCCGCTTCTTATTTAAATCTCCCATTACATCTCCGGTATAAACGTCTGGTAATGTAATCTTAAGGCTGGCAATCGGTTCTAAAAGCACCGGCTTTGCTTCTAAGATTCCTTTCTTTAAGGCTTCTCTTGCAGCAACCTTAAATGCCATTTCCGAAGAATCTACTGCATGATAGGAACCGTCATAAAGCACTGCCTTGATACCAAGTACCGGATATGCCGCCAAAGGTCCTTTCTGCACGCCCTCCTGAAGCCCTTTTTCTACTGCAGGGAAGAAATTCTTCGGAACCGCTCCGCCAACCACTTCCTGCGAGAACTCATAGGCTTCCTCAAGATTTCCCGATGGTGAAAAACGCATCTTTACATGTCCATACTGGCCATGTCCACCAGACTGTTTCTTATATTTATATTCCACATCTGAGGTTCCTCGGATGGTTTCACGGAATGCAACCTTCGGACGGCTCAGTTCAATCTCTACTTTATACTTATTCTTTAAGGTTTCTACCAGAACCTCCAACTGCTGTTCCCCGATACCATAAATCAGTGTCTGGTGATTAGCACTGTCATTTACTGTCTTAATAGTTAAGTCTTCCTGCATGATTTTCTGCAATGCCTGGGAAATTTTATCTTCATCACCTTTATTCTTTGCTTTATATCTCATGCCGGTATACGGCTCTGAAATACTTGTCCGGATAAAGAGTATCGGATTGGCTCTTGTAGACAGGGAATCGGTTGTCATAGCTCCGGAAAGCTTTGCTAATGCTCCGATATCTCCGGCATGAAGCTCCGGTACTTCCTGTGGTTTGCTGCCGCACATTACATAGAGCTTTCCAATCCTGCCTTCTGTATCCCGATGATGATTAAAAAGTAAATCATCGGTTTTTAACACACCGGAATTTACTTTTATCAGAGAATATTTTCCAATAAACGGGTCTACAATTGTTTTAAAAATATATGCTGATTTTGGCTTTGAGAAATCATAATCTGCGGAATATACTTCATTGCTCTTGGCATTAATTCCGGTACAGGAACGTTTATCCGGGCTTGGGAAGTATTTTATAATGTCATCTAACAAGGTATACATACCCTGTGCAAGAATGCTGGAACCCATGGAAACCGGAACCATGCTGGCATCCGCCACATTAACGCGAAGTGCCTGACGTATTTCGTTTTCTGAGAATTCATCACCATTAAAATACCGCTCCATAAATTCTTCACTGGTTTCTGCTACCGCTTCCATCAGGGCATCGGTACAGATTCCAAGGTTATTCTGGCTGTATTCCGGAATCTCACATTCTACTACTTCACCCTTATCATTCCATCTCTGGGCACTCTTACGAACCACATTGATATAGCCTACAAATTTCTCGTTTTCACGAATCGGCAGATGGAATGGAGCAATCCGCTTGCCATATAACTGCTGTAAATCTTCTACTACCTGCCGGAAGCTTGCATTATCAATATCCATCTCCGTAACAAATATCATTCTCGGAAGATTGTATTTCTCGCAGATGTCCCAGGCTTTCTTCGTACCAACTTCAATTCCGTTCTTGCCGGATACCACGATAATTGCTGCATCTGCGACACTGACTGCTTCTTCCACTTCACCGACAAAGTCAAAATATCCCGGAGTATCTAAGAAATTAATCTTGGTATTATCCCAGATAACCGGAACAACCGAAGTATGGATGGAAAACTGTCTTTTGATTTCTTCTTTATCAAAATCACTGATAGTATTTCCATCAGAAATCTTTCCCATACGGGTTGTCATGCCGGATAAATATGCCATTGCTTCCACCAGACTGGTCTTTCCCGCTCCACCATGTCCTAAAAGCACGACGTTTCTGATTCTGTCCGTTGTAAATACTTCCATATATCATTCCTCCTGTACTATAGATTTATGTATATATTTTACTAAATCCAGTTATTTTCTTCAACTATATTATGTATTATACACAACATTTATGAATGAATTGTAAATGTGCAGTAAACATTTTGCACTATTTTTAATCATTTTATTGTGAAATTTTATATTTTCGCGCGTTAAACTTTAACGCTTTAAAGTATTGACATTATATTCTGATTCCGTTATAGTATACATGCACCACCGGAGAGATACGGTTGCATTCCGTTTCTTCTCATATTATAATGGTCCGGTCAGGTGACATTTTTTAAGTGAGGATTATAAATTATGATTATTGTTATGAAACCATCCGCTCTTCCACAGGATGTAGATAAAATTGTAGATGCAGTGGAAAAAGAAGGCTTAAAAACACATCTTTCCCATGGGGAAGAAGTTACAATCATCGGAGTGGTCGGTGATAAAACCAAATTAGATATTCAGCGCATTGAAGCCAGCCCTGAAGTAGAAAAGGTAGTTCCGATTACCGAAAGCTACAAGCTAGCCAATAAGAAGTTCCACCCACAGCCAACCAGTTTCAAGGTTAAGGATACCGTAATCGGTCCTGATACCATGACAATTATGGCAGGTCCCTGTGCCGTTGAAACAGAAGAACAGCTTCTTTGCATTGCCCGTGCAGTCAAGAAGGCAGGAGCAACCATTCTTCGTGGTGGTGCTTACAAACCTCGTACTTCCCCATACTCTTTCCAGGGTCTTGAGGAAGAAGGTTTAAAATATATGAAGACCGCTTCTGATGAAACAGGTCTTGCAACCATTTGTGAAGTAACCAGTGCACATGCCGTAGAATCTGCTGTAAAATATGTCAGCATGCTTCAGGTCGGTGCCAGAAATATGCAGAACTTCGAATTATTAAAAGAAGTTGGCCGTGCCGGTCTTCCTGTCTTATTAAAGAGAGGTCTGTCTGCTACGATTGATGAATGGTTGAATGCAGCAGAATATATTATCTCTTCCGGAAGTCCAAACGTTGCTTTATGTGAACGTGGTATCCGTACTTTCGAGACTTCCACCAGAAATACCTTAGACTTAAGTGCAGTATGTGTCTTAAAGGAACGTACCCATCTTCCGGTCATCGTTGACCCAAGCCATGCAACCGGTGTCCGCTCTTTCGTTGAGCCGCTTGCTAAAGCCGGTATTGCCTGCGGTGCCGATGGTCTGATGATTGAAGTACATAATGACCCTGCACATGCACTTTCCGATGGTCCGCAGTCTCTGAACTTCGAACAGTTCGATTCTGTTATGGAACATATCAAACCATATATTTCCTTAAGCGGAAGGAGCTTAATGTAACATGGACTTTAAGAAAATCGGTTTTATTGGTCTTGGTCTTATCGGCGGTTCGATGGCTAAGACCATAAAACGCATTTACCCGGGAACAGAACTGATTGCCACATCCGGTCATCTTTCTACCATAACTGCAGCTTTTGAGGACCATACTATTTCCAATGATACGCTGCTTGCAATGAAAGATTTCTCCGACTGTGATATTATCTTTCTCTGCTGTCCGGTACAGAAAAATATTGAATACATAAAAGAATTAAAGCCCTTTTTGAAAAAGGGCTGTATTCTTTCTGATGTAGGAAGTGTCAAAGGGGATATTCATGAAAGTATTACAGCCCTTGAGTTAGAATCCTTTTTTATTGGCGGACATCCTATGGCAGGTTCTGAAAAGACCGGCTATCAGGCTGCAACCGCCTATTTATTGGAAAATGCTTATTATATTTTAACCCCGACTGCAAAAACTGATACCACAGTGCTTCATGCGTTCCGGGATTATATTGCATCCTTAGGCTCAGTTCCTATGATTATGGATGCGAAAACCCATGACCATGCAACCGCTTCTATCAGTCATCTGCCGCATATTATTGCAGCAAGTCTTGTGAATCTGATTCGTGAAACCGATGATGAAAATGAGACGATGAAGACGATTGCAGCAGGCGGATTTAAAGATATTACAAGAATTGCATCCTCTTCTCCTGTAATGTGGCAGCATATCTGTGCCTCTAACCGGGAGCAGATTTTAACACTCATTGACCGCTATACGGAAGAGTTAAATACCATGCGTAGTCTGGTTGCTGAAAGAAAAGAAAAGGAAATCTATGATTTCTTCTCTCATGCCAAGGATTACCGGGATTCTATCACCATTACTTCTTCCGGTCCATTGCGTAAAGTCTTTGAATGTTATTGTGATCTGATTGATGAAGCCGGTGGAATTGCAACCATTGCTACGATTCTTGCCAGCAACAATATCAGTATTAAAAATATTGGAATTATCCATAACCGTGAATTTGAAAACGGTGTACTTCGTATTGAATTATATGAAGAAGAAGCACTTAACTGTGCCATTGCACTGCTTCGCAAATATCATTATACAGTTTATGAACGATAATATTTAGATAAAATATTGACAATATTTCAGAATACATCCAGAAAGGATTTTATTATGCAGATCAAAAAAGCCCATGCCTTACATGGAGAAATAAATATTCCGGGAGACAAATCCATTTCCCATCGTGCAATTATGTTTGGTTCGCTTTCCAACGGCACAACCGAAATCACCAATTTTTTAGAGGGTGCCGACTGTCTTTCTACGATTTCCTGCTTTCAGGAAATGGGCATTAAAATTGAGCAGAAAAAAAACTGTGTACTTGTCCATGGAAAAGGATTACACGGTCTAAAGGAGCCACAGCATATCTTAGACGCGGGGAACAGTGGAACTACTACCCGGCTGATTTCTGGTATCTTAGCCGGTAATCCATTTGTCAGCCAGTTAGATGGGGATAATTCCCTTCGCACCCGTCCCATGAAGCGTATCATGGAACCGCTTCGTCTCATGCAGGCAGATATCGAAAGTTTAAAGGATAACAACTGTGTTCCTTTAAAAATAACCGGACATGAATTACATGCCATTGATTATACTTCCAAGGTTGCATCTGCCCAGGTAAAATCCTGTATACTTTTAGCCGGCTTATATGCAGACGGAATTACCAGCGTAACGGAACCGGTACTCTCCCGCAACCACACAGAACTAATGCTTCGCTCGTTCGGCGCTAAAGTCACCTCCGAAGGAACAACTGCATCCATTGCACCGGATCCTGTTTTAAACGGACAGAAAGTGGAAGTTCCTGGAGATATTTCTTCGGCAGCCTATTTTATTGCGGCAGCGTTACTTACTCCTGGTTCCGAAGTCTTAATCCGCAATGTTGGAGTCAATCCCACAAGAGACGGCATCTTAAAAGTTGCCAAAGCAATGGGCGGCTCCATCGAACGGCTGAATCCAAGAACTGCATCCGGTGAGCCGGTCTGCGACCTTCTGGTAAAAGGCAGTTCACTTCATGGTACCGTGGTGGAAGGGGAACTCATCCCAACTTTAATCGATGAAATCCCTGTGATTGCTGTTATGGCAGCCTTTGCAGAAGGAATCACCATTATCCGGGATGCTGCAGAACTTAAGGTAAAGGAAACCGACCGTATTCTTACGGTAACAGAAAACTTAAAGTTATTAGGCTGTGATGTTACCCCAACGGATGATGGCATGATTATTCACGGCGGAAAGACCTTACACTCCGCAGCCATTGATGCAGGACTTGATCACCGGATTGCTATGAGCTTTGCCATTGCTGCGTTAAATATTGATGGCGGTATCGAATTAGAGCATTCCGAAATTGCAGAGGTTTCTTACCCTGATTTCTACAAAGATTTAGAAAAATTATCTATGTAAATCATATGTCAGATTATAAATCCACTTAAAAAAGCACCAAATCTGCTACAGGCAGTTTTGAAAACATCAAACCGCTTTCAGCCCTTTATTTTCAAGGGTTAAAAGCGGTTTTCATCAACACATTTTATTCTGTAACTCAGTTTTTCTTTTAGACATCATTGAAAATCTGATAAATATCAATTTTTAATGCATCGGTATCTGACATTCCAACAAATACACAGCCATATTTATAGGTTCCGTCCCCCTTCGGGTCACATCTGACAATCTCAAGTACCGCATCAATGACCTCTTTCGTCCAGATCTGAATCTTGGTATCATAGTAGGTTCCAACTTTCAAATTCTGGTCAGAAACAAATCCGATTCCGGAACGTGAAATATCAGTAACTACCACATGAATAAATTTTAAAGTAGTAATATCATCCTGATCCAGACGTTCCAGCTGAACAGATACATCTAAATCCAATCGTTTATGTTTTCTTCTCTCGTCCATAGTCCTCTCCTTCTATCAAGATTAAAGCTAATAAAATTATTTTATCCTATATTTCGAATTCTGACAATAAGAAATTATTTTATCAGCATAGCATCCCCAAAACTAAAGAAACGGTATTTTTCTTCTACTGCTTTCTTATAGGCAGCCAGAATATGTTCCCTGCCTGCAAGAGCAGACACCAACATCACAAGGGTAGACTGTGGCAGGTGGAAATTCGTAATCAGAGCATCTATAACCTTAAACTTATAGCCCGGATAAATAAAGATATCCGTCCATCCGCTCTTTTCCCGTAAAGTGCCATCTTCTTCTGCTGCAGACTCTAAAGTTCTTGTACTGGTGGTTCCCACGGCAACTACCCGGTGGCCATTTGCTTTGGCACGATTGATTTTATCGGCTTCCGACTGTTCGATCCGGTAGAATTCCGAATGCATATGGTGCTCTTCGATGGTATCTACTTTTACCGGACGGAAAGTGCCAAGTCCCACATGAAGGGTAACTTCTGCTATATCTATGCCCATATCACGAATCTGCTGTAATAATTCCGGTGTAAAATGAAGTCCCGCTGTTGGGGCAGCGGCAGAACCATCATATTTGGCATATACTGTCTGATAACGGTTCTTATCCTTTAACTGATGGGTAATATAAGGCGGCAATGGCATCTGACCAAGCTGGTCTAAAATCTCTTCAAAGATTCCATCATAGTGAAACTGAATCAGCCGGTTACCATCTTCTACGACCTCTAAGACTTCTCCGGTCAAAAGTCCCTCTCCAAAAGAAATCTTAACACCAGGCTTACATTTCTTTCCCGGTTTTACCAGTGTTTCCCAGATATCATTTTCTTTTCTCTTTAAAAGAAGAATCTCTATTTTGGCTTCCGTTCCCTCTTTGACTCCAAACAGTCTTGCCGGAATTACCTTGGTATTATTTAACACAAGACAGTCTCCCGGCTGCAGATAATCTACTACATCACGGAATATTTTATGTTCAATGTCTCCTGTTTTCTTATCTAAGACCATGAGTCTGGAACTGGAACGATCCTCCAGAGGATCCTGCGCAATCAGTTCCTCCGGTAAATCGTAATCAAAATCTTTTACATCCATGTTTCTTTCCTCTATTTCTAAGCTCTCAGTTCAATCTTCATTGCTTCTAATGCTTTTACAATGCGGTTCATTGCTCCGCTTAAATCTGCTTCCTCTAAGTTCTTATCCTTTGCACGGAAGGTCAGTGAATAAGCAATAGATTTATAACCCGGTTTAATCTGGGCTCCTTCATAAATATCGAACAGTGTGTAGCTTTCTAAGTAAGCGCCGCCCTTGCTGTCGAATACTTTTTCGATATCTCCTGCAAGAATCTCTTTTGGAACAACCATACTGATATCACGGGTTGCTGCCGGGAATTTGGCAATACCTTCGTATTTACGTTCAAAGGTTGTTTCATCCATAATAGATGGCATATCAATCACTGCAACGTATACTCTGTCTTTGATATTGTAATTAGCAGCTACAATCGGATGAACCTCTCCTAAGTAACCAACTACTTTACCATCATATACAATGTTTGCCTGACGGCCCGGATGCAGATAAGGTCTTCCGGACTTCGGATCATATTCAGCTTTCTTCGTCATTCCAACTTTATAGAAGAATTCTTCTACCACACCCTTCATGGTAAAGAAATCACCTTCACCATACATACCAAGAGTAAACTGCATTCTCTCGTCCGGAAGTTCCGTTACCGGTACACTCTTTGGCAGATAAATGTTGCCTAATTCATAGAGACGTACATCTTTATTTCTTCTGTTGTAGTTGGTTGATAAAGATGTCAGCATTCCATTTAAGGATGTGGTACGCATAATACTGAAATCTTCTCCCAAAGGATTGGAAATTGTTACGGTCTGGCGTAATGGTGAATCTTCCGGAAGTAATAATTTATCAAATACCTTCGGGCTTTCGAAGGAGTAATTCATGCCCTGTGAAAAACCGCAGAACTCTGCAATTTCTCTTGCAATTGCTTCAATTCTTAATTTATAGGATAACATTCCGGTAGTAGCTTCTCCGCTTGGCAGGGTTGTTGGAATGTTTGCATAACCAAAGAATCTTGCTACCTCTTCTGCAAGGTCTGCATCACACTCTAAGTCCTGTCTCCAGGATGGAACTAATACTTCATTGGTTTCTTTATCATAACCTAATTCCAGACGTTTAAAATAGGAAAGCATTTCTTCAGGCTTAATATTGGTTCCTAATAATTTATTGTATTTCTCCGGTTCAAAAGGAATCCGTCTGCCTTCTTTCTTATTCTCGTAAATATCAATGGCTCCGCCAACTACTTCACCAGCGCCTAATTCTTCGATTAACTGGCAGGCTCTGTTCATAGCTTCCATAGCAAGGTTCGGATCCAGACCTTTTTCAAATTTGGAAGACGCATCGGTACGAAGCCCGATTTTCTTACCAGAAAGGCGGATATTGGTTCCATCGAAGCATGCAGCTTCAAAAAGCATGGTTTTTACATTGTCTGTAATCATGGAATTCTCGCCACCCATAATACCTGCAATACCGATTGCTTTCCTGCCATCACAAATCATCAGAACGTTTTCATCCAAAGTACGCTCCTGACCATCCAAAGTTGTAAATAATTCGCCTTTTCCGGCACGTCTTACAACAATCTCTTTTCCCTCGATGGTATCCCAGTCATATGCATGCATCGGCTGTCCGTATTCTTCCATAACATAGTTGGTAATGTCCACAATGTTATTGATTGGACGGATTCCCTGGGCTGCAAGTCTGCGCTGCATCCACTTTGGTGATGGAGCAATCTTAATATTCTTTACCACACGGGCGGTATAACGAGGACATAATTCTTTGTCTACTACATTTACTTTAATATAATCATTGACATCCTCATCATTTCCGGTCTCAGTTACAACCGGCGGTACAAATTCTTTCTTAAAGGTTGCTGCTGCTTCTCTGGCAATTCCAAGGATTGAGAAACAGTCTACACGGTTGTTTGTAATCTCATATTCCACAATAGTATCGTCAAGGCCTAATGCTTTAATTGCATCATCACCCGGTTTCACCTCATCCTCTGCGAAGATGTAGATACCATATTCCGGAGCTTCCGGATACATATCACGGGTAGAACCAAGTTCTTCAATGGAGCACATCATTCCATTAGACTCAATTCCTCTTAATTTACCTTTTTTAATTTTGATGCCGCCTTCTGTCATCTTTCCATCATGTCCACCGGCAACACGTCCGCCATCTAATACAACCGGAACTTTATCTCCTTCTTTTACATTCGGAGCACCGGTTACAATCTGGATGTCCTCACCTGTTCCCACATCTACCTGACAGATGATTAACTTATCAGCATCCGGATGCGGCTCGATTTTCTTAATCTGTCCAACGACGATTTTCTCTAAATCGGCATCCATTTTCTTGTAAAATTCTACTTTTGAACCGGACAGAATCATTGCATCGGTATATTCCTGTGCATTAACATTAAGTCCCGGAACCAAAGCTTCTATCCATTTTAATGATGTATTCATATTGTTTCTCCTTCTATCAACTCTCTACTGTGTTCTTTTCTTTCCGACTACAGGAAACATGTCCCTTCAACTTCCCTGTTCATTAAAACTGTCTTAAGAAACGGTCATCATTCTCATATAAGAGACGCATATCATCAATTTCATATTTCAATAAAGCAATACGCTCAAGACCAACTCCGAATGCAAATCCTGAATATTCTTCCGGATCAATACCGCTCATACGAAGCACCTTCGGATGAACCATTCCACAGCCTAAGATTTCAATCCATCCTTCTCCCTTACAGAAACGGCATCCTTTACCGCCACATTTAAAGCAGGTGACATCCATCTCTGCACTTGGCTCTGTAAACGGGAAGTGATGCGGACGGAATTTTACTTTGGTTTCCGGTCCGAACAGACGGGCTGCAAACTCCTGCAGCGTTCCCTTTAAATCTGCAAATGTAATATTCTTATCGATTACCATTCCCTCAATCTGGTGGAAAGATGGTGAATGGGTTGCATCTACTTCATCTGCACGGAATACTCTTCCCGGTGCAATCATACGGATTGGAAGCTTGCCTTTTTCCATGACACGGACCTGTACCGGTGAAGTCTGGGTACGAAGCACGATTTTATCATTAATATAGAACGTATCCTGCTCGTCTTTTGCAGGATGATTTGCCGGAATATTTAACGCTTCAAAGTTATAATAATCATATTCTACTTCCGGTCCTTCCACTACTTCATAGCCCATACCGGTAAAGATACGCTCTACTTCTTCCAATGCAATGGTATTCGGATGACGATGGCCGACACGGTTCTTTTTAGCCGGAAGTGTAACATCAATTACTTCATGTTTTAATTTCAATTCCATCTGGGCAGCTTCTAATTTCTGTTTTGTCTCATCCAATTTCTTTTCAATAGCTTCCCTGGTCTCGTTTACCAGCTGTCCTACCAGAGGTCTGTCCTCCGGTGCAACATCCTTCATTCCTTTTAATACTGCGGTGAGTTCACCTTTCTTTCCGAGAAATGCAACTCTGACATCATTCAGTTTGCCAAGTTCGCCGGATGATTCAATCTGATGAATTGCCTCTTCCCTGATTTTCTGCAGCTTTTCTTTCATAATAATATCTCCTTCTATCATTTTATTTCATTCATAAATAAACTACGAGAAACACGCTTTGCGAATTTTTCACGTAAAAAAACGCGAAGCATTTTCTTCCCATAGGGACGAAATTACTCCGCGGTACCACCCTGATTTCTAAATCATTAGACACTTATAAATACTTAACGCGTATCACGTCACAGACTACTAACATTCACCTGTGCAGCTTCCGTGCGAAATTCAATTACTGCCTTACCTTAAGGAAACTTTCAGCCGATGATTTCCTCTCTCTTTAAAAAGTACAATAACCTACTGAACACTTTCATTGCCTTTTACTTTTTCACTAAATGTTATAATACCACAGGGTTTCTAAAACTTCAAGTTATTTTTTATCCCGTTTCCGCTCCTTCTTCTGCTGTATGAATCCTGCAATATATTCGTCGAATACCACATTGAATTCCGCACATAACATCAGGATATACATGCAAAAATACATCCACAACATAATTAATACCAATGTAGTCAGGCTTCCATACATGGAAAATCCATTAAAATAATTCACATAGATAGATAATCCGGCAGAAAACACACACCAGGCAATGGCACAAAGTACTGCACCCGGAAGCTGGGAACGAAAGGTTGCCTTACGGTTTGGTATCAATGTAAAAATCACTACAAAGAGAATGACTAACACCAGTATCATAATAAGGCTTCCACGTTCAAATATGAGACTTACAATATGTGTCATTATCGGAATATGCTTCACCAGAAGATGTTCTAATGATTTGCCAAATACCAGTAATACCAGCGAGATTACAATAGCAATGACAAATACAATGGTATAAATAATCGCCCAGAAACGGAGAACAAACCAGTTTCTGGTCTCCACAATATCATTTACCACATTCAACCCATTTGCCATATACTGCACACCCTTGGCTGCCGACCACACTGCTGCGATGGCTGCAATTGATACGATTCCAAAGGATTTGGTATAGACTTCATTGATAATATTTACCAGGAACGGTGCAATATATTCAGGCATTGTTTCATTTACAATCTGTAAAATCATCCCTTCCGTTACCGGCGTGTACTGCAAAAGGGAACTGAATACCATAAGAAACGGGATGCTGGATAAGAGGATAAAAAATGCCGCCTGTGCTGCAAATGCATTGATATTATCCCGTTTACATTTATCTAAAAATGATTTTACATTTCCAATCAGTTTCCAGAGCAAACTTATGCACCCCCTTCTTCCTTCGTCATATTTTGTGGCTGATATAACTCAGTCAGTTCTGTATCCTGATAAAAATAATTTAATATCCTTTTATAATCAAAGCCCTGCCCGCAAAGCTTTTGTGCCCCATTCTGGCTCATGCCAATGCCATGACCGTAACCACCGCCGAGGACTGCATAAGTTCCATCCCCTTTTGCCTGTATACTGATATAAGCACTGGGCAGAATACTCATTTCCACACTGCTTCCATCCAAAAGGTTAATATTCGTAATACCACAGCCCAAAATTGCACGCATATTATATTCGGACTGTACGCTGACTGCACCATTCTGGAAATCAAGTTCCAGTTCTAAAATAACACCACTCTGATTGCGTTTTACCACCTTTATTGCCTGCAATGAGCCAAAGTTGCTGCAACTGTCTGTTGTTTCCGTCTTAGATGCATCTTTATAATAACTAATAGCCTCCGGCTGGTGCTCTTTTCTATCGGCTATCGTATGAAGCAATGTCTCATCTTTTCCCTGGAAATCAAGCACAGTATTCCAACGGAAATATTTCAAATCCGATTCATAGCAGGCACTGTCTACGTTACTGATATAATCCAAGAAGCTTTTTTCATCCGATAAATCAATGGGATTTTCTTCACTGCGCACCCAGACGCCCTGCAAATAACCATAAGCATCTTTATCAAGATTCCAGGCCTCGTAATCTCCGGTATGGCCATAGGATGTGGAATAATAATAAGTCTCTATAATATCACCTTTATAAGAAAGTACCTGACCTTTCGTCTCATCTACCGCAGCTACCGTTTCCGGCGTCTGATTCTGCTTATTATACACCTGAAAATTCACACTGTCATCTACATGTGCTCCATAAGCTTCATATTTATTGTGCATCATCTGGATATAAGCATAGCTTCTGGCACAGACAGCCTGTGCTTTTAAGGCTTCCATTCCATAAGAAGATGGAACCTCACTTGGGATAACGCCCTTTACATAGGATTCTAAATCCACTACATTTACCACTGTATATCCTTCCGGATACATACGAAGCTCCATGCTGCCTGCATAAGCCGGGGATATGCGATTGCCCTGATTGTCAGTAAAATAGAATGGCGATGTGCCATCCTCTGTGACTAATGAAACAGACGATGTTGTCAGTATATTGGCATAACAGGATGCTGTAATCACGCTTCCTGCTTCTAATACAGTTTCCGTTTCTCCATAATAAAGATGCACCGGCACATCCGATACCAATGATACATCAGAACGGAACATATTATCATTGTCTAATAACAAAACACGGATGTTTTCTATTTTAGCAGGCTCTGTCAAAAGAATGGCGCAGATCTGTTTTTCTGCCACTACAAATGTAATTTCCATGTTTTCCAGCATCAGTGCATCCATGGAGACTTCCCGGATTCCATCATAAGTTGCATATATTTTCATGGCTTCATCTATCGCAACTTGTCCATATCCCTTAATCTCCATTGCGGTATCTGTTTTTGATATCAGCTTTCCGGTAATGGTATCTTCCTTCCGGCTGATTTTATGTATCTTTTTTTCACTGAACGAAATATCTGCTACGACATTTGATAATTCTTCATCGGTATCAACCGGCAGCTGGTATTCTGTTCCCTGATAAAGAAATGTAAGATTTCCTTCTATATTTGAAATGAGATAGGCATTTTTCAATGCCACATCTTCTTTATCCTTTGCGGCGACCCCGATTACTTTATCCTCCAACAGATAAACACCATAACTGTGAAGCTTCTGATACCACTTTGGATTGGATGTAATGGTATAAGTGCCATCCTGTGTGGTAAGCTGCTTTTTTTCTTTTTTCAATACAAGAATGTCCTTTTTTAAGACAGACGTATCGGTATCAAGATAACTTAAAATTTCATCATATATAGCAAACCAGGCTGCCCGGTCAATGTTTTTTTTCGAATCATCCAAAGGAATATATTCTTTTAAATGAAGCAATTCCAGAATGCCACTTACATCATCATAGGTAAGTGTTCCCTGTTGCGGCAGTTTCTCAGCCCATTCGTCCTTGGAATAATAAGTAAACTGCAGCAGGGAGGGAATCTCATTCCGATAAACACATTGTTCGGAATATCCATTTTTCTCCCCTTTTGTATCCGTTATCAGAACCACCAGTATAAGAACCAGAAATGCTCCACAAAACAGCAACAGATAATTACTTTTTTTACTTTTCACTTTTCGCATAATAACTCCTTTATTGCCTGTTGCAGAAAAGAAGCTGCTTTTCAGCAGCTTCTTTTTTCTCTTTTGTATTTTCGGTTCTTTTGTAAACATGCTTCTTTGGTATACTATATGTTTATCTTCCGTACCTTATGATTCTTTTGTACACAAAGATTCTTTCGTCTATTCATACCTTATCTTTAGCAAATATACCCAAAATGCCGTTTCCTGTATTTTGACTCCTAGCAAAGCTAGGTGGGTAACCTCAACCAATACTCTGCCTTCCACTGCAAACGGAGGCCTGACATCCTATTGGAAATATTGGAATCCCGTTTAAAGTAAATGTAGGTTCAAAATAACAGGCGTGTCGAACATCCCAGGCATAAAACTATCTGCTTTTTGTAATTGTTATTATACTCTAATATGTGTCGTTTTTCAATGTAAAATTCCTGTCAAATTGTGGAACAATTTATGATTGCAGATCTTTTGGCGAAAAAGATGCCGGAAATAGTTCTTCTAATTTCATGACTTTAATGCCTCCAGCCCCATCTTCCATAATTACCTCAAACGTGCTTCCATCTACAAACTCTGTCAGTACCTGCCGGCAGACACCACAAGGTGTAAGAGGTTCTTCCCTGTCTCCCACTACAGCAATTGCCAGAAAATCTTTTTTCCCTTCCGATACCGCCTTAAAGACTGCTGTCCGCTCCGCACAGTTCGTGGGCGTAAAGGCTGCATTTTCGATATTACATCCGGTATAGATACTGCCATCCTTACAATAAAGGGCTGCACCTACATGAAAATTGGAATACGGTGCATAGGAATATTTTTTGGCTTCTTTTGCCGCTTCTAATAATTGTCTTTTGTCCGTCTCCATGACACTCACCTTTTCTAAATTATTTCTGTTTTACAATTTTTTTCATTATCTTATCATTCTTCATTGCTCTTAATATCTGCTATCCCAGAATATCAACGGCAGAACTTGTGCCAAGCCGTGAACAGCCTGCCTTAATATAATTTTCCATATCTTCTTTGGTACGGATTCCTCCGGCCGCCTTAATCTTAACCTCTGCTCCAATGTGTTCTTTCATTAATAATACGTCTTCCATGGTAGCACCTGCCGTTCCAAATCCGGTGGATGTCTTGATAAAATCTGCTCCGGCATTGGTTACCGCATGGCACATGGCAATCTTTTCTTCTTTTGTAAGATAACAGGTTTCGATAATAACCTTTAAGATTTTATCTCCTGTTGCCTCTTTTAAAAGACGGATTTCCTCTTCTACTTTATGATATGCCCCATTCTTTACATCGCAGATATTAATTACCATATCAATTTCTTCTGCGCCGTCTTCCAATGCTTTCTTTGTCTCTGCCAGCTTTCCTTCAGTGTTCGCATATCCTAACGGAAATCCTACTACGGTACAGATTTTGATTTTATCGCCGTAAGTTTCTTTTACCCGGCTGATGTAACAGCTTGGGATACAGACTGATGCGGTATGGTATTTTATTGCTTCTTCACATAATTTTTCTATGTCCTTCCATGTGGTAAAGGCTTTTAACGCAGTATGATCCACATAACGATATAATTCTTCTTTTTCCATTTTGTGCCTCCGGTATTTTTTTTAATTGTAATATATATTCTGTAATTTATCCAGCAAAAAACGTTTTATCAGAGAACATTTTTACATTAGTACCATCTTCCTATAATTCTAAATTTTTTAGAAAACAATTTTAAACTTTCTTTAAAATTTACGCTTTTTTCTTGTTTTCTACAACTGAAATATGATAACATATTAAAATAATTAAAAGAGGAGGAACAATATGACAGGACGTTTTTATGAAATCACACCGGAAATAATGGAACTTGCGAATAAATGCTCCGCATCATCCATCATTCCTTCTGAATTATATACGAAATATAATGTTAACCGTGGTCTTCGTGATTTAAACGGAAAGGGTGTTCTGGTAGGACTTACACACATTTCTGATGTATGCTCTACCAAGCTGGTAAATGGAGAATACATTCCAGCTGAGGGCGAACTTTATTACCGTGGCTATAACGTAAAAGATTTAGTAAAAGGAATTGCACCGGACAGCCATTTTGGATTTGAAGAATGTGCTTATCTTCTGATGTTTGGTGAGCTTCCAACCAAAGAACAGTTGAAAAACTTCTGTGGACTGCTTTCCGAATACCGTACACTTCCAACCAGTTTTGTACGTGATATTATTATGAAAGCTCCAAGCAAAGATATGATGAATACACTGGCACGAAGTGTGCTTACACTTTATTCCTATGATGACCGTGCCGATGATATTTCACTTCCTAATGTATTGAGACAGTGTTTGCAGCTTATCAGCTTATTCCCACTGCTTTCTGTATATGGTTATCAGGCTTACCGCCATTATCATGATGGTGCCAGCCTTTATATTCATACCCCACAGCCGGAATTATCTACTGCAGAAACAATTCTTCATATTCTGCGGCCAGACAGTAAATATACCCCATTAGAGGCAAAGCTTTTAGATATTGCATTAATCTTACATATGGAGCATGGTGGCGGAAATAACTCTACTTTTACTACCCATCTGGTATCTTCTTCCGGAACCGATACTTATTCTGTTATTGCAGCATCCCTTGGTTCCCTGAAGGGGCCGAAACATGGTGGTGCCAATATCAAAGTGGTTCAGATGTTTGAAGATATGAAACGCACTGTAAAAGACTGGACAGACGAAGACGAAGTAGGTAAATATCTTACTGCACTTCTTCATAAAGAAGCTTTTGACCATGCCGGTCTTATCTATGGAATGGGTCATGCAGTATATTCTCTTTCTGACCCAAGAGCAGTCATCTTCCGCGGTTTTGTGGAAAAACTTTCCCAGGAAAAGGGATATGAAAAAGAATTTGCACTCTATTCCTTAGTAGAGCACCTTGCACCGGAAATCATCGCCAAAGAACGTAAAATCTATAAAGGTGTAAGTCCAAACGTAGACTTCTTCAGCGGATTTGTTTATCATATGCTTGACCTTCCCTTAGAACTCTATACACCAATTTTTGCAATTGCAAGAATTGCCGGCTGGAGTGCCCACCGCTTAGAGGAGCTTTCCCAGAATGGAAAAATTATGCGTCCTGCATATCGTAACATCGGTGAACGCAAAGAATATGTTCCGATTGACAAACGTTAAACCGCAAGATTCTGTCACCTGCAGCTTCTTATGGAATGCCTAGACACAAAAAAACTGTAGTTCTTATCCGGTATCTTTTCCAGATATAAACTACAGTTTTTTATAAATTATTATAAATAAATATTTTTTATAAATACTTCTCTCTGGCATTCTTTAATGTACTGACCAAAAACAGACAGGATAACACCAGCAGCAGAAGGATTCCTGATTTAATAATAATCGGCAGTTTAAAGATGGTCTCACCCAATGCCGTCACAATGCCATATACTAATGCCAGTGCTCCGCAAAGAAGCATTTTCGGTGTTACTTCTTCTCTTATCTTCTCCGGATGTTTACATTTCTTTAATTCCTCCGGCGTTGCCAAAAGGCTGCTTGTCTTTCCGGTACTTTTCATCCATATGCCATTCATAAGAACATAGACACCTACCAGTGCTACCACAACATCTACTACTAAATTCCAGTTTACTTTCATAATATGTAACCTCTTTTACTCTTTTTTCCTGATTCTGATTTATCTTACCACACTTTACATTGCTATGTGAACATATTTATCATATAACTTTCTATTTTTATTTGTTTTTTATGCAAAACCACGAATTTTATCGAAAAAGCCATTGAAACTTTAGTTCAACTATTGTAGTATATTAATATGTTCTAATTATTCTAGTTGTATTTGGAGGGATTATATATGAAATTAGACGAAGCAAAAATCCTGATTGGAGATGACTCCATTCTGGCGAGAAAACAGTTGAAAGACATTATTGCGCAGTATGGTGGTACAACTTTTGTTGAGGCAGCAAATGGTCAGGAAGCAATTGACAAATTCAAATCCGATAAACCTGATATCGTTTTTCTTGATATTGTTATGCCAGTAAAAGATGGTATTGCTGCTGTAAAAGAAATTAGAGAATCTGACCCGAAAGCGGTTATTATTATCGTATCTTCTGTTGGTACACAGGCTCAGTTAAAGAATGCAATTGAAGCCGGTGCAAAGGATTTTATCCAGAAACCGTTGAATGTTGAACAGATTGAGCGGGTACTGAAGAATTATTTTGAAGGGAGATAATTATGTATACACAGTTTTTTGGTAATTTTCTTTTAAGCAAAAGTGCTGTTCCTGCGGATAAGCTGGTAGATGCATTAGAGAGGCAGTCCTCTTCCTATCTGAAATTAGGTACTCTGGCAATTCATGCCGGATTATTAAATGCTTCCCAGGTTGACGCTATTATATGCCGTCAGACCCATGAAGACAAGAAATTTGGTGAAATTGCAATCGAAGGCGGATATCTTACAAAGGAACAGGTTGACAAATTACTCTCCTCGCAGAAACCAGACTACCTGCTTTTAGGTCAGATTTTGATTGAAGACGGACTGCTTACCAACAGTCAGTTTGAGGAATTACTTGCAGAATATCAGGCAAGTAATGAAATTGATGATTTAAATGTTGCTAACGAACAGAATGATATGGTTGAAAAGCTGATTCATAAATTCTTCCATTTTGATAATTCTGATATGTCAGGAAAGATTGTTGCATACCTTAATCTTCTCTTTAATGATATCGTTCGTTTCATCGGAAAGGATTTTACACCATTAAATCCACTGATGAAATCCGAGTATATGACCAACTATTGTGTTACCCAGAAAGATGAAGGTTTACTTTCTTTCAATTCTGGTATAGACATGAGTAAATCTGTTGCAATTGCTTTTGCATCCCGTTATGCCAAAGAAGAATTCCATGAATTCGATGAGTATGTAAAAGCCTCTATCGAAGATTTCTTAAATCTTCACAATGGATTATTTAATGTAAATATGTCTAATGAATTTTCCCTGGAATTAAACTTATGTCCTCCGGAAGTTCATGAGGAAGAAACACTTACAAATGCCACTAAGATTTATGTATTTCCTATTATTTTCCCATTTGGAACCATTCACTTCCTGATGGAAATCTAATCTTAAACCTTTACATTTTATTTACATAAACGAAACCCTGTCAGATTTCTCTGACAGGGTTTTGTTACCTTGTATCCATAAGAAACTGCCGGTAGCAGATTCTCCATGTTTTACATAAGCATTTAGATATTTAAAAATGCTTTTACCGTCTTAGGCATATCTTCTACATCGCATTCTGTCTTATGAAGTACTTCTGCACTGCGGATGTCTTCAATTGCCTGTGGAACTGTTACATTTGCAATCTTGCTTAACTCATCTACCAGTTCAAAATCAGTCATGGAATCATATTTTTCTTTATCAATGGCATCCATTACGCTTCTGGTAAACTTGAACGGGCTTGCTGTTGATGCAATAACAGTCTTGGTATTATCACCGGTCTCTTTTACATATTTGTGGTATACACCGGTTGCTACAGCAGTATGTGTATCAATCACATAGCCGGTCTTCTCATAGAGGTCACGGATTACTTCTGCTGTTTCTTCCTCTGTGGTGTAATTGCCATAGAAGTCAGCAAGCTGGGCACGCATCTCATCGGTAATCATATATTTGCCCTCTTCTGTTAATGCACGCATGAATTCAGCATTTTTCTCTGCATCATTTCCGGCAATACGATAAATCAGGCGCTCTAAGTTGCTGGAAATCAGGATATCCATGGATGGAGAAGAAGTTAATACAAATTCACGGTTTCTGTCATAGGTTCCGGTTGAGAAGAAGTCAAATAATACTTTGTTCTCATTGGAAGCACAGATTAATTTTGCAATCGGAAGTCCTAAGTTCTTTGCATAGAAAGCTGCTAAGATATTTCCGAAGTTACCGGTTGGAACTACAACATTAATCTTTTCATCTTTTGCAATTGCACCATTTTCATATAATTTTGCATATGCATATACATAATAAACAATCTGAGGAACAAGACGGCCGATATTAATAGAGTTAGCAGAGGAAAACTGATATCCGGCTTTGTCCATCAATTCTGCCAGTTCTTTATCAGAAAACATTTTCTTAACGCCGGTCTGTGCCTGGTCAAAGTTACCATGAATACCAACTACATGTGTATTTGCCCCTTTCTGGGTAACCATCTGCTTCTCCTGAATCGGGCTGACACCATTCTTTGGATAGAATACAATAATCTTAGTACCAGGAACGTCTGCAAATCCTGCTAAAGCAGCTTTTCCGGTATCACCGGAAGTTGCTGTTAAAATAACAATTTCATTCTTTACATGGTTTTTCTTTGCAGCAGTTGTCATAAGGTAAGGCAGAATGGATAATGCCATATCCTTAAATGCTATCGTAGCTCCATGAAAAAGCTCCAGATAATATGCACCGTCTGCATCTACTAACGGAGCAATCTCTTCTGTATCAAATTTAGAATCATACGCACTATTGATACAATGCTTTAACTCTTCTTCTGTAAAGTCTGTTAAGAAAAGCTTCATTACCTCATAAGCAGTCTCCTGATAGCTCATTTTTGCCAGGGTATCCATATCAACGTCAAGCTTTGGTAATGAATCCGGCACAAATAAACCACCGTCTCCTGCAAGACCCTTTAAAATTGCCTGTGAAGCTGTTGCCTTTTCATCTGAGTTTCTTGTACTTGTGTAAATCAAATCCATTTTTTGTCCCTCTTTTGCTCTCTGCATAAAATTTGTTCTGTCTTTCATTATATAAGAACCAGCAGTTTACTGTCAATAACTTATCCCAGAATAATTCCATGTATTCCCACTATCTATGGATTCAAAAAGAATTCCATCGTTTTCACCCATAGCAGATATTACTTTTATTATAAGTTTTCCATCTTTCTGCTGTGGCATCTTGCAATAATCATAGTCTGATATGGAAAATCCATACTCTGCTGCTGTGTCCGGAAGTTCTGTCACTTCATCCATGGAAAGCTCAATCATGGAAAATGTTTTCCCGCCATCCTGTGTCAAATAAAGTGTGGAATAATCACCTGACGCTCCAGCCAATCCGATAACGCCCAGATTTTCATTATAGAATTCTATTCCTTCTGCCACACCAATATTTCCATCAAACGGATCTGCATTTTGCTGATTCCAGCTCTGCCCGCCGTCCTTTGTCATTTCAAGCTCATAAAAACGGCTGCCGGCAGCTGCATCCGCCACCAACAGACGATAACCGGTATTGTCATCTAAAAAAAAGTACACGCTTCCATCTTCCCTGTTTTCTGTCCATGGTGTAGCCTCTTCTCCTTCTTCGTCCTCACTGCCAGATATATTACTATTATCTTTATTCCCGTTTTTATCTCCTGTGACATCACCGGAGCTGTTTTTGGCTTTCTCAATCTGTTCCTGCCGGTTTTGCTGGGCTAACACTGCAGCACTGGTATATTTTGGATTTATGATATAAGTTATAATTTCACCTGTATTTTCTTCGCCACCAGTAGAAAATGTAACTGCAAAACCTGTAACTTCTCCGCCATATTCCAACTGGCTTAAAATTGAATTTTCATTTGTATCTGCAGTTCCATCTATATCTTCATTTTCATCTATATCTGCACTTTCTGCTTTTATCACCTGCAGGCTATCTGCACTGGTAAAAGCTCTTTTCCCCGAATAACTTATTCCAAAGGTATGGCTCTTTGTTTCTTCTGCCCAGCTATCTACCCGTTCTTTCACCTTTATATTTCCCAACAGTTCAAAAAGCGGTGTCAGACACATATCTTCTTCATAATCTGTCTCGGCATAATTATTGATGTAAACTGTCATTTTGCTGCTTTTCTTCCGGTTATAGTCCACAAGATAGGTTCTGGTTTCTCCATTCTCATCCTCACCATAGAAAAATGTATCTATTGCAGCAATTTCTCCGGTAGCATAGAAAGTCACATCAAAATGGTTCACCAGATAAATTTTCTTGGGAAGCCCGATTTCATTATCCAGATCCTCCAATATCCCTGCTACACTGTCATCAAAGAAATTATCATGCTTTAATGTTATCTTTACTTCATCACTTTTTTGAAACCGTTCGGATGTCTTGAAAAAATATAACCCTCCAAGGCATACCAGTAACAGAATCATCCCTGCTTTTAGCCAGTTTTTTAATTGATATTTCTTTCTTGTATTTTCCTGCTTCAACGAATTGCTCCTTTCCACCTGCAATCATATCACTATTCCAATAACGCCGCCAAATATTCCTGATATTTCCACGAATTTTTATATCCTTGCAATTTCCAATATATATTGGTATCATAGCATATTTTTCATTTCAAAAGTTTGATATTTTCTTAAGATATTTTCCTGTTTTCATGCTTTCCTAAAAATGTTATACTCAAAGTGATACTTACCGTAAGAACTCGCCACCGGCAGCTTCTTACAGATGATTTGTAGCTAAGAATTTTAGAATGTGAGGATTTACCATGCTTTCCGGTGCTTTTTCAGCCAAAACAAAAGACGGAACCATCTACTACCGTTCCAGCCTTACCTATAAAAGAAAACATATCAGTCTTGGAAGCTTTCCAACGGAAGAAGAAGCCCATCTTGCCTATAAAGAGGGGACTTCTCTACTTTCTGAGTCCGAAATCACACTGGAAAATTATACCGCATATATTAAACTTTTAGATTTTGCCAAAGCCATTACACTTTTAAATTTCCGTGACAATGGCGTCTATATCAAGAATCCGATTTATCTGAAGCAGAATTATTTTCTCTATTTTCTCGCACCACAGACGGAATATAAATTTGATATTGATGATTTATTCTTTTATTCCAGCCACAAGATTATGCAGCGTGGTGGTCGGCTTTTTGTAAATGAATACGGCATGCAGACCGGGATTCTCTCCCGCTATGGAGTCCGTAATCATGCGGTACTGGATGTAGATTACACTTTCGCCAATGGTAACCCCTTCGATTACAGCTATGCCAATATTATTGTCATTAACCGCTACCGTGGAGTTGTACAAACAGAGCACAATGGACTCCTCCGTTATCAGGCTTTTATCCATATCAATGGCAATTATTCCATTGGTACTTATTCTTCCGAAGAAAAAGCTGCCATTGCCTACAACAAAGCTGTTGATCTGGCAAAGGCAGCCGGTATTCATAAGAATTTTGAAGAAAACTATATTACAGAGCTATCCGCTAGAGAATATGCAGAAATTTATACTAATCTTAAAATCTCTCCAAAATATATCAATTATCTTTCTACACTTTCTGCTATTTCTGATTGATGTAATTTACCAGTCCCCCGCAATCGATAATCTTCTGCATAAATGGTGGGAATGCCTGACCCTGGAAACTCTTTCCAGTGGTCTTGTCGGTAATGACACCAGTATCAAAATTTACCTCTACCTCATCTCCTGCTTTGATTTCCAAAGCTGCTTCCTTACATTCAATAATCGGAAGTCCGATATTGATTGCATTACGATAGAAAATACGTGCAAAAGTCTCTGCTATGACGCAGCTTACACCAGCGGCTTTAATTGCAATTGGTGCATGTTCTCTGGATGAACCGCATCCAAAGTTCTTCTCCGCTACAATAATATCTCCTGCAGATACTTTATTTACGAATTCCTTATCAATATCTTCCATACAATGTAAGGCAAGTTCCTTAGGGTCGGAAGAATTCAGATATCTTGCCGGTATAATAACATCCGTGTCTACGTTGTCACCGAATTTAAATACTTTTCCTTCTGCTGCTTTCATGTTCTAATCCTCCTATACTTCTTCCGGGCTGGAAATCTTTCCTGTAATTGCACTTGCTGCTGCAACTGCCGGGCTTGCCAGATAAATTTCCGAATCCACATGTCCCATACGTCCCACAAAGTTACGGTTGGTTGTAGATACGCATCTTTCATTCTCAGCAAGGATTCCCATATAGCCACCAAGGCAAGGTCCGCAGGTCGGTGTGCTGACAATAGCACCTGCTTCAATAAAGGTTCTGATATATCCGGCTTCCATAGCATCCAGATAAATCTGCTGGGTTGCAGGAATTACGATTACACGTAAACCTTTCTTTACTTTCTTTCCTTTCAGGATAGAAGCTGCAATCTTAAGGTCATCTAATCTTCCATTCGTACAGGAACCGATTACTACCTGATCAATAGTAATGTCGCCTACTTCATCAATGGTCTTTGTATTTTCCGGAAGATGTGGAAATGCTACGGTTGGGCGAAGTGTACTAAGGTCAATGGTATACTCCTCATCATATACAGCATCCTCATCTGCTTCATATACTTTATAAGGGCGCTTGGAATGCTCTTTCATATATGCTTCTGCTTTCTCGTCTACCGGGAAGATTCCGTTCTTTCCGCCGGCTTCAATTGCCATATTTGCAATGGTAAAACGGTCATCCATGGAAAGATACCGGATACCATCACCTACGAATTCCATAGACTTATATAATGCTCCATCCACACCAATCATTCCGATGATATGTAAAATAACATCTTTACCGCTAATCCATGGTGCTGGTTTTCCTGTGATGTTGAATTTAATCGCGGATGGTACTTTAAACCATGCTTTTCCGGTTGCCATTCCTGCCGCCATATCAGTACTTCCAACACCGGTGGAAAATGCTCCCAATGCTCCATAAGTACAGGTATGTGAATCTGCTCCGATAATAACATCTCCTGCAACAGTCAGTCCTTTTTCCGGAAGAAGTGCATGTTCGATACCCATTTCTCCTACATCAAAGTAGTTGGTGATTTCGTTTTTGCATGCAAACTCTCTGACGCATTTACAATGCTGTGCAGATTTGATGTCTTTATTTGGTACAAAGTGGTCCATAACCAGTGCGATTTTATCCTTATGGAACACTCCGTCTACTTTCATTTTCTCTATCTCATGGATAGCCACCGGTGAAGTGATATCATTTCCCAATACCAAGTCTAAATCTGCTTCAATCAACTGGCCAGCCTGAACAGAATCAAGTCCCGCATGTGCCGCAAGAATCTTCTGTGTCATTGTCATTCCCATTTGAAATTCCTCCTGAAATTAAATCATTTTTTCTATACAGTTGCTATTATAGCACAGCTAGTGGTATAATGGAAATACATATTAAACATATTTATTATGATTTTTAGTTATAAACACGGAGGGATCTATAAATGTTACAGAGTTTATCCAGTTACCGTATTTTCTATACCGTAGCAAAAACACAGAATATATCAAAGGCAGCCAAAGAGCTTTATATCAGCCAGCCTGCCATCAGTAAATCCATACAGAAACTAGAGGAAAGCCTGGGCTGCGAACTCTTCCGCCGAAGTTCCCGCGGCGTATTGCTGACCGAAGAAGGCGAACTACTTTTTACTCATGTCAGTTCCGCTTTCGAAACTCTGACTTTAGGGGAAGATAAATTAAAGAACTCCTTAGAGCTTGGTGTCGGCCACTTAAAAATCGGTGTCAGTTCCACACTCTGCAAATACATGCTTCTGCCTTATTTAAAGGATTTCACAAAACGTTATCCGCATATTAATATTTCTATCGTATGCCAGTCTACCAACGAATCCTTACAGATGTTAGAAGAAAACAAAATTGATATCGGTCTGATTGCAAGGCCGGAAAACCAGAAGACTTTAAATTTCAGCAATGTGGCTGAAATTGAAGATATTTTTGTTGCAACGGAAGCTTACTTAAACGTATTGAATGCAAGGGGCATTTCTTCCGATGCAATCTTACAGCATTCTACACTGATGCTTCTTGATAAGCACAACATGACCCGTCAGTATATTGATGATTATTTACAGGAAAATAAAATTGAGACCAGAGATTTAATCGAAGTCTCTACGATGGACCTCTTAATTGACTTTGCAAAAACCAACCTGGGTGTTGCCTGCGTCATCCGCCAATTTGTCCAGAACGAACTTGCAAATAAAGAGTTATTAGAGATTCCACTTGGTTTTCCAATTCACAAGCGTGAAATTGGCTTCGCTTATAAAAACACCTTAAAGCCTTCGAAATCCTTGGAATTATTTATTGATTTCTACCAGAATTTTCATCCGGGCGAATAAGATGCATCACTGTCAGTTTCTTACAAATGCCTGTCAGCTACGAGAAACATACTTTGAGAGTTTCTCACGGAGCGTTTTTTACTTTACAGGAAAGCAATTTCCTGTAACTACGAGAAACACGCTTTGCGAGTTTCTCGAGTTATCGCGGTGCTCGCCAAATCCGCATGCAAGCATGCGATTTTTCGGGTTATAGGACAAAACGTGTTGATGGCTAATCCCATTCTGTAAAAGATTTATCCATCTTATGGAGGTCACT